>JBFXAS010000196.1:0-10419 GCA_050184075.1 Gemmatimonadales bacterium
GGGCCGCCCTCGGTGCAGCAGCCCCTGCCTCCGCCTCCTCCGCCGGCGAGCGCTGCGCCGTCGATGCCGATGGGGCCCTCGCCCGCGCCGGATCGTGCGGCCGGCGGAGCCCGGTCTGGTCCTCCGCTCAAGCTGATCCTGGGGGGCGCGGGGGTGCTGGCCCTGGTGTTGGTCGGTTGGCTCGCGTTTGGGGGCGGCGGGGGCGATCCGGTGCCCGCGCCGGCCCCGTCGCAGCTGGGCGGGCAGACCCCGGTCGATCCGAGCCCGGTGCCGGACCCGGATTCGCTCGGCCCCGAGGGCGATTCGGTCACCCCGCCCCCGGAGCCGGCCCCTGCGCCTCCGCCGCCGGTGGTGACCCCGGTCGATTCCGGCGTGGTGCGCCTCGCGGTCAATCTCCCGTCCGGCGCGGTCTTCGCCGTCAACGGCACGCCGGTGCGCGGCAGCTCGATCCGACTGCCGGTCGGTCGTCACCGGCTCTCGCTGGTGGTCGCCGGTCTGCCACCCGTGACGGAGCGGGTCACGGTGAGCCGCGGTCGCACCCTGGCGTGGTCCCCCACGATCCCGACCGAGCCGTCGCCGGCGCCGGCCCCAGCGCCGCCGCCGCCACCGCCGCCGCAGCCGACCGCGACCTGCGCCCGCTCGTTCGCACGGAGCGACTGGGGCAGGGCGGCCGATCTCTGCCTTGCCGAGGCCAACGCCGGGGGGCGCGAGGCGCAACGGCTCTACGCCCGGATGCGGGAGCTCGGCAACGGCGTGCAGCAGGATCGCGCCCAGGCGGCCAGCTGGTACGCCAAGGCCGCGGCCGCGGGCGACGTCGAGTCGCAGGTCCGGCTCGGCTACCTCTATCGGAACGGGCTCGGCGTGAAGAAGGACGAGCGCGAGTCGGCGCGCTGGTTCTCGATGGCGGCCAATCAGGGCAGCCGCGAAGGGCTGCTCGAGTACGGCGTCGCGCTCGAGAATGGCGACGGCGTCAGCAAGGACGAGAGCCAGGCGGCCGACTACTACCGCCGCGCCGCCGACAAGGGCAGCGCCGCGGCGACCCGTCAGCTCGGGCGGCTCTACGAGCGGGGCCGCGGAGTCTCCAAGGACGAGGCGGCCGCCGCCAAGCTCTACGAGGAGGGGTTCGCCAAGGGAGACGCCGAGGCCGGCTATCTGCTCGGCCGGATGTACAAGGACGGGCGCGGGGTGGCCAAGTCGCCGGAGCTGGCCTTGGAGTGGTTCAAGAAGGCCGCGGCGCTCGGACACCGTCAGGCCGCCGAAGAAGCGCGCAAGCTGGAGCGCTGAGCGCGGTCCCCGCCGCCACCGGATGATGGATCACGATTTCTCCTGCACCCACTGCGGCGAGTCGCTGTTCGATGGCGAGCGCTTCTGCCCGTCGTGCGGCCGCCGCGCCGAGTCCGCCGTGGCGGTCGCCACGCCGCCGAGCGCCACGCCGGCCGACGAGACCTCGCTCCGCACTCAGGTCGGCGAGGTGCCGGTTCCGTGCACGGGGTGCGGGCGCGAGCTGGCCAAGATCGAGCGCTTCTGTCCCAAGTGCGGCCAGCCCCGACCCGACCTCGCTACGGAGGAGCGGCGGGGCCGCCGACTCGGTGGCGACGCCGGCTGGAAGCAGCTGGCCGAGCGGCTCAAGGAGATCACGGCCGGTCGCTACGAGGTCCTGAAGGAGCTGGGCCGGGGCGGGATGGCCGCGGTGTTCCTGGCCCACGAGACCGCGCTCCACCGCAAGGTCGCGATCAAGGTGATGCGGCCGAGCTTCCTGCTCGACGACGCCCTGGTGGACCGTTTCCTTCGCGAAGCCCGCACCATGGCCTCCTTCCACCACCCCAACGTGGTGACCGTGCACGCGGTCGAGGCCACCGACGACCTCCACTTCTTCGCGATGCAGTACATCGCGGGCCAGTCGCTGGCGCAGGTGGTCCGCGAGTTCGGGCCGCTGCCGGTGGCCGCGGTGCAGTCGATCATGTATCAGTCGGCGGCGGGTCTCTCGCACGCGCACCGGGCGGGCGTGATCCACCGGGACGTGAAGCCGGCCAACATCATGATCGACGGCGACGGCAACGCCATCGTCACCGACTTCGGGATCGCGAAGGTGATGGACCTCAACACCAGCGCGACCGTCGGACCGATGGGCACGCCGCTCTACATGAGCCCGGAGCAGTGCTCCGGGCTCGAGAGCCTGACGGCGCAATCGGATCAGTATTCGCTGGGCACGGTGGCGTACGAGCTGCTCACCGGCAAGCCGCCCTTCGAGCGGGAATCGGCGGTGGCGCTCGCGCTGGCGATCACCAAGGAGACCCCGAAGCCGATCGGCGAGCTCCGTCCGGACGTGCCGCAGGAGATCGACCGCGCGGTGCTCCGGATGCTGGCGAAGCGGCCCGAGGATCGCTGGCCCACCCTCGCCGACGCCGTCTCGGCCTTGGGCGGCGAAGCGCTGCCCGACGACGATCCGGTTCGCGGCTTCCTGGCGGCGCTCGCCCGGAAGGACGCCAGCCCGGCTGCCTCGGCCAGCCTCACCCCGCGCCGTTCTCGGGTGAGCCAGCCCCCGGTCAAGATCACCGACGTCGACAGCCGGCGGGCCACGCGGCGGAAGACGGCCTTGATCGGGATCCTCGCCACGGCGGCGGTCTTCACCGTGGTGGCGATCATGACCGTGCTCTGGAAGACGCCGAGCTCCGAGAGCGGCGCCAGAGACTCGACCGTCACGCCGCCCGTCGTGGCCGCCGCCGATTCCGCCGCGGTCGGAGCGCCGCTGCCGGTGGATACCGGCCCGGCACCCCCGACCGCGCCCGATCCGGGCGCCGAGATCGCGAGACGGCTGGCGGCCGCAAGCCTCGCGGTCCGGAGCGGTGATCTCTCCCGGGCGGAGGGCGAGCTGAACGCGGTGCTGAGGCTCGACCGGTCCAATCCGGAAGCCCGGGGGCTGCTCCGGCAGATTCAGGAAGCCCGGAGTCGGGCCAGCCAGCCGCCGCCGCCGGCGCCGGCGCCGCCGCCCGCGACCCCGCCGGCGGACAGCGCCAGCCGGTCTCCGGTCACGCCGACGCCGAATCCGGTGCCGCCCCCACCGCCGCCCCCCCCGCCTCCGGCGCCCGAGGCCAGGCCGAGCCGGCTGCCAGAGATTCGCCAGGTGCTGACCGGCTACGTTCAGGCCATCAACGACAAGAGCCTGGCCCGGCTCAAGGCGATCTACCCGGCCATGCCGGCCGAGCGCGAGCAGCAGTGGAGGGACCTCTTCGGTCCGGACGTCAAGGATCTCAAGGCGGTGCTCTCGGTGGGGTCGATCAGCGAGGACGGCGACGTCGCCAGCGCGAGGTTCACCGTCTCGCTCAGCTTTCGGCCCGAGCGCGGGGATCCGTTTGCCGTCAACATCGCGAGCGACGGGACGATCCAGTACTCCAACGGCGCCTGGCGGATCGTCTTGCTCCGCGAGACGGGGCGCTAGCCCCTCAACCCGACCACCATGCCGACCTATCACGTCGATTTCGTCACCGACCGGGGCCTCGAGCGGGTGCCGTTCACCCTCGACGACGACCGGCCGATCGGCCCCCAGGTCGATCACGTGCTGGAGGAGCTGCGCCAGCGGGGGGTGATCCTCAAGGGTGGGCCGGAGGATCGCCTCGCGGTGATCTGGAACGGGCGCGAGGTGGACCCGACCGCGTCGCCGGCCGCCGCGGGGCTGAGCCCGCTCTATCCGGTCGAGCTCAAGATGCGCCGGCCTGCGCCCCGCGCGGCCGTCCGGCAGGAGCCCCCGGCGCGGCCGTTCCTGCCCAAGGGCTCGTATATCGGTGCGCTGGCCGGCTTCACCGGGGCCACGTTCGCCTGGCTCCTGGGATCGCTCTTCACGGACCTGGGCGAGGTGTTGGTGAGCTACGGCGCGCTCGACCTCGTTGTCGCCGGGCTGCTCGGCGCCTCGGTCGGGGCGCTGGTCGTTGGGCTGGCTGCGCTCCGCCGCAGCGAGCAGGCGGTCGGCGCGGCCGCGCTCGGTCTGGCCCTCGGCCTCGTGGGCGCGGTCCTCGGCGCCCTGGTCGGCCTCTTTCTCGCCGGCATCGGCGGGCTGGCCAACACCCGGCAGGGATTCATCCTCGCGCGGCTTGTGGTCTGGGGCCTGACCGGCGGGGTAACCGGAGCGCTGCTCGGCTTTGCCTGGTGGGGCCGCGACCGCCGCCGCTCGCTCGACGGGCTCTTCTTTGGACTGGCCGCCGGGGTGGTGGGCGGGCTGGTCTTCTCGCTGCCGGGCCCGACCGAGCTCTGGCAGCTGGTCGGCTTCGGGTTGTTGGGCGCGGCCCTGGGCTACGGGCTGGGCCGCTCGAACCGGGCGTTGGGCACGATCGAGCTGGAGACCGTGGCCGGCCGCTCGCCGGGGCTGCTCCGCCACCGGGAGTGGCACGTGACCGACGACGCCACCAACCGCTTCGGCCGCCGATTCCAGGTGAAGGCGGCGGGCGGCCGCCTGACGGTGGTGCCCACCGGCCGGGGCGGCGACCCGGCGAGCCTCGCAGCGGTGCCTCTGGCCAAGCCGGCCGAGCTGGTCAACGAAGACGTGATCGAGGTGGGGGAGCAGCGCTTCCGGTTCCGGCGCTTTCCGGAGGCGGCGGTATGAGCGCCCTTCGCCGGGTCGTGGCGCTCCTCGTCGGTGTCGCGGTCGCCGGCCAGCGGGCGACCGCGCAGGACGCGCCCGAGCTGCTGCTGGTGCGCTGCGCGGAAGGGATCGCGCTCCCGTGTCTCACCACCGTCGTCGACCTGGCTCCCGCTGCCGCGATCCGGGTGAATGCGATGGCGGGCGCGGACACCTCCTGGCAGGTGCGTTTCGGCCGGGAAAGCGCGGCGCCGGGCTTCGGCCGCCGGACGGTGGCCCTGAGCCCGAGACCGGCCCGGGTGCTGCTCCTGGTCGACGTGAGCGGGAGTATGCGCAATCTCGGCATCGGCGTGGCCAAGTTGGTGATCAAGGACAACCTGCTGCGCCCGCTCGGCGCGCTGGGTGGCGAGCAGGTCCGGGTTGCGGTGGCGCCCTTCGGCAGCCGGTCCGTGGAGGCCCGGATCGAGGGCGTGCCGTTCGTCGTCCCCGGCGACGCGGTGGCTCAGGTCGAGGCGCTCCCAGACCCGGACCGGGAGAACACCGGGCTCTACAGCGCGGTCCGCGCCGGGATCCGGCGGCTCGAGGCCGAGATGGCCGGTCTCGAGGGCGAAGCCACAGCGCTCCTGATCGTGCTCACCGACGGCGACAACGACGTGGGTGGCTCGGAGGACGACCCGGGACTTCTCGATGGGCCGGCCGGGCTCGCGGCGGCGGCCGACGCGGTCGGGCGGAGCGCCGTCGTCACGGCGATCGTCGGGGTGGGTAGCCGGGTCGACCCGCGTCCCCTTCGAGTCCTGGCCGGCGAGCGCGGCCGGAGCAGCGTGGTTCCGCTCGACGCCTACCGACTGGCCGAGCCGCTCACCGCGGCCCGGGAGATGCTGGCCTCCGGCTGGGAGGTCGTCTTCCGGGTCGCGCGGGGCGGGCGGGAGGAGTTGGGCCGGGGTTGGGCACGGGCCGCGGTCGAGCATCGCTCGGGCGTGCTCGACCTCCCGCTCGCGGTGTGGCGGCCCCCGGTCGTTGCCCTGCCGGCCTATTCGGGAATCGCCACGCCCGGGCTGGTTCCGGCCGGTTTGATTGAAGCGGCCGTCGGAGGTCGCTTTCTAGACAGGCGGATCCCGCTCGTCCTGTTCGCGCTGGTGCTGATCGGGCTGCTCTGGCTGGTGGTGCCGCGGCTCCTCTGGCCGCCGATCGTGCCCGCGGCCGCGGCGGACGCGGCGCCGAAGAAGAGGGCTCCGAAGGTGGTCGGAGGCTTGCGGACCGACGTGCAGGAGGCTCCGCCTCGCCGGCCGACCGACGTCACGGCTTCGGGCGCCAGGCGGTCGACGACCTGATTCGGCGCTCGTTCCGGGCGCTCGGAATCGGGGTCGACCCTCGTCGTGGAAGCGCTCCAAACTCTTGCGGGACCGCCAGATCGACAGTATCTAGTCAGGCGGCCCAAAGCCTCGCGCGGGCCTCCGCGCCTCTGACTTTTCCGGAGAACGAGCTTCATGCCAGTCGTCAAAGTCACCCGCGCCGGTGTCAAGCAGGCACCCCGCCAGGTGCCGACCGAAACCACCACTTCGATTCTCCCGATGACGGTGGACCGGGTCGGCGAGGAATGCGGCGAGGACGAAACCCCGACCAAGGTGTCGAGCCTGGCCGAGGCCTTCGAGAAGTTCGAGCCCAAGCTGGACTTCAAGACCAACGTCGGCGAGGAAGGCACCGAGTTCGTCGCCGAGCTCGAGTTCAAGAGCCTCAAGGACTTCGACCCCAAGAAGATCGGCTCGCGGGAGCCGGGGAAGCGGAACGACCTGGCCGACCTCCAGAGCCAGATCGACCTGCTCCACCGGATGCGGGAGCGCTTCTCGGTGCTCTCGGTCCGGCGGGCCTGGGACAACGAGGACCAGCGCAAGGAGATCATCGAGGCGGTCGCCCAGTTCCAGGACGCGCTCAAGAAGATTTCGGGAGGTGAGGCATGAGCGAGGTCAAGACCGCTCAGGACATCATCGCCACCAAGAGCGCGAGCAAGGCGATCGAGGAGATCTTCAACGTCATCCATCCGGCGCCGGCCAAGACCGCGCTCACCGAGATGTTCACCGCCGAGACGGCGGGGCAGTTCCTCAAGCGGGTCACCGACTTCTCCGGCCTGCTCAGCCCGACCGACAGCTACGACGCCGCGCTCAAGAAGCTCGATGCCCAGATCAAGCAGCTCGAGTCGGTGCGGGACGACGTGCTGGCCCAGATCTACGAGAAGATTCGCCCGATCGAGCGGAGCTACCGGCAGCTGCAGCTCTTCTTCGAGAACAACGAGGTCCGCGACAACCAGCAGCGGCCCCCGGTCGAGTTCTACATCTTCAACGCCGACACCAAGGCCATCACCAGCGACGTCAACAGCTCCACCATCGTCGCGCTCGACGAGTTCATCCAGAGCCGGAACGACAGCTTCAACTTCCGGCAGTTCATCTGCAACCTGGTGGTGCCCGGCTACGTGCAGGACTCGGTCCGCAAGCGGCTCGAGGACATGGCCAGTCAGTGGGGCATGCTGCTGATCGGCGACCTGAAGGACGACAAGAGCTTCAAACAGCTCTCGGATCAGTTCCGGACCGACGGCGGTGCCTACGAGTTCCTCAAGCGCCCCGAGGATCGGGCCGCCGCCGACGTGGTGATCGCCGGGCACGTGAAGCTCCGCGACCGCCACTGGTTCGAGAAGCCGGACCCGGACGGGGAGTCGGACGATCCGGATCTCTACGCGCCGGCCTCGATGGTCTTCGCCGGCTGCCTGGCGCGGACCGACCGGACCACCGGCGGGGGCATCGCCCAGGGCCCGGTGGGGATGATCTTCGGCCAGATCCGCGGGGTGGAGAAGTCGCGGGTCGAGCCCCGGATCTCCCAGATGGAGCACCTGACGATGGAGCGGCAGGTGCTCTGCATGATCCGGGACGACTCGAATCAGCTCTGCTTCGTGGGCAGCCGAACCCAGGCCGAAGACCCGAAGGGCGTCCTCAAATTCTTCACCTCGTACCGGGTGCTCCGCTATCTGGAGCGGCGGATCGCGGTCTATCTCCGCCGGGTGGCGGAGCAGCGGCTGACCCGGGATCTGGTCAAGGAGCAGGTTCGGAACCCGATCGAGGAGTTCCTCGAGGAGGAGCTGAAGAACGGCACCATCTACAAGTACAGCATGGACATCGACATGGACGAGGACAAGTTCGCGCAGGGCGTCCTCGACATCAATCTCGAGGTGCTCCCGGTCGGCCCAGCGGAGACCTTCGAGCTCAAGATCGACACGCCCGAGTTCAAGAAGGGCGGCGAGGGCTGATCCATGGCCGACGACCCGGAGGTGCCCGAGGAGGGACCGGACCCAGATGCCGACGGGAGCCCGAAGCGGGACTTGCGCTACTCCGAGTCCGAGCGGGGCAACGTCCGGGTCAACCGCCAGCTGGACGGCTCTGGCCACCTGGCCCGTGGCGACAAGACCCGGATGTCGGTCTTGAGCTTCTCCGCCCGGGCCAAGCCCCGGGAAGAGCGGGACCCCGAGTTCGAGTTCCGGCCGGCCAAGCCCAAGGCCGCGCCCGCTGGGCAGGCGGCCGCGGCGGCCGCGGCGGCCCCGGAGCTCCCCCCGGCCCCGGCCGTCGATGCGGAGCAGGCCCAGCCGGCGCCGTCCGCGGAGGCCCCCGGCGAGGGCTCCCTCCTGGGCAAGATCAAGACGATACTCGGCCTGTAGGGCCGGGTGAGGGAAACCGATCGGCCCCGTCGCTTCGATCGGTAGAAGCTCAATTGAAGTCATCGATCGACAGCTAGCTCGGGAGAGAGCACATCATGGCCACCTACAATCGCGTCAAGGTCAAGATCGACAGCATCGAGTTCCGTCCGGTGCAGGCGAACTACCACATCAGCCGCAACGCCAACCAGGTCGGCCGGCGGATCGGCGACTCCATGATCGGCCGGGCCGAGATCTGGCTCGACGCCAGCGTGATCGACAACCTGAGCCAGGCGCATCAGATCGAGCTCTGGAAGATCGCGACCGAGTCCAAGGACCCGCTCCACAAGTGCGAGATCACCTACTACATGGACGAGGCCGACAAGGTGCTGCACGCGGTCGAGTTCATGGGCTGGATCTCGAAGTTCGAAGTCGGCAACCCGGTGTACGGCGGCGAGACCAGCACGGAGTCGCAGATCGGGCTGAAGAACCTGCTCAAGATCGAGCTGGTGGTCGCGGTGGACGAGACCAACGTGACCAAGCACAAGTTCACCAAGTAGGCGTTCCCGGCCCGGGACGGACGGCGGGACAGGGGATCGAACGAACCCTGTCCCGCTTTCCGCCTCCGGCCACTGGAGTGACGACGAGCCATGCGATCCACGGCCTTTCCGATTCGGGTGGCGCCCGATGGCTCCCTGGTGCAGGGCGAGCTCTTCGACGGCGTGCTCGCGATCATCCGGGTGATGGCCGGCACCAGCACGAGAGGCTGGCCGCACGCGCCCTGGTTCGGGCTCTACGAGAGCTTCATCGAGGCGGCGCAGCGGGATCGACAGGATCACGAGGGGCTCAAGGACGCGGTCAACGCCGCGCTCACGAAGCTGGGGATCTCGGAGTACTCGGTCCAGGCGCTCGCGACCGGCGGGTTCGCCTCCGACGGGCGCCGGGTCTTCCGGCTCACGATGGTCGGCCCCGACGGCCGCTCCATCTTCGGCGAGATGGCCGCGGGCTGAGCGCCCGTCGCGGGAGGGTGTCATGAAAGTCAACGTCAACGTGACCATCGGCGAGCTCCGGCTCCAGAACAGCGAGCTGGAACGCCTCGTGGTGACGCAGGAGCTGGGGCAGCACACCTACGCCATGATCGAGTTCACCCGCGATCGGGAGCAACCGCTCGCGCTCGAGGAGGTGTTGCGCCAACCGGTGAGCGTGACCGTGCGGGAGGACGACGGCGAGCCGATCGAGATCTTCCAGGGGCGGGTCGAGGACGGGTCGCAGAGTCACCTGCTCCACTTCGGGGCGCGCTTCGTCCTGAACGCGGTCTCACCCTCGGTCCGCCACGAGTTCACCGAGGCGGTGTACTACCCGGAGTCGACGTTAGGCAGCATCGCCGGCCGGCTCGGCGTCCGGCTGGTGGGGCAGCCCCGCCGGGAGCCCGGCCCCTTCGACTACGTGCAATGGGGCGAGAGCGAGCTCGACTTCCTGCGCCGGCTCGCGGACGAGCACGGCTGCTTCCTGGTGACCACCGGGCCGACGGTCGAGATCCGCTCGGAGTTCCAGGACAAGGGCTGGGAGCTGATCTGGGGCGAGTCGCTGCTGGAGGTGAGCGCCCATGCCGCGCCGGTCAACCACGGCATCACCGGGGCGAGCTACAGCCCGGTCGACAAGAGCACCCACCGCCACCACGGCGTCCGGCAGGCGCCCGGCACGATCGGCGGCGCCAGCCGCCTGGTGAGCACCCTGAACGAGATCGCCCGCGGCTTCGGCGACGGCGGCGACCCGCTCTTCATCGAGCCCACCGGCCGGGCCTCGAGCCACGCCGACTTCAAGCAGATGCTCAAGCTCGAGAGCGAGCGCGCCATCGGCGCCGCCGTGCTGGTCCACGGCGCGACGGGCAAACCCGGTTTGCTCGCCGGTGATCTCGTGAACCTCGTGGAAGGCTCCGACTTCCGGCTCCCGACCTCGGGTCGGCTCGGCCTGATCAAGGTGACCCACGAGTTCCACGACCAGCACTACCTTAACCGCTTCGTGGCGACGCCCTGGAAGAACTACTCCAACCTGTCCGCGCCGCCCCGTCGGGTGCTCGACGGGCCGGTCACCGGGGAGGTGGTCGAGACCTCGTCCGATCCGGAGGGACAGGGTCGGGTGCGGGTGGCCTACCGGTGGCAGACCGGCG
>JBFXAS010000197.1:0-10377 GCA_050184075.1 Gemmatimonadales bacterium
ATCAGCCCGACCCCGCCACCGGCCGCCTTGCCGTGGACCCGGGCCACGACGAACTGCGGAGCTCGGACCATCGCGAGGATCACCTTCGCGAAGCCGCTGAAGAACTGCTGGCCGCCCGCCGGGTCCTTCACGGCGAGCAGCTCGTCGAAGGAGGCGCCCGCGCAGAAGGCTCCCGTGCCGGTGCTCCGGAGCACGATCACCCGGACCGCCGGGTCGGCTCCCGCCGCCGTGATGGCGTCCGCCAGCCGGCCCAGCACGGCGCCGGGCAGCGAGTTGCTCTTGGGGTGGCCGAAGGTCACCGTGGCCACGCCCTCGGCGACGGCGCTGGTGACCTCGCCCTGGCGGGTCGGATCGGACGTCATCGGGTCTCCGGAAGTGGGATGGGGCAAACGGCCCGCAATATGAACCGGGGCCGGGGTCCGGGCCACCGGGTTGGCCGGCCCGGCCGCCGGTGGCGCCCTTTCGGGGCTCGGAGGGGGTCCGAAACCGCGGGCTTTCACTCGGTGTAAGTCTGAAAAAACTCTAAAGTCAAGCGGGACCATCACTTGGACGTTTTCCGGCCGAGAGTTACCTTCTCTTGGCAGGTCCTATTACTGTCGTCGCCACGAGGTTGCCATGACACCACGAGACACCATAGCCCCCGCCGAGGATCCGAAGCTGATGGCCGTGTTCGACGCCAGGATCGACCGGGGTGAGACCATCGAGCCCAAGGATTGGATGCCGGCCAAGTACCGGAAGCAGCTGATCCGGATGATGTCGCAGCACGCCCATTCGGAGGTGGTGGGGATGCTGCCGGAGGGCAACTGGGTCACCCGGGCGCCCAACCTGCGGCGCAAGATGGCGCTCCTGGCCAAGGTGCAGGACGAGGGTGGGCATGGGCTCTACATCTATTGTGGCGCGGAGACGCTGGGCATCGATCGGGCCGAGCTGATCGACCAGTATCTCTACGGCACGGCGAAGTATTCCAGCATCTTCAACTATCCCTCGCTCGCCTGGGCGGACATCGGGGTCATCGGCTGGTTGGTGGACGGCGCGGCGATCGTCAATCAGACCATGCTGGCGAAGGCGAGCTACGGGCCGTACGCGCGGGCGATGATTCGGATCTGCAAGGAAGAGAACTTCCACAAGCGGCAGGGGTACGAGCTCTGCGCCACGCTCGCCAGGGGCACGCCGGCCCAGCGCGAGATGGTTCAGGACGCGGTGAACCGCTGGTGGTGGCCTTCGTTGATGATGTTCGGGCCGCACGACACCGAATCCCCGCACAGCAAGGATCTGCTCCGTTGGAAGGTGAAGCAGAAGAGCAACGACGAGCTGCGGCAGCGGTTCGTGAATCTGACCGTGCCGCAGGCCCAGGCGATCGGGTTGACCCTCCCGGATCCCGAGCTTCGCTACGACGAGGAGTCGAAGAACTGGCTCTTCGGCGAGATCGATTGGGACGAGTTCTATCAGGTGATCGGTGGCAACGGTCCCTGCAACCACGAGCGGATCGCGGCCCGTCGCAAAGCGCACGAAGAGGGTCAGTGGGTGCGCGACGCGGCCGCCGCGTATGCCGCCAAGCACGCACCCGCCGCCATCGCGGCGGCCTGACGGAGCCAGGAACCATGACGGCAAAGCCGACCAACGAGGTGGGTCAGTGGCCGCTCTGGGAGGTCTTCACCCAGCCCCCGGGCGGTAAGCCGCACGAGCACGCGGGCAGCGTCCACGCGCCCGACGCGGAGATCGCGCTCCAGAACGCACGCGACGTCTACACCCGCCGGGGCGAGGCGGTGAGTCTTTGGGTGGTGCAGAGCGCCGCCATCGTCGCCTCGGCGCCGGGCGACGCCGGGCCGTTCTTCGATCCCGGCAACGACAAGCCGTACCGCCATCCGCAGTTCTACAAGACGCCTCGCGGGGTGGAGGTGTTCTGATGACGACTCCGCCGCTGTTCGAGCTGTTGCTCCGTCTCGGCGACGATCGCCTGGTGCTCGGCCACCGCACCTCGGAGTGGTGCGGGCACGGCCCGATCCTCGAGGAGGACATCGCGCTCACCAACGTCTCGCTCGACCTGATCGGGCAGGCGCAGCTTTTCCTCGACCTGGCCGGCTCGGTGGAGGGGAAGGGCCGGGACGCTGACGCGCTCGCCTACTGGCGCGACGAGATCGGGTTCCGGAACCTCCAGCTGCTGGAGCTGCCCCCGGGCGACTTCGGGTTCACGATGATGCGCCAGTTCCTCTTCTCCGCCTGGAGCCACGGCTATCTCGCCGGCTTGATGCAGGCGGAGAACGAAGATCTGGCGGGGATCGCGGCGAAGGCGGCGAAGGAGAACCGCTATCACCTCCGCCACGCCGCGGAATGGGTGATCCGCCTGGGCGACGGCACCGAGGAGAGCCATGGCCGGGTCGAGGCCGCGCTGACCGAGCTCTGGCCCTGGACCGTGGAGTTCTATCACTGGGACGAGGTGGACGAGGCGCTCGCCTCGAGCTGCCACCTGCCGAGTGTCGAGGAGCAGCGCGCGGGCTTCGAGAAGATCGCGAACGAGACCTTCGCCCGGGCTGGGCTGACCGTGCCGGAGGGCCCGGGACGGATGGCGGGCGGCCGGCGCGGGCGGCACACCGAGCATCTGGGGCACATGCTGGCGGAGATGCAGATCGTGGCCCGCTCGCATCCGGGAGCGACCTGGTGAATCGGACGTCCGACGAGATCGTCACCGCGCTGGCGCGGAACGCCGAGGAGGCGCGCGCGCTGGAGGCGCTCCGGGAGATCAAGGACCCCGAGGTGCCGGTGATCGACATCGTCGAGCTGGGGATCGTGCGGGGCGTGACGCTCGAGGGCGAGAAGATCACGGTTCGGCTCACCCCGACCTACTCGGGGTGCCCGGCCCTCGCGGTGATGGAGCGGCAGATAACCGAGACGCTCTCCCGTTGCGGCTGGCGCGAGGTGGCGGTCAAGAAGGTCTTCTCGCCGGCCTGGACCACCGATTGGATGAGCGAGGAGGCGCGGGAGAAGCTCCGGGTCTACGGGATCGCGCCGCCCGGCCAGGCGGATACCCAGGAGCTGGTGCCGCTCGGGCCGCCGCCCCGGCCGGTGCCGTGTCCCTTTTGCGGCTCCAGCAACACCTCACGCGAGAGCGAGTTCGGGGCGACGGCCTGCAAGTCGATCCACGTCTGCCACTCCTGCCGGCAGCCCTTCGAGCACTTCAAGGCGATCTAGGCCCAGGGCCCTTCGATCACCTCGACCCACTTCGACAAAAACGCGTTGGCCTGAAAGCCGTCGAGCACCCGGTGGTCGATGGTGAGCGTCACGTAGATCATCGGCTTCACCACCAGCTCGGGGATCTCGTTCCTGAAGACCGCCACGGGCCGGTGCTGGAGCTTGCCGAGCCCGAGAATCGCCGACTGGGGCTGGTTGATGATGATCGGCGCGGCGAGGAGACTCCCGCTGACACCGTGGTTGGAGATGGTGAAGGTGCCGTCCTGCACGTCCTTCGGTGAGAGTGCCCCGCTCCGCGCCCGGGTGGTCAGGTCGTGGAGCCGCGCGGCCGTCTCTGGCAGGTCGAGCGCCTGGGCGCCCTTGAGCACCGGCACGATCAGCCCGCCGCCCTCGAGCGCGGTTCCCACGCCAATGTTGCAGTCGCCGAAGAGCTCGAGCGCATCGTCGTGCCAGCGGCTGTTGACTTCGGGCACGGCCTGGAGCGCCGCGACCGAGGCGCGGACGAAGTAGGCGGTGTAGGTGAGGTTCGCGCCCTCCGCCGCGTAGCGCGCCTTGTGGGCGCCGCGGTGGGCGATCACGGCGCTCAGGTCCGCCTCGAACACGGAGGTGACGTGAGGGGCCGTGGCCACGCTCTGCTGCATGTGGGCGGCGATGCTCTTCCGCATCTGGCTGTGCGGCACCCGTCGGCTGGCCAGCGCCGAAGCGGCTCGGGGCGCTCGCGTCGGCGCGGGTCGGCTCGCCAGATGCCGTTCGATGTCCTCCATGCGAATCCGTCCGCCGCGCCCGGTGCCGGCGATCGCGGAGGCGTCGAGCCCGTGATCGCGCAGCATTCGTCGCGCGGCGGGACTGGGTCCGAGGGTCGGCCCGTCGGCCGGCATCCGGATCTCGCCGGTGCGCTTGGTGACCGGGGCCGCCACGATCGGGGTCGGCTCGGCGGCCGCGCCGGTGGCGGCCTGCTCGCCGGCCGGGCCGATTCGACCCAGCACCTCGCCCGGGGTGACTTCCTCGCCCTCGGCCTTGAGGATCTCCACCAGGGTGCCGGCCGCGGGCGCGGCGATTTCCACGGTCACTTTGTCGGTGGTGATCTCGAGCAGCGGCTCGTCCGCCACCACCGGGTCACCGACCTTCTTGAACCAGGCCCCGACCACGTTGCTGGTGCCTTCGGTCTGGTCGGTCGGGAGGAGGATATCGGTCAGGGTCGTCATCGATCGGCGGTTGGGGTCCCGGCATCGCGCGGCCCGGGGCTTGGGCCGCGGGGCGAAGAGGCCGGACGGGAAAGACGCGGGTGACGCCAGGATTGTAACACCCGTCCGAGCGCGCTGCAGGCCGTCCCTCTCGGAGCGTTGGCTCCTCGTCGGGGCCGCGGCTGGGGAAACCGCCCTTTCTGGCCGGTCGTAGGGGCAGGGGTCCGATCAGCCATCGAACCAACACCTCAGGAGCGTCTCGTGGCTTCGCGCGAACTCGCCGGCGACTTCGTCTGGCACGAGCTGATGACGACCGATCCCAAAGCGGCGCAGGCGTTCTACACCAAGGTCGTTCCCTGGAGCACAGAGACCTGGGGCGGCGACGAGGCCTACACCCTCTGGATGACGCCCGCCGGTCCGATCGGCGGAGTCATGGCGCTGCCGGACGAGGTGAAGGCGGTGGGCGCGCCACCGCACTGGCTCTGCTACGTCGGGGTCGAGGACGTCGACAGCACCACGGCCGCGGTCGAGACCCTTGGCGGCTCGGTGCTCAAGGCGCCGTGGGAGATTCCCATGGTCGGCCGGGTGGCAGTGCTCCGGGACCCGCAGGGCGCGGTCTTCTGCGTCTTCAAGCCTGCCGGCGATCCGCCCGGGCACGAAGGCGGTCCGACGCCGGGCGACTTCTCCTGGCGCGAGCTGGCGACGACCGATCCCGAGGCGGCGCTGGGCTTCTATGAGAAGCTCTTCGGGTGGGCGCTCCAGACCGAGTTCGACATGGGGCCGATGGGCGTCTATCGGATCTTCGGTCGGAGCGAGACCATGATGGGCGGGATCTACCAGATGCCGCCCGAGGTCCCGATGCCGGCCTGGCTGCCGTACGCCATGGTGGAGAGCGCCGACGAGGCGGTGAAGCTGATCGGCGCGAACGGCGGCACCGTGGTACACGGCCCGATGGAGGTGCCGGGCGGAGACCGTGTCGCGGTGGCGGTCGACCCCCAGGGAGCGATGTTCGCGGTGCACGCCAAGGCGAGCGGCTGACGAGGATCCTCAGTCGACGGTAGCGCGCTCCACCGCCCGCCGGGAGGCGAGCCAGGCCTCGATCCGGCGGCACGCTTCGATGAGCCGCGCGTCGCCGGTGCCGAGGGTGAGTCGGACGTGACCGGCGCCGCTCGGGCCGAAGCCCTCTCCGGGCGTCACCGCCACGCCGGTCTGGTCGAGCAGCTCCGCCGCGAAGCGCTTGCCGTCGAGCCCGGTACCGCGAACGTCGAGGAAGACGTACATCCCCGCGTCGGGCATTCTGGCTTCGAGACCCGGCACCCGGCCGAGCGCGTCGACCACCAGCGCGGCGCGGGCGCGGTAGGATTCGCGGATCGCGGCCAGCTCCCGGTCGCCGGCGGCGACGGCCTCCGCGGCCGCGTCCTGAATGAACTGGGCGACGCCGAAGAACATCGCCCGGGCCAGGGTGCCGAGGTGGCCGATCAGCTCGCTCGGCCCGATCGCCCAGCCGCAGCGCCAGCCGGTCATCGCGTGCGACTTGGACAGACTCCCGACCACCACCGACCGGTCCTCCATGCCCGGCCAGCCGGCGGGGCTCTGGTGCCGTCCGTCGAACACCAGGGTGCCGTACACCTCGTCGGAGACCAACCAGAGATCGTGGCGCCGGCAGAGCTCGGCCACGGCACGCCGCTCCGCCTCGCGGAGACTCGAGCCGGTCGGGTTGTGCGGGAAGTTGAGCAGCAGCGCCCGGGTGCGCGGCGTGATGACCCGGGCCAGGTCGTCGGGGTCGAGATGGAAGCTCCGCTCGGGGCGGAGCGGCACCTGAATCATGGTCGCGCCGGGCGCACCGATCACGGCCTCGTAGGTGACGTAGGTCGGCTCCACGACGACCACCTCGTCGCCGTGATCGAAGAGGCACTGCGCCAGGGCGTAGAGGGTGGCTTGCGCGCCGGGAAAGACCGCCACGTTGGCCGGCGCGATCGGCCGGCCGAGTGTGCCGGTCGCCTCGCGGGCGATCGCCTCGAGGAGCGCGGGCTCGCCGCCGCTCGGCGAGTAGTGGGTCCGCCCGCGCTCGATGGCCGCGTGCGCCGCCTCGCGGATCGAAGGAGGAGTCTCGAAGTCGGGGTCGCCGATGCTCAGGAGGATGATGTCGTCACCCCGGATCTGACGGGCGACTGCGCGGTCGTGGACGGCCCAGGCGTCGGATCCCTCGCCGGCGATGCGGCGGGTCAAGGAGGCGTATCGCATGGCTGGGATTCTAGCGGGGCGGGAGGCGCTTTGCCGCCCGCCTCCCGCCTGGCTGGCGTCCTCGGGGACCGGGTCGAGTTGCCGGGCGGTACCGAGATGAAGGTCTCTTGCGGAATCCGTCAGCGAGCCGTTTCTTCGTCGCTCTCCCCCCACAGACGAGGTGTCCCATGGTCTCCCTGACCGCGCTCTGGATACCGATCGTGCTCTCGGCCGTGCTGGTCTTCATCGCCAGCTCGATCGTCCACATGGTGCTGCCGCACCATCAATCGGACTGGAAGAAGGTTCCGGACGAGGACGGGCTGATGGAGGCAATGCGCCGCTTCTCGCTGCCGCCGGGGGACTATGCGCTGCCCTGCGCTCGGGGCGGCGCGGAGATGAAGAGCGAGGCCTTTCAGAGCAAATTCAAGCAGGGGCCGGTCGTCTTCATGACGGTGTTCCCTTCGGGGATGGGCATGGGGATGGGGAAGCAGCTGGCCCAGTGGTTCGTCTACACCTTGGTGGTGTCGGTCTTCGCGGCCTACCTGGCGAGCCGGGCGCCACTCGCCGAGGGGGCGGGCTATCTGGCGGTCTTCCGGATCACCTCGACGACCGCGTTCGCGGCCTACACGCTCGCGCTCTGGCAGCGGTCGATCTGGTACCGCACCTCGTGGACGACGACGCTCAAGAGCTCGCTCGACGGCCTCGGGTACGCGCTCCTGACCGGGGGCGCGTTCGGCTGGCTCTGGCCCTAGCGCCCGCCCGCTTCGGCGCGGGATGATCGGCCTCGAAGAGGTCGATCATCTCGTCGAGCGACTGCGCCAGCAGGTGTTGGCACCAGGTGGCGCTCAATCCGACCAGACCGGCCTGCTGTTCGGTGAGCGGCATCGCGTCGAAGGCCTCGAAGAGCTCCTCTTTGTGGCCCACGTCGGCGATCGCGTGGTGCATCAGACAGCGGAAGGCGGTCTCCGGCAGCTCGGTCCTCGCCTTGATCCGCTCGACGTGCTCGGCCGTCGGCGGATTTCCTTCGAGCAGGAAGATGTAGCCCATCAGCGCCACGGGATGGACGTGGCGGATCCAGTAGTACTGGGAGCCCGCGACCGAGGCGATCAGCGGCGAGGGAATCATCCCGCGGACCTCGGCTTCGTCGTAGCCCAGGGAGACGATGTCGTCGAGCAGCCACTCGTCGTGGTCGACCTCTTCGGGAATGTGATGCTCGAAGTAGTCGATCAACGCGGCCGCCACGCGGTCGTTCGCCGGCAGCTCCCGCGCGCGATCCACCGCTTCCTGCATCATCGGCACGCCGGTGCGCACCAGGCCGTAGAGGCGGAGCAGGTAGCGGGGAAAGAGCTCGGTCAGCCGCGGGTGATTCCAGAGTCGGCGGGTGGCTCTGGCGTACGGGTCGCTGGTCAACTCGAGCTTGAAGGCGAGCAGCTCGCTGTGGCTGGTGGTTGGAGGCATCGGCGCATCCCGGGCGGAGACGATCCGAGGCCGCGCAGCGCGCCATCCGCCGCACGACCTCGAGAGTATGGACGGGCGCGGGTCGAGGCCCGCGTCCCGGTCAGACGAAGGTGTCGGGGTCGACCTTGCCGCGCTTGCCGTGGAGCATGCCCGAAAATTTGAGCTTCTGCTTGATCCGGATCAGCGCGTCCACCTCGCCCCGGGTGAGCTTCTTGAGGCGCCGCTTGTGGGTGGCCGAGAGCTTCTTCGGGTGGACCAGGCCTGCCTGTTCGAGACGGGTGAGGTTGGTTACCGCCATGAGGCCTCCGGGTGTGGCAGGTTGGCCTGCGGTGTGGCTGAATCTGCTTTGGGCTGGCCGGGGAGAATTAGCGCCCAGCGGGGGTCGTGTCAACCACGCAACAGGGCCATTTGGTCCTAAATCAGCGATCTGGCGTGCCGCTCAGGCGACGTTCGGCGCGCTCGACCGTGAGCAGAGCCCCTCGTTCCTTCGCGGCCCGGACGGCCTCTGCCAGCGTGGCCCGGCCGCGCGCCTCGCCCCCTGGCTGGGTCAGCTCGAGCTCTCCGCGCAGTCGCAGCAACTCGGCGTCCCAACCGTGAGAGCCCGAGACCCGTGCCGCCTCGAGTCCCCCGGCGGCGGCCTCGAGCCCCGCTTCGATCCGGCCGTCGGCCAGGAGGGCGTCCGCTTCCGCCGCGAGCAGCGAGGGGCTCACGGTTCGAACCCCGGCCTGCTCCAGCGCGGCGATCGACCCCCGGAGCGCGGCGAGTCCCTCGTCGGCCCGGCCCGAGCGGGCGTCGGCCCAGCCCCGCAGCGCGGTGCCCCAGGCGGCCCAGAAGGGGAATTCGGCGGACAGGCCGAGCGCCTCTTCGGCGGCCCGCCTCGTCGCCGCGACGTCGCCGGCCAGCTGCGCCCGCCAGGCCTCGTAGATCAGCCCCGCCGCGAGATTGGAGGGGTTCTTCATCCGCCGCGCGAGCGTCACGCTCTCCTCGGAGAGCCTGCGGCCGGCCTCCACCTCGCCCTGGGATGTGCGTACCACGGCGAGATTGGAGAGCAGGTTGGTGCCGCGGACCGAGCCGGCGCCCGAGGTCGCTTCCGCGAGGGCGACATCGGCCCGGCAGGGGGCGATGGCCTCCTCGAGCGCGGCGGCGGCGCCCGGATAGTCGCCGCCCATCAGCTGCGCGGCGCCGAGGGCGAAGCGGGACTCCATCATCAGCTCGACGCCACCGACCCGATCGGCCTCGTCGGCCATCTGTCGGGCGATCTCCAGCAGGCGGGCGATCGGCCCGTGCGCCTGATAGAAAGCGGCCAGGCCCCAGAGCGTGCCGAAGAGCTGCTGGGCGCCGCCCAACGCTTGGCAGAGGGCGTGAGCCCGGTCGTAGGTGCGGGCCACCTCTTCGGCGCCGTAGCCCTGGGTGACCACGAGCGCCGGCGCGAGCGCCGTGAGCAGGGCCAGCTCCCGCCGTTGGCGGACGGGGCCATCCTCCAGCGCATCGAGGCAGTCGAGCGCCTGGCGGTAGAGCCCCGCGGCCTCCGCGTTCGCGTAGCGGGCGGCGGCCTTGCCGGCGGCGCGTTCCCAGAGCTCCAGGGCGCGGGCCCGCTCGCCGGCCTGCATCAGATGCCGCGCGGTGACCTCGGGGCTCGCCTCCGCCAGCTCGGCGAACCGTCCGGTCAGCTCGTCGGCGACCCGCCGGTGGAGCTCGGCCCGCTTGCTCGAGAGCAGCGACCCGTAGGCGGCCTCGTGGATCAGCGCGTGGCGGAAGAGGTAGCTCACTCTGGGCCAGATCCCTCGCACCTCGAGGATCTCGGCGTCGACCAGCCGATCGAGCCGATCGCGCAGCGTGGTCTCGACCAGCCCGGTCACCGCGAGCAGCAGGTCGAAGGCGAACTCGCGGCCGATCGCGGCCGCGGGGCGGACCACCTCGTTGGCCCCGGTCAGCTGGTCGAGGCGCGCTCGGAGCGAGTCTTCGAGCGACGCGGGGATGCTGGCGGAGGTCGTCGTCGCCGCGCGATCCGCGCTCAGCACGGCGCGGGTCAACTCCTCGACGAAGAGCGGCACGCCGTCGGAGCGGTCGATCAGCGCCTGGGCCGTGCTCGGGTCGAGCAGCCGCCCCGACGCCAGATTGGCGATCAGGGTCGAGGCGTCCTCACGGTCGAGCGGGTCGAGGGTGATCTGAGAGAGACGGGTCCGCGATTCCCAGGGCGGCGAGAAGCCGGGTCGCGCGGTCATCACCACCAGGAGCCGGGCCGATCCGGCGCGCTGGATCAGGAGACCGAGCAGGTCCAGCGTCGAGGGATCGAGCCAGTGGAGGTCTTCGGCGGCCAGCA
>JBFXAS010000198.1:0-10290 GCA_050184075.1 Gemmatimonadales bacterium
GAAGGCCGGGATCACCCGGGCGGAGCAAGACGAGTTCGCCTTCCAGAGCCAGCGCAAGGCCGCCGAGTCGCAGGCCGATTGTCGCTTCTCCAGCGAGATCGTTCCGGTGGAGATCCCCGGGCGCAAGGGCCCGACCGTCGTGGACAAGGACGAGGGGCCGCGAGCCGACACCACGCTCGAGGGCCTCGGCAAGCTGAAGCCCGCCTTCGAGAAGGACGGCACCGTGACCGCCGGCAACGCGTCGACCCTGAACGACGGCGCCTCGGCCGTGGTGGTCGCCTCGCTGGCCTACGCCAAGGCCAACGGGCTTTCCCCGCTGGCCAAGGTCACCGGGTACGCGACCGGCGGCGGCGAGCCCAAGGACCTCTTCTTCGCGCCGATCTTCGCGGTGCGGAACCTGATGAAAAAGGCCGGCACCACGATCGGCGACTACGACCTGATCGAGGCCAACGAGGCGTTCGCGTCGCAGTGCATCGCCGACGGTCGCGGGCTCGAGTGGGACTGGGATCGGGTCAACGTCAACGGCGGCGCCATCGCCCTCGGGCACCCGATCGGCGCGAGCGGCTCGCGGATCCTGACCACGCTGCTCTACGCGATGAAGGCCCGGAGCAAGGCGACCGGGCTCGCCACGCTCTGCCTCGGTGGAGGCAACGCGGTCGCGCTGTCGGTCGAAGCGCTCTAGCTTGCCCGCCGACGCCGGGCCGGTCCGCTCCCGCGGGGCGACCATCGCGTGGTCGATCGCGTATCTGGTGCTGGGCTTCTTGGGAACGGCCGCGCTGGTCCAGGCGGCCGTTTCGGTCTCGACCCCGCTGGCCGACGTGGCGCACGAGTCGCTGGTGGTCTCGTCGCTGCTCCAGGCCGGCGCGGGTCTCCTGGTCTTCGGCGGGCTCACCCTGTTGGTCGGGCGGCGGCTGCTCCGGCTGGATCGTTCGGAGCTGGGGTGGGCGTCGCCCCGCGTCGGGCTCAGGGGATTCGGCTGGGGCCTCGCGCTCGGCGCGCTGGTGGCGACCCTGGCCTTCCTGCTCGACGCCGGCTTGGCAGGCGGGCGCTGGATGCCGGACGGGGAGAGCGTGGCCGCCTACCCCGGGCGCGTGGCCGGGCTTGCGATGGTGCTGCTCCCGGCCGCGTTTCTGGAGGAGGTGGCGTTTCGCGGAGTCGCGTTGGCGGGCATCACCCGGTCGACCAGCGCCGGCACCGGCATCCTGATCACCTCGACGCTCTTCGCGGGGGCCCACGCGCTCAACCCGGGGGTCACCCCGCTCGCGATGGGCAACATCGGGCTTGCCGGCTTGTTTCTCGGGCTTACGTTCTTCGCGCGCGGCGGGCTCTGGACCGCGACCGGCGCGCATCTGGGCTGGAACCTCATGCTGGCCGCGCTCGGCGCCCCGGTGAGCGGCCTGCCGTTCGAGGTTCCAGGGATCGATTTCGCGCCTGGCCAGCCGGCCTGGCTCACTGGAGGCAACTTCGGGCCTGAGGGCGGCCTGGTCGCGACCGTGGCGTTGGCCCTCGGCATCGCGCTGGCCGCGCGCTCGGTACCCAAGGGGGAACGATGAAGCAGGTGGCGGTGATCGGCGCGGGCACGATGGGGAACGGAATCGCCCACGTCTTCGCGCAGCACGAGTGGCAGGTGACCATGATCGACGTCTCGGCGCCGGCGTTGGAGAAGGCCCGAGCCACGATCCAGGGTAACCTCGAGCGGCAGGTCAAGAAGGGGACCCTGGAGGCGGGCGCGCCGGGCCAGATCCTCTCCCGGATCGACACCACGACCTCCCTCGATGGGGCGGGCGGCGTCGAGCTGGTCGTCGAGGCTGCCACGGAGAACCCCTCGCTCAAGTTCTCGATCTTCGAATCGCTCGACCGGATCGCGGGTCCGGACGCGATCCTCGCGAGCAACACCAGCTCGATCTCGATCACCGAGATCGGGGCCCGGACCAAGCGGCCGGGGCAGGTGATCGGGATGCATTTCATGAACCCCGTGCCGGTGATGAAGCTGGTCGAGGTGATCCGGGGCCACGCCACCACCGACGCGACCACCGCCAAGGTGCTGGAGCTTGCATCCGCGCTGGGCAAGACGCCGGTCGAGGTTCAGGACTACCCCGGGTTCGTCGCCAACCGGATCCTGATGCCGATGATCAACGAAGCGATCTTCACGGTGATGGAGGGCGTCGCCACGATCGAGGCGGTGGACACCGTGATGCAGCTGGGCATGGCGCACCCGATGGGACCGCTGACCCTGGCCGATTTCATCGGGCTCGACGTCTGCCTCGCGATCCTCGAGGTGATGCACAAGGGACTCGGGGATCCCAAGTATCGGCCCTGTCCGCTGCTCCGCCGGATGGTGGCGGCCGGCCATCTGGGCCGCAAGACCGGCAAGGGCTTCTACGACTACCCCGCCAAATGACGGTTCCCTTGCCCTCGCTCTCGTGACGGTCGAGATTTCCTGACGTCATGGCCGAGCAAATCCCGATCGGAGCGGATCACGCGGGCTTCGAGCTCAAACAGCGGCTCAAGCGCGAGCTCGCCGAGTTGGGCTACGAGCCCGTCGATGTAGGGACCCATTCCGCCGATTCCACCGACTATCCCGACTATGCGCACACCGTCGCCGACCGCGTGGCCCGGGGCGAGTCGAAGCGCGCGGTGCTGCTCTGCGGCACGGGCCTCGGGATGGCCTACGCCGCCAATCGCCATCACGGGGTGCGCGCGGCCGTGGCCTGGAGCCCCGAGATCGCCAAGCTGGCGCGCGAGCACAACGACGCCAACATCCTGGTGCTGCCGGCCCGCTTCGTCAGCGAGGCGCAGGGGATCGAGATCCTCAAGACCTGGTTGAACACCCCCTTCGAAGGCGGCCGCCACGCTCGGCGGATCGCCAAGATCGACGCCGAGTCGGAGTCACCGCATGTTTGACCACAACGCGTCCCTGCGCGAGGCCGATCCCGAGGTCGCCGCGCTCGTCGACCGGGAGCTGGCTCGCCAGCGCGACGGCCTCGAGCTGATCGCCAGCGAGAACTTCGCCTCCCGGGCCGTGATCGACGCGATGGGGACGCCGCTCACCAACAAATACTCCGAGGGCTATCCCGGCAAGCGCTACTACGGCGGCAACGAGGTGATCGACCAGATCGAGCGCCTCGCGATCGAGCGGGCCAAGTCGCTCTTCGGCGCCGGGCACGCCAACGTGCAGCCGCACGCCGGGGCCCAGGCCAACTTCGCGGCCTTCATGGCCCTCCTGCCGCCGGGCGGGAAGCTGCTCGCCATGGCGCTCGCCCACGGCGGGCACCTCTCCCACGGTCACGGGGTCAATCACAGCGGCAGGATCTGGGAGGCCGTGCACTACGGCGTCGACCCGGCCACCGGCCGAATCGATCTCGATCAGGTGCGCCAGATCGCCCACCGCGAGCGACCCGGTCTGATCGTCTGCGGCGGGAGCGCCTACAGCCGGATCATCGACTTCGCCGCGTTCCGCTCGATCGCCGACGAGGTCGGCGCGACCCTGCTGGTCGACATGGCGCACTTCGCCGGCCTGGTGGCGGGCGGGGTCTACCCCTCGCCGGTGCCCCATGCTCCGGTGGTGACCACCACCACCCACAAGACCCTCCGGGGTCCGCGCGGCGGTCTGATCGTCTGCGAGGCCGATGTCGGGTCCGCGATCGACAAGTCCGTCTTCCCGGGCACCCAGGGCGGACCGCTCGAGCATGTGATCGCCGCCAAGGCCGTCGCCTTCGCCGAGGCGGCCACCCCGAGCTTCAAGGCCTACGCGCGTCAGGTGGTCGCCAACGCCAAGACCTTCGCCGATGCGCTGCTGGAGCGGGGCTTCGAGCTCGTGTCGGGCGGGACCGACAGTCACGTCGTGCTGGTCGACCTCCGCTCCCGCGAGGTGACCGGCCGCCACGCCGAGAACGTCCTCGGCCGGGCCGGGATCACCGTCAACCGCAACACGATTCCCGACGACCCTGCCTCGCCCTTCGTCACCAGCGGCATCCGACTCGGCACCGCCGCGGTGACCACCCGCGGCATGGGCGCCGAAGAGATGCTGAGCGTCGCCGACCTGATCGACCGCGCCCTCCGGGCCGGCGACGACGCCGATCAGCTCTCCCGGATCCGTCGCGAGGTCGTGGAGCTGGCCGCGCAGTTCCCGCTCTATCAGCGGGGTTTCCCCGCCGGAGAGCTGGCGCCCGCATGATCGAGCTCCGACTCGCGCCGGACGTGCTCGCCAAGATTCGCGAGCAGGAGCCCCGCTTCGACGAGGGTGCGTACCTGTTCGTCCTGGAGAGCATCGAGTTCCTGCAGGCAAGGCTCCCGCTCCGCCGGCACGTGAGTGGCCCCGAGCTGGCGCGGGCCTGCCGCGATCACGCGCTCGACCAGTACGGGCTGATGGCCGGCACGGTGCTCGATCACTGGGGCATTCGGAGCACCGAAGACCTCGGCCGGATCGTGTTCACCCTGGTGGCCGTGGGGCTGCTGGTCACCCAGCCCAACGACCGGGAGAGCGACTTCGACAACATCTTCGACTTCGTCGAGGCGTTCGACCAGGGCTATGACTGGCCGGGGCTTCGGCGCCAGCGCCGGCGCCCCGGCGGCGTGCTGGAAGAGGGCGTGTGAGCGCCGATCGGGAGTGGCCGACGTGTCGGAAGTGTGACGGCGGCCAGTTGATCCCGCTCTCCGACTACGGTCGCGACGGGGCCCCGATCACCTACAAGGCGTGGGTCTGCACCAATCCGGAGTGCGGCTTCAATCTCCGCATCGACAATGGCGAAATCTCGTTCGGGCGGGTGATCGGCCAGAGTCTCAAGTAGGCCGCCCGGTCCAGGACGGGCCCATGCTTTCCATTCCGGTTCTCACCCCAGCCCAAGCCGCCGAGTGGGACCGCCGTACGGCGGAGGCGGGACTGTCCGTGCAGGCCCTGATGGAGGTGGCCGGCCGCGGCATCGCCGGCGTGCTCACCACGCGGCTCGCGGCCGAGTTGCGACGCGGGGTGCTGGTGGCGTGCGGGCCCGGTAACAACGGCGGCGACGGCTGGGTGGCCGCCCGCGCGCTCCACGGCCTGGGCTACCCGGTCTCGGTCGCCGTCGTGGGCGATCGGCCGAGCGGCCTCCACCGGCAGGCCGCCGCGATGGCGCGACTGGCGGGAGTGCGCGAGGTGCCGCCCGACGGCCCCTGGCCCGCGGTCGGGCTGGTGGTCGACGCGCTGCTGGGCACCGGCGCGTCCGGGGCGCCTCGCGCGCCCATGGCCGGGCTGCTCGCCCGGGTCGCCGACCTCGCCGTCCCGGTCGTGGCGGTCGATGGCCCCACCGGGCTCGACCTCGGCACCGGCGTCTCCCACGGCGCGCTGCCGGCCAGGCTCACCATCACCTTTGGTGGCTATCGGCGCGGACACCTGCTGGCCCGCGACGAGGTGGGCGATCTGGTGGCGATCGACATCGGCTTCTGCCCGGCGGATCCGAGCTGGTCGACCCTCGAGACCCGAGAGATCGCCGCGCGGTCCGTCGGGCGGCTGGGCGCGGCCAGCCACAAGGGCACCCGGGGTCGGGTGGTGATCGTGGGCGGCGCGCCCGGCATGGTCGGCGCCGCGCGGCTCACGGCGCGCTCGGCGTTTGGCGCTGGCGCCGGGCTGGTGCACGTCGTGGCGCCGCCCGAGAGCGTCGCGGCGCTGGCGGCCGCCGAGCCCGACGTCCAGACCTCGGAACAGCGCTTCGAGGCCCCGCTCGGCACCGGGGCCGACACGCTCCTCGGTCGTGCCGACGCGGTGGTGATCGGGCCGGGGCTGGGCCGCGAGTCGGGCCGGATCGAGCTGATCGAGGCGGTGGGAGCGAGCACGAGAGCGCCGCTGGTGCTCGACGCCGACGCCTTGATGGCGTTCGGCGGATCGCCTGGCCGCATCGCCGAGCTCGCGCGGGGACGCCCGGTGGTTCTCACCCCGCACGCTGGAGAGTTCCGCGCGCTCTTCCCCGAGCATGCCTCGCTCCTCGGCGTCGACCCCTGGGCCCTGGCCGTCGAGGCGGCGAGCGCCACGGGCGCCGTGGTGCTCCTCAAGGGAGTGCCGACCGTCGTCGCCTCGCCGGATGGCGCCACCATCACCGTGGCGGCCGGCAACCCCGGGCTCGCCACGGGAGGCAGCGGCGATACCTTGAGCGGCCTGATCGGCGCGCTCCTCGGTCAGGGGATGCCGGCGGCCGCGGCGGCCGCCGCGGCCGCGCAGGCCCTTGGCGAAGCGGCCGACCTTGCCGCCCGGCGGACCGCCGCCCGCAGCATGCGGCCGATGGACGTCGTGGCGGCGCTTCCCGACGTATGGCGCACGTGGGATCGCCTCGCCGGGGGCGATCACCCGGCGCCGATCGCGCCGATTCTCCACGAGCTGCCGGCGCCGCCGCGAGCCTGAGATGTCCATTTCGCTTGGCCCGGGAGCGGAGTTCGACCGGATTCGCGCCATCGCGGCCAGGCTCGGCGAGCGCGCCCGTGGACTCGGCGACGACTGCGCGCTGGTGGAGCTTGGCGCGGGCACAGTGGCCCTCTCGGTCGACGCGTCCGTGGATGGGGTGCACTTCAAGCGCGACTGGCTCTCCCCGCGGGAGATCGGCTGGCGCGCCGCCGCCGGGGCCCTCTCCGACCTCGGCGCGGCGGGGGCCCTGGCGCGCGGCGTGCTGGTGGCCATCACCCTCCCTCGCGAGGATCCAGCGGAGCTGCCGGTGGAGCTGATGGATGGCGTCGCCGAGGTTGCCGACTCGGTGGGCGCCGCCGTCTGGGGCGGGGACCTGACCGCCGGACCGGTCTTGAGCCTCGCCGTCACGGTGGTGGGCGAGACCTCCCGCCCGCTCCGCCGGTCCGGAGCCAGACCGGGCGACCGGATCTGGGTGAGCGGAACGTTAGGCGCCGCCCGCGCGGCCCTCCTCGCCTGGCTCGATGGCCGCGCTCCCGACCCGGGGGCGAGGGCCCGTTTCGCCCGCCCCGAGCCACGGGTCGCCCTCGGCCAGTGGGCCGCGGCTTCCGGGGCCACGGCGATGATCGACCTGAGCGACGGCCTCGCCGGCGACGCCGGTCACCTCGCCGCGGCCAGCGGTGTGCGCCTCGTCGTGGAGCTGGACCGCCTGCCACTCGGACCGGGGGTGGCCCGCGAGGCCGCCGCCGCCGGAGAGCCTCCGCCGACCTTCGCCGCCCGGGGTGGCGAAGACTATGAGCTCTTGTTCACCTTACCCGCCGAGGTCGAGCCGGCCGGCCCCCCCGTGCCGCTGACCGCGATCGGCACCGTGGAGCGGGGGGAGGGCGTTCGGCTCGTGCTCGGGGGGACCGACCTGGCGCTCCAGAGCTTCGACCACTTTCGATGATCCGGACCATCCGCTACCTGACGGCGACGGGCCTCTACACGGCCTGGTACGGCAGCCGGGCCGTGGCGCTGGCGCTGATCGGGGTGAAGCACCAGACGGGCGGGAGCATCTCCGACCGGCTCCAGCGCGTGTGGGGGCGGAAGCTCCTGACCGCCAACCGGATCGAGGTCGTGGTGGGGGGGCCGGGGCGGCTGCCCGGGACGCCGGTGGTCTACGTCTCGAACCACAGCTCCTGGATCGACATCTGGGCCCTGCTCGCCACCCTCCCGGGCTCGCCCCGCTTCGTCGCCAAGAAAGAGCTGATGAAGGTGCCGCTGCTCGGCCAGGCGATGCGGGCGATCGGGCACGTCACCATCGACCGGAGCAATCGGGCCAGCGCCTTCGACTCCTACGATCGCGCCGCCGACGCGATCCGGGGCGGGGTCTCGGTGGTGGTGTTCGCGGAAGGCACCCGAAGCCGAACCGGGCGGCTGGCGCCGCTCAAGAAGGGGCCCTTCGTGCTGGCGATCGCGGCCGGCGTGCCGATCGTCCCGCTCTATTGCGCCGGCACCTTCGAGTGCCTGCCGAAGGGCAGCCTGAGTCCGGTGCCGGCCACCGTCGAGATCCGGGTGGGGGAGCCGATCGCGACCGCCGGGCTCGACTACGAGGCGCGCGACCGGCTCTCGGGCCAGGCCCGTGACGCCCTGATCGGGATGGGCGCCGTGCCGGCGTAGCGGCCGCTTGCGTTGGGCCGGTCGCCCCGGCCACCTTGCTACCCGCTCGTTCCGGGCCGCTCGCGGCCCGCCCCGTCACCGCCAACCCGAATCTCCATGTCGACCATCATCGAAGTGCACGCCCGCGAGATCCTCGACAGCCGCGGCAATCCCACCGTCGAAGCGGACATCGTCCTGGCGAGCGGCGCGCGGGGACGCGCGGCGGTGCCGAGCGGCGCGTCGACCGGCGAGCACGAGGCCGTCGAGCTGCGCGACGGCGACGCCGCCCGTTATGTCGGGAAGGGCGTGCTCGAGGCGGTCAAGAACGTCAACGAGGTGATCGGCCCGCGGCTCGAGGGGATGGCGGCCGAGGATCAGATCTCCGTCGACGCCGAGATGATGGAGATCGATGGCACGCCCAACAAATCGAAGCTCGGCGCCAACGCGATGCTCGCCGTCTCGCTGGCCGTGGCCCGGGCGGCGGCCGAAGAGACCGGTCTGCCGCTCTACCGCTACCTCGGCGGCCCGATGGCGCGGGTGCTGCCGGTTCCGATGATGAACATCCTGAACGGCGGGGCGCACGCCAGCAACAACGTCGACGCCCAGGAGTTCATGGTTTCGCCGATCGGCGCCGACACCTTCGAGGACGGGCTCCGGATGGGGGTCGAGGTCTTCCACGCGCTCAAGCGGGTCCTGGGCAAGCAGGGTCTCTCGACCGCGGTGGGCGACGAGGGCGGCTTCGCGCCGATGCTTCCGTCCAACGAGGCCGCGCTCGACGTGGTGATGGAGGCGATCCGCGCGGCCGGCTACGAGCCGGGACGCGACCTGGCGATCTGCCTCGACGTGGCGGCGTCGGAGCTCTACGACGAGGGCGCCTACGTCTTCAAGAAGGGCGACAAGAGCCGGCGCACCGCGGAAGAGATGATCGAGCTCTACCGCGGCTGGGTGGATCGCTATCCGATCGTCTCGATCGAGGACGGCCTTCACGAGGACGACTGGGCCGGCTGGTCGGCGCTGACCGAGAAGCTGGGCGACCGGATCCAGCTGGTCGGCGACGATCTCTTCGTGACCAACGTGGACCGGCTGGGCCGGGGGATCGAGGAAGGGGTCGCCAACGCGGTGCTGGTCAAGGTGAACCAGATCGGGACCCTGACCGAGACGCTGCAGTGCATCGAGCTCGCCAAGAGCGCGTCCTTCGGCGTGGTGATCTCCCACCGCTCGGGCGAAACCGAAGACACGTTCATCGCCGACCTCGCGGTCGCGACGGGCGCCGGGCAGATCAAGACCGGCAGCGCGAGCCGCACCGATCGGGTGGCCAAGTACAATCAGCTGCTCCGGGTGGCCGAGGAGCTGGGCGAGCTGGCGCACTATCCCGGGCGGGACCTCTACTCGCTGTGACCCCACGCCGCTGGCTCCTGGTCGCCGCGCTGGCCGCGGCGGTCACCTTTGCCTTTTGCGGAGGGGAGTACGGCACCCTCGACCTGTTCCACCTCAAGCGCGACTCGGCCGCGGAGCGGCTCCGGATCGCGGAGCTCGAGCGGGTAGTGGACTCGCTCGCCAAGCGGGCCAAGGCGATCGAGAGCGACCTCGAGACCCAGGAGCGGATCGCCCGGGAGCGGCACGGCATGCTCAAGCCGGGCGAGCACGCCTTCATCCTGGAGCGGGTCGGCGAGACCAACCCCTGACGCCTAACGAAGCTCCGCCGCCATCGCCCGCAGGAATTCCCGAAAGCCTTCCGTCGTCGTGACGCTGAACCGGGCCTGGCTGGTGCGGGGCCCCAGGTGCACGGTGATCGCCTCGTCCGGGAGCGACGCGAAGAGCTCCTCGTCGGTGCGGTCGTCGCCGGCCGCGAGGATGGCCGAGCCCGCTGGCGCGAGGGCGGCGAGCCGCTGGCCTACGAGCGCCTTGCTCACGCCCTGCGGCCGGAGCTCGAGCACGTCGTGCCCCAGCAGCAGGTCGACGGGGAGGTTGGCGGCCATGTGGAGCAAGTTGAGGCCGAGCTCGTTGGCGTGGCGGGCGCCGATGGTCGGATCGGCGGCGCGCCAGTGCCAGGCGAGACCGAGCTCCTTGTCCTCCACGAACGCGCCGGGCGTGCGCTTGGCGAAGTCCTCGAGCACCGGCCGGAGCTGCTCGCGCCACTCGAGATCGAAGGGCAAGGCGGTGGTCCACTCGGAGGCGGCCGGCGGCCGGGACCAGGCGCCGTGCTCGGCGTGAAGCCCGAGCGGCAGGGCACCGAGCCAGCGCTGCAGAAAGCGCCGCGGCCGGCCGCTCACCACGTGAGA
>JBFXAS010000199.1:0-10223 GCA_050184075.1 Gemmatimonadales bacterium
CGGAGGCCGAGAACACGCGGCTCGCCGAAGGGGTGATGCGCCGTGAGTAGCTCGAGGTCCGGATCGAGGGCTACCGCACGATCCAGGATCGCCGCCGGCAGCGGCTCGTGTCCGCCAAGGGCGCTCGCGAGGCGCAGGCCCTGCTCACCGAGGTCGAAATGGGGCGGACGGTCCTCGTCCGCGAGGAGGCCGAGTGGGTCAAGGCGGCCGAGCGGGTGACCGAGCTGGAGAACGCGGTGACGGAGGCCGACGCGAAGATCGCCGCGCTCCGGGAAGAGCAGGCCCCCACCCGCGACGAGCTCGCCGCCGAGGAGGCCAAGCTGTCCGAGGCGCGGGGCGAGGCGCTCGAAGCGCGAAACGCGGCGGCCAGGGAAGTCGACCGGGAGATCCGGCAGCGCTACGAACGGCTCCGCTCGGCCCGCTCCGCCGCCGTGGTCGTCGCGCTCCGGGGCGACGCGTGCGGCGCCTGCTTTACCGCGGTGCCGCGCAACCGCCGCTCGCAGATCCGGGCCGGGCTGTTGCTCGACAACTGCGAGGCCTGTGGCGTGCTGCTCTACGCCGAGGTGGAAGAAAGCGTCTGATGCAGCTCCCGCCCAGGTGGGTCATCGCGTCGAGCCCCGACCGGAGCGCCGCGGAGCGCCTGGCCGTGACGCTCCGCCTGCCGGGCACCCTGGCGGCGCTCCTGGTGCAGCGCGGCTACGTCGAGCCGGAGGAGGCGCGACGCTTTCTCCGCCCGGCGCTCGAGAGCCTCTCCGACCCGCACTCGCTGGCGGGGATGCCCGAGGCGGTCGAGACCATCGCCAGGGCAGTCGAGGCCGGCGGACCGATCCTGGTCCATGGCGACTACGACGTCGACGGGCAGTGCTCCTCGGCGATCCTGACCCGGGCGCTCCGCGAGACCAAGGCCAGCGTTCATGCCTTCGTGCCCCATCGGATGCGCGACGGTTACGACTTCGGGCCGGCGGGGCTGGCCCGGGCGATCGAGATCGGCGCCCGGCTGATCGTCACCTGCGACTGCGGGATCACCGCGGTCGAATCGGTGCGCGCGGCCCGCGAAGCGGGCATCGACGTGGTGGTCACCGATCACCACTTGCCCAAGGACGAGCTGCCGCCAGCCAACGCGGTGATCGATCCGCAGCGGCCCGATGACAGCTCCGGCCTGACCGCGCTCTGCGGCGCCGGGCTCGCCTTCAAGCTGGTGCAGGCCCTGGTCGAGCCGCTCGGCCTCCCCGCCAACCTGGCGCTCCATCTGCTCGACTACGTGGCCCTCGCCACCGTGGCCGACGTGGTGCCGCTGGTGGGCGAGAACCGGGTGCTGGTGCGCCACGGGCTCAAGCTGCTCAACCGCTCGCGATGGCCGGGTCTCGCGGCGCTGGTGCGGGCGGCCGGGCTCACCGGGCGCGAGGTGCGGGCCTCGCACGTGGGCTTCATCATCGGCCCGCGGCTCAACGCGGCCGGGCGGATCGATGACGCCAACGAAGGCCTCGCCCTCCTCCTGGAGGACGATCCCGCGAAGGCCGAGCGAATGGCGGCCAGGCTGGAGCAGCTCAACACCGACCGGCAGGACCTCGATCAGCGAATCCTGGGCGAAGCGATCGAGCAGATCGAGCGGGAGATCGCGCTGGATCGGACGGCGGGCCTGGTGCTCGCGTCCGAGGACTGGCACCCGGGCGTGGTGGGGATCGTCGCGTCGCGCGTGGTGGAGCGCTTCGGGCGGCCGACCTTCCTGGTGGCGCTCGACGGCGAGCTCGGCAAGGGGTCGGGCCGGAGCATCTCCCGGTTCGATCTGCACGGCGCCCTCACCCGGTGTGGCGATCTGCTCGACCGCTTCGGCGGTCACCGGATGGCCGCCGGCATCACCGTGCGACGCGACCGGCTGGAGGACTTCCGCGACCGCTTCAATGCCGTCGCGAGCGAGTTCCTCGACCCGGCCGAGCTCGGTCCGGAGCAGCGCGTCGACCTCGAGATCACCCTCGACGAGGCGACGCCGGACCTGGAGCGGCTTTGCCGCCACCTGGAGCCCTGCGGGATGGGGAATCCGGGCCCGGTGTTCCTGAGCCGGGGCGCGGAGCTGATCAACTGGAGCTTCGTCGGGCAGACCGGCGGGCACCTGAAGGGGTATCTCAAGGACGGCCGGGGAGGGCTCGCGGCGATCGGCTTCCAGTTCGCCGATCGGGTGAGCTGGCTCGACGGCCAGCCGGTGGACGCGGCGTTTCGACTCGAGCGCAACGAGTTTCGGGGCCAGGCGACGCTCCAGGCCAAATTGCTCGGATTGGCGCCGCACCAGGCGCCGTGACCAGGATCGTCGCGGGCACCTTCGGCGGCCGGCGACTCGAGCTGCCCGTCGACTCGCGGGTCCGTCCCACGGCCGACCGGGTCCGCGAAGCGTGGTTCAGCATCCTGGCGCCGGAGCTCGCCGGCGCCAGCGTGGTCGACTTGTTCGCGGGAAGCGGCGCCCTCGGTCTCGAGGCGCTTTCCCGAGGGGGACGTCACGTGACCTTCGTCGAGGTGCTGCCGGCGTCGCTCGCCGCGATCCGCGCCAACATCGCCGCCCTCGGCGTGGAGGACGCCACCACCGTGGTGCGGAAGGACGTCTTCCGCTTCGTCGAAGGGCTCGGCCCCCGCGCCTTCGACCTGGCGCTCGCCGACCCCCCGTATACCCACGACGCCGCCCAGCGGCTGGTCGAGGCGTTCCAGACCACTCCGTTCGCCCGACTGCTCGCAATCGAACATCCGGCGTCGGTGGATCTGGCGGGCGGCCAGCGGCGTCGCTACGGTTCGACCGCGCTCACTTTCATCCCCGCGCCATGACTCGAATCGCGCTCTACCCGGGATCGTTCGATCCGCCCACTCGCGGCCACGAGGACCTGATCCGTCGAGCCGTGCGGCTCACCGATCGGCTGGTGGTCGCGATCGCGATCAACCCCTCCAAGCAGCCGCTCTTCACGGTCGCGGAGCGGCTCCAGCTGCTCAAGGAGACCGTGGGGCAGGACGCGCGGATCTCCTTCGACTCCTTCGAGGGACTGCTCGCCGACTACGCCCGCCGGATCGGGGCGTCGTTCCTGGTGCGGGGGCTCCGCGCCGCCGGCGACTTCGAGTACGAGCTCCAGATGGCGATGATGAATCGGCAGCTCGAGCCCGGGCTCGAGACGCTCTTCATGGTGCCCGCCTCGGGCCTCACCTATATCAGCGCGAGCCTGGTCCGCGAGGTGGCCCGATTCGGAGGAAACGTATCCGACCTGGTCCACCCGGCCGTCTCGGCCGCGCTGGTGCGGAAGGTCAAATCGAGAGCTCGGCGCTCGAGGAGCTGCTCACCCGGGCGCGGGGTGGCCGCCACCACGTCGCCCTGGTCGGGGCCCCGGACGATCGGCTGAGCGAGATCGCCGCGACGCTCGAGCAGAGCGGCGTGGGGCAGGTGACGCCGATCGGCGGGGACGGGCTGCTGCCGAGCGCGGACCCGCGGCTGGGAGCGGTGGCCGGCCACCTTCGCGACCGATGGCCCGAGCGGGTCCGGGACGGCATTCACGGGCTCGACCTCGCCGCCGACCCGCTGCTCTTCGGGGCCGGGTTGGTCCTCGCGGGCGAGGCCGACGTCCTGCTCGCCGGCTCACGGGTCCCGAACGACCTCGTCGAAGACGCCTTCCGCTGGCTCCTCGGCCCCGAACGCGAGCGCAAGGGCCGGGGGGCGATGACCTACATCCAGGCGGGCCCGGACCGCCTGATCACCACCGCCACGCCCGACACCGCCGGTCCGCTCGACGCGGCCGGGGTGGCGCAGCTCGCCCTGGCCACCGCGAACCACCGGCGGCAGGCAGTGGCCGACACCCCCAGGGTCGGCTTTCTGGTGGCCCCGCCGGCTCAGGATGCGAGCCACGCCGATGCCGAGGTGGCCCTGGCGGAGTTCAAGACCATCGCCCCCGGGATTCAGGCCTCGGTCGAGTGGTCGTGGGCTCAGAGCAACGGCCGGGCGACCGGAAGGTTACGCGCCGGGCCGAATATCCTAATATTCCCGGACCCGGTATCGGGACATCTGGCGCATGAGCTCCTGCGGGATGCCGCCGCCAGCCGTGTCATCGGCCCGCTTTTTCCAGGGGATCGCTGGGCGGTGGTCGGCCTCGGCGCCGGGTCCGACGCCGACGACATCGTGGCGGTGGCCAGCGTGGCCGCCGCGGGACTCCGCGGGGCCTGACGGAGGAGACCATGAGCTTCAGCACGGCGGTGGCGGGCGACGGCGTGACCGTGATCCGCGTCGAGGGGCAGCTGATCGTGGGCAACCGACAGGAGCTCAAGACCCTGGTCCAGAACGCCCTGGACGGGGGCGCCCGGAAGTTCCTGATCGACTGCACCGGCACCGGCTACATCGACTCGTCCGGTCTCGGCGCCCTGGTCACGGTGTCCAAGAAGATCCGCGAGCAGGGCGGGGAGCTCCGCATCGCGGGCCTCAATCCCGATCTCAAGTCGCTCTTCGAGCTGACCAAGCTCGACAGTCTGTTCCACATCGCTGAGACACCCGAGGCCGCGCTAGAAGGGTTCTGACCGTGACGGCGCCCCTTCGGCTGACGCTCCGCCGTACCCGGGCGGACGCGGCGCGGTCGCTCGACGCCGTCGAGCTCAGGATGCAGAGCCAGGTCACCGACGTCGAGGCCGCCGTTGAGTTGGTGGCCCGCCATTGCTTCGCCGGACAGCAGCCCTGCTCGCGAACCACCTTCCGGCTCCGGGTGGCCCTGGCCGAGGCGCTCAGCAACGCGATCCTGCGCGGCAACCGGGAAGACCCGTCCAAACAGGTCTGGGTGCTGGCCGAGCTCTATCCGGAAATGGTGCGGATCGCCGTCCGGGACGAGGGCGACGGATTCGATCCCGACGGTGAGCCGGCCGCTCCCGAGGCGCTCGAAGCGGAATCGGGTCGCGGGCTCTTCATCATCAGGAACCTCGCCGACCGCGTCGAGTTCAACGAACGAGGGAACACGATCTGGATGACGCTGCCGCGCTGCTGAAGCGGCTCGAGCCCATCCTCTCGCTGCAGGGCGGTCAGGCCGGCAACGACCTCCGCCTCTGGAGCGAGCGCGCCGACGGGCTCCGGCTGCTCTTCGGACGCGATCCGGGGTGGTCGCCACCGGCCCTCGGGTCGGGTGGTGTGATCGTCACCCCGGCGGGTCCGCGCTGGTTCGCGCCCGTGCCCGAGGCCGACGGCGTCTGGCTCGAGGCCGAGGCGTCGAGCGGCATGCCGGCGGCCCGGAGCGTCGCCCTGCTCGAGGTGGTGGAACAGACCACCCGCGCCGAGCGGGAGGTCGCCCGACTTTCCCAGGAGCTGGCCTCGCGCTACGAGGAGATCGACCTCCTCTACACCATCTCCGAGATCCTGGGCCACACCGTCCAGCTCGAACGCGCCGCCCAGACCATCGTCCGGGCGGTCGCGAGCGTGGTCGGTGCCCGGCGCGCCTCGATCCTCCTCCTCGACGCCAAGGGAGAAGAGCTCCGCACCGTGGCGGCGCAGGGCCTCCCGCCAGGCCGGGCCGGCGTGGTGCGGGTCGACGACCCGGTCTCCATCGCGGCCCGGGTGATGCGCGAGCACCGGCCTCTGATCGGCGATCCGATCGAGGGCGCGATCAGCTCGGCCCGCGGGGAGGAGCGCGGGTATCAGGGCGTTGCCTTCATGAGCGTGCCGATCTGCTATTCCGCGCCGGGCGGCAAGCACCGCTGCATCGGGGTGATCAACCTGACCGACCGGATCGGCGGCGACCGTTTCGTCCAGTCCGACCGCAAGCTGGTGACGGCGATCGCAAACCAGGTCGGCGCGGCGCTCGAGAACGCCCGCCTGGTCGAGCGGGAGCGGGAGCAGCAGCGGCTCAAGCGCGAGCTGGAGCTGGCCCACCGACTGCAGCAGATCCTGCTCCCGTCGCCCGCGGCCCTCGCCGGGGATGCCCGGGTGGGCGTGCGCTGCATCTCGCTCGAATCGGTGGGCGGCGATTTCTACGGCCTCTCGCGGCTCGGCCACGGGGCGGTGGCGGTGATGCTGGGAGACGTGAGCTCGCACGGCTTCGCGGCCGCGCTGCTGATGGCGGCCGTGGTCGCGGCCGCCGGCGTCCACGCCAACGCCTCCTCGTCTCCGGACGAGATCCTCACCGCGCTCCGCGACAGCCTGGCCAACCAGCTCGACTCGGCGGAAAGCCACGTCACCGTTTTCTACGGGGTGCTCGATCCCCGCTCCACCTCCCTGGTCTATGCCAACGCCGGCCATCCCCACGCCTTCCGGATCCCGGCCGGTGGGGCGCCGATTCGGCTCGAGGCGACGGCCCCGCCGATCGGGCTCGGCACCAGGGAACGGATCGACTGCGCGCCGCTCGACTGGGTGGTCGGCCAGGACCTGCTCTGCGTCTTCACCGATGGTCTGGTCGACGCCGCCAGCCCGTCCGGTGAGCGTTTCGGCGAGCGCCGGGTGCTCGACGCGATCGAGGCGCGGCGGAAGCTCCCGCCGGAGGTCATCGTCGAGCAGGTGCTCGAGGAGGTCGACCGCTTCGCGCCGACTCCGGTGGACGACCGAACCCTGCTGATCGTCCGGATTTGACCGGTGGCTCGCCGCCGGTTCGGGCAGCACTTTCTCTTCGATCCCAACATCCTCGGCCGCATCGCCGACGCGCTCGGCGCGCCGGCCGGGGCCAAGACACTCGAGATCGGTCCCGGTCCGGGCGGGCTGACCGCCGTCCTGCTCGAGCGCGGGCTCCGGCTGACGGCCGTGGAGAAGGACCGCGACCTCGCGGCCCGGCTCAGAGCGCGGTGGCCCGACCTCGACCTGGTCGAGGGCGACGCGCTCGAGCTGGATTGGCCGGCCGCCCTCGGGCTCGAGCCGGGTGAGCCCTGGTATCTGATCGGCAACATTCCCTACAACATCACCAGCCCCCTGATCGACAAGGCGCTCGCTCCCCCACGGCCGGTCCGGGTGGTCTACCTGGTCCAGCAGGAGGTGGCCCTCCGCCTCGCGGCGGCGCCGGGGTCGGAGGCCTACGGCTCGCTCACCGTGGGCGTGGCGGCGGCCGCCCGGGTCGAGCGGCTCTTCGGGGTGCCGTCCGGCGCCTTCCGGCCCCGCCCGAAGGTGGCGAGCGCGGTGGTCCGCCTCACGCCACTCGCCGAGCCGCTGATTCTGGATGCCGAACGAGTCGCGTTCCGGCGGTTCACGACGGGTCTCTTCGGCGCTCGGCGGAAGCAGCTGGTTCGGGCGCTGCGCACGGTCACCGGGCTGGACGCCGCGGTCGTCCGGCAGGTCTGTGCCAGAGCGAATGTCGACTCCGAGCTGCGACCCGAGGCGATCGACGCGGGCGGGCTGGTTTCGCTGTTCCGCGGCGTTGTTGACGCGGGGTGGCCGCGTGTCTAGCTTTGTGAAATCTTTCACAATCACGAATGCGCAACATCGCCGAGATCACGGTCCGCCGCCTGTCCCTTTATCTCCGGTTTCTCGAGGAATTCGAGTCCCAGGGGGCGACGACCGTCAGCTCGGAAGCCCTCGCCGCGCGCGGCGGCACCACCTCGGCCCAGGTGCGGAAGGACCTCTCGCTCTTCGGCTCCTTTGGCAAGCGCGGCCTCGGCTACTCCGTGCCTCAGCTGATCGGCCAGCTCCGTGAGATCCTCGGCCTCGGCCGCGGCTATCGGGTGGTGGTGGTCGGGGCGGGCAAGATCGGGAGCGCGCTGGTGCACTACCGCGGCTTCGCCGAGCGGGGCTTCGAGGTGGTCGGGATCTTCGACGCCGACCCGGCCAAGATCGGCAAGCGCTGGAACGGCGTGACCGTCCGGCCGGTCGATCAGCTGAGCAGGGAAGTGGCGGGGCTCGACGCCGACATGGCGATCATCGCCACGCCGGGCGAGGTGGCCCAGTCGGTGGCCGACCTGCTGGTCAAGGCGGGCATCACTGCGCTGCTCAACTTCGCCCCGGTCCAGCTCCAGGTGCCGAGCGGGGTGACGGTGAAGCACGTCAACCTGGTGCTCGAGATGGAAGCCCTCTCCTTCGCGCTGGCTGGCGGAGGCGGCAACGGGGCGCGATCGAAGAAATAGTCCGGAGCGCGTCGGCGCCCTTGCTTGGCTCAGGCGCTTCTGCTTTTCTTCGCCCCACATGTCACCGGTCCGCGTCACTTCCGAGATCGGCGTCCTCGACGCCGTTCTGGTGCACACCCCGGGGCCGGAGCTCGAAGCGGTCACGCCCGGCACCCGCGAAGACTTCCTCTACGACGATCTGATCGGCCTGCAGGTCTCGGCCCGCGAGCATCGGCGGTTGGTGGCCGTGCTCAGGAAGTTCGCCAAGGTCCACGAGATCTCCGACCTGACGAGCCAGGTGCTCGCGGTGCCGGAGGCGCGCGAGTTCCTGGTGGGGAAGGCGCGCGACGTGATCGGCACCGAGGTGCTCGACGGCCCCTTCGAGCAGCTCACCCCGAAGGAGCTGGTCAAGCTGCTGATCCAGGGCGTCGAGTCGCCGGGCGGCCCGATCGCGCGCACCCTCAACGAGGTGGGCTTCGTCCTCCCGCCGCTCCCCAACCTCTTCTTCCCGCGCGACGTCGGGATGGTGCTGGGCGATCACGCGGTGGTGGGCTCGATGCGGTACAGCGTCCGCTGGACCGAGGAGCTGCTCCTCACCACCCTCTTCCGCTTCCATCCCGAGCTTGGCAACGCGGGGATCCTCTACGACGGCTCGGAGGAGCAGCGCGACAGCTACACCCTCGAGGGTGGCGACGTCCACGTGCTGCGCGACGACCTCCTGGTGGTGGGCTTCTCGGAGCGCTCCTCGCCGGCGGCGCTCGATCTGCTGGCGGACCGGGCGTTCGAGCGGACCGCCGTCACCGACGTGATCGTGGTGGTGATGCCGCGGGAGTCCACCGCGATCCATCTCGACATGCTGTTCACCCAGCTGGATCGCGAGCTGTGCGCGGTCTACCCGCCGGCGTTCGTCGGCGCCGACCGGCTCCGGATCCTCCATCGCAAGAAGGGCCGGAAGACGGTTCGCGAGCGGTCCGACCTGTTCATGGCGCTCAAGCAGGTCGGCTTGCCCCTCGCGCCCGTGCTCGCCGGCGGCACCCGGCGGATCACCCAGGAGCGGGAGCAGTGGGCGAGCGCCTGCAACTTCTTTGCGCTCCGACCGGGCGTGGTGATGAGCTACGCCCGGAACCAGGCCACCCTGCGCGCGCTCGAGGACGCTGGCTTCAGCGTGGTGCCGAGCCAGGACTTCGTGGCCTTCGACGACTGGGACGAGTCCGCCAAGCGGGTGGTGATCACGATTCCGGGGAGCGAGTTGGTGCGGGGCGGCGGTGGCCCCCGGTGCATGACCCTGCCGATCCGGCGGCTCGACCTGTGAGCGCCCTCGGATGACCGGGGTAGCCGCCGGTCTCAGCGCGCTGCCCGCCGGCACCCTGGTTGATCGCGCGCTGGTCGCGCTCGGCGACGGCCCCCGCACGTCGGAGCGGCTCTCGCTCGAGGTCTTCGGGCTGACCCGGGCCCCGGCCGCGGTCGCCGACCGGCTCAGCATCGCGCTCCTCGGAGCCGACCCGCGGGTCCGGCGGCTTCCCGACGGTCGCTGGGGACTGGTGACCTCGGCGCTGGGCTCGCCCTTGATCGGCGATTGCGCCTTCGCCGTGGTGGACGTGGAGACCACCGGCAGCCGGGGGAGCGGGCGCGATCGGCTCACCGAGGTGGCCGTGGCCGTGGTGCAGGGCCTCCGCTGCGAGCTGGTCTACGACCGGCTGGTCAATCCCGAGCGGCCGATCCCGAGCTCGGTCGTGGCGGTCACCCGGATCACGGACCAGATGGTCCGCTCGGCGCCGACCTTCGATCTGGTGGCCGACGAGGTGCTCGGCGCGCTGGCCGGGCGGGTGTTCGTCGCCCACAACGTCCGCTTCGACTGGCGCTTCCTGGTCACCGAGCTCCGCCAGGCGCGGGCGCTCGGGCTGGAGGGCCCCAAGCTCTGCACGGTGCGGCTGGCCCGCGTGCTGGCGCCGGGGCTGGGGTCCTATTCGCTCGATCGGGTGGCGGACTACTTTGGAATCGAGAATCCGGCCCGCCATCGGGCGGGCGGCGACGCCCTCACCACCGCGCGGGTCTTCCAGCGGCTGCTGGAGCTGGCGCGCGAGCGCGAGGCGAGCACCTCCAGGATCTGGAGCGGCTCCAGGTCAAGCGCGGCAAGAAGCGCCGCCGGGGGCGGCGCCGCGCGGCGCCGGAAGACGCGAGCGACACCGAGGCGGCATGAG
>JBFXAS010000200.1:0-10096 GCA_050184075.1 Gemmatimonadales bacterium
ACTGACTTGGCCATCCAGGACGGCGACCGCTAGATTGGCAGCTTGACGACCGATACGAGGGCCAGCACCCCCCATCGACGATGACCAAGCGCCGACCCAACGTTCCGACGCCGCGCCAGAGCAAGAGCGCCCTCCTCGAGGCGGCGCAGGCCGCCGTTGCCGATAAGCGCGGCCGGCCGATCCCGAGCGGCCCTCCGACGCCGCCCGAACCGGGAAGCCGGACGGTGCTTCGGGTCCTGCTGGGCAGCTTGATCATCGCGGGGGCGGTCGTCCTCGGACTCCGGCCGAGCTGGCTCACCTCGCCGCCGCCGCCGCCCGAATCACCAGCGATCCAGACGGCGTCGGCCACGCTGGCGCTGGTCGAGGCGGTCAGCCGGGTGAACGCCTTTCAGCAGATCCGGGGTTCCCTGCCCCGCACCCTGGCCGAGGCCGGGGTAGCGGATCCGAGCATCAGCTACCGCCAGCTGACCCGCGACACCTTCGAGGTCGCGGTGCCGAGCGGCGACTCGACCCTCACGATCCACTCCACCGAGCCGCTCAAGCCCAAGGTCGTCCAGGCGATTCTCACCCTCCAGCGCCGCTCATGACGCGAACCCGCCGGGCGGGCTTCACCATGATCGAGCTGCTCATGGTGCTGGTCATTCTCGGTCTCCTGGCCGGGCTCGGCTTGCTCAAGTACATCGACCTCAAGGCCACGGCCCGGACCACGGCCCTCGCCGGCGACGTCCGGGCGATCGAGCTGGCCGTCCTCAACTACTACGCCGACTTCGAAGCCTGGCCGGCCGAGGTGGGAGCGGGGACGGTCCCGACCGGGCTCGGGTCGCTGCTGCCCGGCGGACTCAACGTCTCGTTGGACCGGCAGTTCTACGTCCTGGACTACCAGAACATCGACCTGGGCGGCACCCCGCTGATCGGGATCGCGGTCACCAGCACGGACGCGAAGCTGATGTCGAAGTTCATCTCGACCTTCAGCGGGCGGGGACCGTTCTACCTGTACGGTGGCACCCTCACCTACGTCATCTCGGCGCCAACCGGCCTGCCTTAGCTACTCCACCTTGCCGCGGTAGGCGAGGGCCTCCGGGTCTCCGGGCGGGAACTGCGGGGCCATCGCCTCGAGGGTCTCGGCCACGACTTCCGCCACCAGGTAGTCGCGGACGCTCTTCTTGTCGGCCGGGACGACGTACCAGGGCGCCCAGATGGTGCTGGTGCGCTCCAGCATCTCCTCGTAGGCCGCCGTGTAGTCGTCCCACACCCCACGCTCCTTCAAGTCGCCGACCTCGAACTTCCAGTTCTTGGCGGGATCCGCGAGCCGCTCCTCCAGCCGCTCGCGCTGCTCCTCCTTGGAGATGTGGAGCATGAACTTGAGGATGGTGACGCCGCAGTCGGTGAGCCGCCGCTCGAAGTCGTTGAGGTGCTGGTAGCGGAGCCGCCAGTCCTTCTCGGGCACGAGGCTGTGGACCCGCACGACCAGCACGTCCTCGTAGTGGGAACGATTGAAGATCCCGATCACGCCGGCCGGCGGCACCACGGCATGCACCCGCCAGAGATAGTCGTGGCGCAGCTCCAGCGGGGTCGGCCGCTTGAACGTGGCCACCCGGCAGTACGCCGGGTTGAGATCGCCGAACACCTTGCGGATGGTGCCGTCCTTCCCCGCGGTGTCGCGCCCCTGGAGCACCACCAGGAGCGCCCGGCGCTGCTCGGCGGAGAGGGCCTGGGCCTGTTTCTCGATCCGATCCCGCAGCTCCTCGAGCTCCTCCTTTCGGTCGTCGCTCTTGGGCAGGTCGAGGTCGCTCTTCGCCCCGTCGTCAGTGAGGCGGTAGCCCTTCGGCTCGATCAGCGGACTCAGTGTCGCCATAGTCTTCCCGTCCCTTGCCGTCAGCGCTCGCCCAGGATTCGGCGCCGTCGCGGCACCCGGGCCCAGGCCGCCGCGTTGGCGGCGATCGCCCCCTCGAGCGCCGAGCGGAGGTCGTCGAGGTCGTCGGTGACCCGCAGCAGCTCGAGGTCCTCGGGGCTGATCGCGGCGTTCGCGAGCAGGGTGCCCCGCACGAAGTCCACCAACGGCCGCCAGTAGTCCGCCCCCATCAGCACCACCGGGAACTGCCCGATCTTGCCCGTCTGGACCAGGGTGATCGCCTCGAACAGCTCGTCGAGCGTTCCGAAGCCGCCCGGCAGCACCACGAACGCGTGGCTGTACTTGACCAGCATCACCTTCCGCACGAAGAAGTAGCGAAAGGTGATCCAGCGATCGAGGTAGCGATTGGGCTCCTGCTCGTGGGGCAGCTCGATGTTGCAGCCGATCGAGCGCCCGCCCGTCTCCCGCGCGCCCCGATTGGCCGCCTCCATCACGCCGGGGCCGCCGCCGGTCATGGTGGTGAGACCGAGCTGCGACACGAGCGCGCCGACCCCGCGGGCCAGCTCGTAGTACCGGTGCCCGGGCTGGAAGCGCGCCGAGCCGAAGACGGTCACGCAGGGGCCGACGAAGTGGAGAGCGCGGAATCCGTAGATGAATTCCCGGGCGATCCGAAAGACCCGGAGCAGCTCGGAGCGGCGGGAGCGCGGCGCACCCAGCAGCCACTCATGCTCCGGGCTGCCGCCACCGCCCCAGGGGCGGACTTCCTTTTCCGCGGGCTCGGTCACGGTCATGGCGAAGGGTGGCGCGACGGAGCGACCGGGGCAAGCGAGCTCACTCGACCGCCTCCACCAGCCGTGCAACCATCGCGCCCGGACTGAGCGTCGGGTTCTCGTCGATGTTCCAGCCCATGAACACGGCCACGATCTCCTCGTCGGGGAGCACCAGCAGGTGCTGCCCGCCATAGCCCAACCCCGCCCAGGCGCGCCGGCGGCCGTCGGGATATGGCACCAGCCACCACTGATAGCCGTATTCCAGACGCCCGGCCGTCGCCGGCGCCACCGACTCCGTCACCCACTCGGCCGGGACCAGACGATTCCCCTCCCACTCGCCCCGCCGCAGGAACAAGAGCCCGATCCTGGCCAGGTCCTGCGGGGCCAGATAGAGCCCGCCCTCGGCGTCGATCACTCCACCCGGGGTGCGCTTCCAGTACCACTCGGTGATGCCCAACGGCTTGAACAAGTGCTCGCCGGCATACTCGGCCAGGTCCTTGCCCGTAGCCTGCCCGAAGACGGCCGCCAGCAACACCGTGGCGCCGCTGTTGTAGACGAAGGTCTGGCCGGGCTCGGTGGCCATCGGGCGGTCCAGCACGTATTGCACCCAGTCGTCGCTCGCCTCCATCACCGCGCAGTCGTTGCGCGGATCGGTATAGGGCACCGTCGACTCGTCCCAGGCGAGCCCCGCCGTCATGGTGAGCAGGTGCCGAACGGTCATCCGGCGCTTGCGCTCGTCGAGGTTGGCGATCCGGGTCGTGTCGAAGAACGAGATCACCGGCCGATCGAGATCGGGCATCTCCCCCCGCGCCGCAGCGACCCCGTAGACCGCCGAGGTGATGCTCTTGCTGACCGACTGGAGGGTGTGGAGGCCGGTTCCCCGGAAGTAGGGATGCCAGGCCGGATCGTAATAGTTGTACATCCGGCTCACGCTGTCGCGGCCACCGTAGGCCGCGGCGTAGTCGCGACGGTAGCTCGCGTGGTACGCCAGCTGGCCTCGTCGGGTGACGAACATCGCGTCGATCAGCCGATGGTCTCCACGGGCGAACTCGGCGTCGAGCGCCGCGAGCGCGGTCGAGTCGAGCCCGACTTGGCTCGGGCGGGCGCGCGGCCATCCGAGATCCGGACCGGCGTCGGCCAGGGGCCCACCGGAGCAGGACCAGCTGAGCAGCACGATCGTGAAGAGGAGACGCCGCGTCATGGAAACCTCGGTGTCGAGCATGGAGGGCAGAGTCACGAGCCGGTCGGCTTGTATTCCACGATCTCGCCGTAGGGCCGGAAGCCGACTCGGCGGTAGATCGCGACGCCCGCGGGCGCGGCCTGCAGCACCGCGAGTCCGTGTCCCTCGGCCTTGGCCTCGAGCAGCGGCGCGAGCGTAATGGCGGAGCCGATGCCGCGGCCTCGATGGTCGGAACGAGTGGAGATGTTGTAGAGCCCGACGGCCGACTCGGTCACCGCGAGCTCCGCGGTCGCGACGGGCGTTCCCTGCCAGCGTCCCAGGTAGAGCCGGAGCGGACAGCGCTCCGCGAGCAGGTGCGACCGGCCTTCGCCATAGAAGCGGATCACGCCCTGGTCGGGCGGATCCCAGAGCGCGGCCAACAAGGCGGCGTAGAGCTCCAGCTCCTCGGGCGTCCGGACCCGGCCCACCTCCAGCTCACCCAACGCATCGCCGGCGTCGCGCACGTCGGCCAGCTCGCAGGCCATCGCCAACTCACCCTCGGCCGCGACCAACCCCAGCGACTCCAGCATCGGGCCCAGGTCGGCCGGGCTGTCGCCGGGCGCGACCCACCAGGAGAAGGGTCGGCCCTCGAACCAGGCGATCGCCTCGAGCGCCCGGTCACGGGCGGTGGCGGGCGTCAGTCGGGTCCGGAAGACGGAGTTGAACGTGTCGCAGTCGAAGCCGCAGTCGGCGAGCACAAGGTCGGGCGCGAGACTGGCCCGCATGGTCGGAACCCGCGTTTGAACCCAGGCGGAGTGGCAGCTCGCGTTCTCGGCAGCGGCTTCGGCCAGGTCGACGCTCATCGGGCGGAAGGTCGGCGGCCGGCCCCACGATGGCAAGGGCGACCGGCGCCGCTCAGCAACCGATCCGTGCCGTGCTCACCACGAAGCGGTCGAAGTAGCGCTCCTGCGCCACCGGGGAGCCCGAGTTCCAGTAGTTCTCCAGGAACACCGCGTTGAGACCGTGGGCCGAGTAGCTCCCGAGCCAGTTGAGCCCGGTCTGTCGCACCTCGCTCGCGCCATCGAGCCAGAGCTCGAAGATCCCGTTGGCGGAGCCGGCGTCGTTGAGCCTAACGTGAGCCTCGAGGCAGACCCAGGCGCCGACTCGAGCGGGGTCGAACACCGGGGTCGCGCCGCGGCCGATCCCGAGCCAGCGGAGGTTGCCGAAGTCGTTGTACTTGGTCGTCTTCAGGTTACCCGCCGGATCGGTGCCCGACGCCGGATCGAGCGCGAGGAACTTCGACCCCGCCCCGGACGACCAGACATGCGCAATCATCGCCTGCGCCCAACCCGAGGTGGCGAACACGGTCATCCGGGTCAGCTTGTCACCGCCGCCACCGACCCAGCCGGGCTGGTTGCGGAAGTAGAACCGCCAGTAGAGCTCCCGGTGGTCCGCTGAGCCCGCGTCGACCGGCCGGAAGTATCCGGTCGGGGTGCGCCCGATGGCCAGCTTGAGCGATCCCGCCGACACCTGCCCCGCGCCGAAGCGCGCACGCATGCCCCACGAACCGTCGGTCCCGGCGCCCGCGGCGCGCACGAAGTTGCCACCGGCCTGATCCACCTCGAAGTAGCTGCCGATCCGGTCCTGCTCGAAATCGTCGCACCAGATCCAGCCCGCGCTGGGCGTCGCGCACTCGCCTGGCCCCGGCGGCGGTGGTGGCGGTGGTGGCGGCGGCGGTGGGGGTGGCGGCGGCGGTGGCGGCGGTGGCGGCGGCGGTGGGGGTGGCGGAGCCAGCACGGTCACGCCGGCAGCCGCCCGGACGCCGTTCGAGGCGCGCGCGTCGACATCGAACACGCCGGCCCCCGCGTCACCGCGATACCGACCACTCGCTTCGATTGTTCCACCCGAGGCCGACCAGGTCACAGCGGGCGGGTCCACCCGCCCGTCGCTCCAGGTACCGACCACCCGGAAGCCGACCTCACCGCCCTCCGGAATGGTGGTGTCCGCCGGCTCGACCCGGAGGGCCTCCAGGACGGGCGGGTCGAGATACTCCCCCTGGCCACAAGCGCCCGCCGCCCCAAGCAACAGGGCGGAACCCAGGACAGCGAGGACCGCTCTTCGGACCGCTCTTCGACTCAGGGGCATTGCATCTCGCGAAAGGCCACGCGGCACTCGACGAATCGGGAACGTTCGGGCACTGGTCGCACCCGCCCGCAACATGCGGGCCCCGAGACGCCCCGGCAAACGCCGGCGGTCAACCGGACCGGGAGTTCGCGTCCTGATCGATCGACTCGGGAACGAGCCCGGCCATGACCTGCCCGAGACGCTGCTTGAGCCGGGTGGTGCCGACCACCGCCACGACGACGACGGTCGCCACCGCCAGCACCACCAGCTCGAGCAGGCTGGTGGCCCCGGTGGGAGGACGGACGTCCGGCAGGAGCGCCTGCACGACCCCTTCCGAGATGTTGATCGTCCAGTGGAGCACGACCGCCCAGAAGAGGCTGCCACTGGTGTGGGCCCAGAGCACCATCAGGAGGGTGCTGAAGCAGAGCACGGCCACCGTGAAGTTGGTGAAGCCCGCCAACGTGCTCATTGCCGCTCGGAAGTACAAGGGATAGTGCCAGACCGACCAGATCAGACCGAGGACCAGCGCCGCGGGCAGCGGTCCGTAGCGGGTCAGCATCCGGGGCAGCAGGAAACCGCGCCAGCCGGCCTCTTCGCCCAGCGGACCGGTGGTGAGCGCCACGAGCACGCCCACGCTCCCGTAGGCCGCGAACCCGCTCGGATCGAAGCGCCCGATCCCGTCGTGGGTTGCCCCGTAGATCAGATAGGTGGTGAGCCAGATCAGCAGCGGGAGGAAGAGCGCGAACAGCGCCCAGACGAGCGGCACCCGGATTCGAATCGCCCGCGACAGCAGGTGCCGAAGCCCCTTCCCGCCGCCCGCGACCCAGGCGGCTACCAGGCCACCGACCGTCATGAAGTCGCCGGTGTAGAAGAGCATCCGCGCGAGCGGCTGACCGGAATCGAGCCCGGAGAGGGCGTACACCGTCCAGCCGAGCCACGGCACCCCGAAGCCGATGGCGAAGAAGACCAGGACGGACCGCCGGCGCCAGAGCATCACGGCACCAGCTGCCGGCGGCCGAGAGGGTACTCCTTCGGCGGCTCGGCCCCGAGCAGGTTCTTGACGAAGAAGTCCCAGCGGCGGCGCATCATGTAGGCTCCGTCGGCGCCGTAGCCGTGACGGGCGTTCGGGAAGATCAACAGCTCGAAGTCCTTCCCCGCCTTGACCAGCGCCTCGGCCACCAGGGTGGTGTTGTAGGGCGGCACGTTGTCGTCCATCCCGCCGTGGGCCAGCAGCAGCTTGCCCTTGAGCTGGGCAGCGTAGGTCTGATTCGCCTCGGCGGCGTAGTTGTCGCTCGCGCCCTCGCGCACCAGGAGCCCCTGATAGCGCTCGCCCCAGTCGTCCTCGTAGTTGCGGTTGTCGTGGTTGCCCGACTCCGCGATGCCCGCCTTGAAGAAGTCCGGAAAGCGGAACATCGCCGACGCCGTGGCAAACCCGCCGCCCGAGTGGCCCCAGATCCCCACCTGGTCGAGGTCGATGAAGGGATAGCGCCGGGCCAACTCCCTGATGCCCGCCACCTGGTCGGGAATCGTGTTGTCACCCATCCGGCCGTAGTACGCGTCGTGAAACGCCTTCGACCGATCGGGCGTCCCCATGCCGTCGATCGCCACCACCACAAAGCCCAACTCGGCCAGGGCCTGATGGTCGCTGCGGGAGGGAATGAACATCCGGGGGCCGACGCTCCCGGACTGCGGGCCCGGATAGATGTAGTCGACGATCGGATACTTCCTGGTCGAATCGAGCGACGAGGGCGTGAACATCAGCCCGTAGATGTCGGTCACCCCGTCACGCGCCTTGATCCGGATCGGGGTCGGCGGCTTCCACCCGGTCGCCAGGAGACGGGAGACGTCGGCCTGCTCGAGCCGCAACACCAGTTTCCCGTTCCGATCCCGGAGCACGGTCACGGGCGGAACGTCCGGCTTCGAGTACGAGTCGATGAAGTACCGCCCGTCCGAGGACAGCGTCACCACGTGGTGTGCGTCCTCGGGCGTGAGCAGCGCGAGCCCCTTGCCGTCGAAGCCGATCCGATAGAGGTGGCTGAAGTAGGGATCCCGGCCCGGCTCCCGGCCGTTGCCGGTGAAGTAGATGGTCCGGGCCTTCTGGTCGACCAGCAGCACGTCGTTGACGTTGCCGTCGCCGGTGGTGATCCGGTTCTTGAGCTGGCCGGTCGTGAGGTCGTAGAGATAGAGGTGGACCCAGTTGTCCCGCTCCGACCACCAGATCAGCTCGTTCGACGCCGGCAGCACCCGCCAGAGATTCTCGGTCAGCGAGGCGTCGCCGATCTGAGTCTCGCTCCGCTCCTCGAACAGAGTGCGGACCTCGCCGGTCTCCGCGTCGGCCACCCGGAACCAGGCCGCCTTGTGGTCGCGCGCGCTCGAGATGAAGGCGAGGTGGGAGCCGTCCGGATACCACTGGACGTCGCAGATCCCCTCGGAGCAGGCGACGTGGTCCGACACCGTCGAGCGATGCGCGTCGGGCGGCATCTGCAGCCGCACCATCCTGAGACCGCCCGGCGCGCTCAGGTCGACGATCACCCGGCTGATCCGGAAGATCACCGAGTCGCCGGGCAGCGGATACTTCCAAGCCTCCAGCTTGGGCGCGCCGGTGTTGGTGGAGACGAGGTACATCTCGCTCACCCCGCGCCCGTCGTGCTGGAAGGTGGCGATCTGCTTCGAGTCGGGCGACCAGGTCAGCACCGGGCTCGGCCGATGGACCCAGCCAGCGTTGTTGGTGGCGTAGCCGAAGTCCTCGATCCCGTCGTTGGTGAGCCGGACTTCGCGGCCGGTGGCCAGCTCGGTTGCCCAGAGATCGAAGTCTCGGATGTGTGCGGCCCACTTCCCGTCCGGCGAGACGCTCGAGTTGGGCGGTGGCGTGGGCTGCTCGGTGGTCCGGCAGGTGTACGCGGCGAGGTCGCAGGCGACCTCACGCCGCCGGACGGAGGCGGTGAGCGAGCGGCCGTCGGCCGACAACTCGACCGAGGCAAGCGGCAGCCGCTCGGCGGCCAGCGTGGTGTCGAGCGCCCGCGAAAGCGCGGCGGCGAGCCGGGTCTGATCGAAGAGCGGCTCGCGGGTCCGCTTGGCGGGATCGACGATTCGATACTCGGTCCCGCCCGCGGTGGTGACCCGATACCAGGCGCGGCCGTCCGCGAGCCAGGTCGGCCGGCCCAGTACCGTCCCGCTCACCAGCGAGCCGGTGTGCTGGCCGAGCATCCGCTCGGCTCGGGCGTAGTCGTCGGCGGTGACCTGGCGGGGCGCCTGCGCGGCCGTCGCGGCGGGGGCGGCGACGAGGGCGACAGCTAGGACCAGCGAGCGCGTCTGGGTGTTCCTCATGGACCTGATTTCTGCTTCGGAACGGGGATCCGCATTGTATCCGCCGGAGGGGGCCCCGGCAAATATCACCCGCGACGCACTCCGCGGGGCCCGGCTCGGCGTCTACCGTCGGGGCGCCGGGGCAACTCCCTCGATTGTCAAACGTTGGGCGGGGGCTAGCGGCATCGCGCCACGGCGTCGAGCCAGGCGTCGGGGAGTTCGCTGCTGTGCCCCATCGCGGGCCGGCGCGGGGCGGTCGAGGCGTGAGCCGCCCCTGGCGGCCGCGATGGATCCCGTGCCGCCGTCTCGGCCGATTCGCGATGTCGGGGCTCGACATCGCTGACACGACGGCACTCGCTCTGAGATCTCCGCCGCGGTCGGGACGCGGCGCGGGCGCCGCCCTACTCCTCCTCGGTCGAGCTGCCCCGCTGCCGAAACAGGGCGACCGCGAACCAAATCGCCGCCAACCCGAAGGCGATCGCGATGAGGTAGCCGAGCGGCGAGAGATCCGCGTCCGTCAGCATGGTGACCACGACGATTCCCAGGAAACTCGACACGGCGACTACTGCCCCCCACCACATGACGGATGGTATCACCGCTCCCAGTCGAGCGCCACACCGCAGCCGCCAGGTTTACCAAGACTTAACCCATCGGGACAGAACGGGACGGCGAGAGCCTGCACGGGGACCCTAACGCTGATCGCGGACCGGGGGCGGCCTAGAAGGCCGCTCGCCCGTATGCTGCGCGAAGGATTCGATGTGGAGTTGACCCGATTTCGTGGACCCTTCACCCTTTGAGGGAGAGGAGGCGTCCCGAATGCCCCAACCGAAGCGGAAGCGCAGTTCCATTTATCCCCCTGAGTTTCGCCGGCAGCTGATCGAACTG
>JBFXAS010000201.1:0-10082 GCA_050184075.1 Gemmatimonadales bacterium
ATCGTCCAGAGCCTCGCCCGTGCGAACCCGCACGGGCGAGGCTCGCATTGGGACCCCATCGATCGACGGATCGATGCCCAGCGCCTGACATAGCTTGCCCGGACCATCCGCCCAGCGGGAGCGGGGCACGCCTGGCCGTCGGGACGCCACGATCTCCTCGCCCCGGGTGACCTCGACCCCGCGCAGCAGGACCGCCGCTCCGACTCCGGCGGGCCCCGCGACCAGGTTGGCGCACCAGTGGATCCCGTAGGACCGATAGACGTACCAGGTGCCCGGCGGGCAGTAGATCGACCGGTTCTGCTGGTGCAGCCGCCCCCGGAAGGCGTGGGAGGCGGGGTCGTCGAATCCGAGATAGGCCTCGGTCTCGACCACGCGGGCGACAACGTGCCGGCCTCGGATCCTGGAAACGATCGCCGCCCCGAGGAGCTCTCGGGCAACGAGCTCGACGGGGCGGCGAAAGAAGCTGGTGGGGAGCTGGCGGCTCAGCCTGAGTCTCCTCCGCCGGCCTCCCCGGTTGGCGCCGCCGGCTTGGCGGTCTTCTTCCGGCGGGGCCGCGCCCGCTTGGCCCTGGGCTTGGGCTCCACCTTCTCGGGAGCCGACTCGGCCGCCGGCTGCTCCTTCTCGGGCGTCGCTTCGGTCGCCGCCGCCGACTTCTTCACCGGCCTGCCCCGAGCGGACTTGCGGCGGCCCGACCCGGGCTGGGGTTTCGCCGCGGGTTTCACCTCGGCCTTTGCCTCGGCCTTTGCCTCGGTCCTCGCCTCGGTCCTTGCCTCGGTCCTTGCCTCGGTCTTCTTGGACCCCGCCCCATCGTCCACCGACACCACGCCCACCAGGGAGATCTCGCGGGGCCCGGCGGCGCCGCCCCGGGAACCGCGCCGGAAGCGGAGAGCGGGCCGGCCGGCGACGGTCCCATCGGCGGATCGCTCGGCATCCGTCGAGACCTCTTCGGCCGGCGGCGCAGCATCGGCCTCGGGCGCCGGCTCCGACGCCGCGCGCTCGGCGAGCCGGGCCCGCCCGACCTTGGGAAGCACGATCTCATACTCGTCGTCGTCGAGCTTCCGGACCTCGGCCACTTCGGCGTCGTTGGCCTGGCGAAGCAACCGGACGAACCGTTCCTCGTCGAGGAGCGGATCCTCGCGGCCATGAAGCGCGGCCATCCGCGCCCGAAGCGCCTCGTGGCCGACCGGCTTGCCGAGCTCCTCGAGCGCCCTGGTCATCAGGGTAAAGACGGAGCCGAGGGTGAGGGCATCCCGGCGCTCGGCCCTGGGGGGCGGGGCCTGCTTGGCCGGCTCCGACCGGGCGCGCCCGGCGGGCTCCTCCGCCTTCCGGGCCTCCCGACCGCGGTCCTTGTCGCGATCCCGATCCTTGTCGCGGTCTCGCTCCCGGTCGCCGCGGCGTCCTCTCCGACCCCGGCGCCCGTTCTCGGCCTCGCGCTTCGGCTCGGCCACGGCGCCCGCCGGCGCGGCCGGCGCGGCCGGCGCGGCTTCCGCCGGTGCGACCTCGTACTGGCCGTTGTCGAGCTTGGAGAGCCGGACCAGACCGCGGTTGCCGGCTTCGATGACGAACTTGCTGAAGCGGTTGAAGCCCGCGTTGCGCTCGTCGAAGTTCGGATCGATCTGCTGCATGACCTGCTTCAGTCGATCCGAGCGCATCACGTCGCCCTGCCGGGCCATCTGGGCGACGGCCTCGCGCGCGAGCTCCCAGGGATCGCGTTGCGCCGAGGGGGCGTCGTCTTCCTTCTGGAGCCCGGCGAGCTCGCTGTACGAGTAGTACTCGTCGCAATTCTGGATCAGCATGTCGCTGGCCGACTCGCGAATCCCGACGCCAACGACGTACTTCCCGTACTCCTTGAGCTTGATCACCAGCGCCGAGAAGTCGCTGTCGCCGGAGAGGAGGATGAAGGTGCCGATCTCCGGGCGGGTGAAGACCAGCTCCATCGCGTCGATCGCGAGCCTGATGTCGGTCGCGTTCTTCTTGGTGGACCCGACGGCGGTCGCGAAGATCAGGTCGATCGACCGCTCCGAGAGCGGGACGATGTACTGCGGGTAGCGCCGCCAATCGGCGTAGGCCCGCTGGACCGCCACCTTGCCGCGGATGATGTCACTGTTGAGGAGCGTCTTGAGCTCCTTGGTGAGATCCGAGCGGATCCCGAGCGTGACGTTGTCGAAGTCGATGAGGAGTGCCGCGTGCGGCACGTGGGACGAATGGGCTGGAGAGAGACTGGAACCGGCCGACCGGCCGGTCCGTGGTTGCGGACTGGGCACGAGGCTCCTTGCGCTCCGGGAGGCCCCCGATCGGATCGCGAGCTCCTGCCGCTCCTCCGCACCGCACCACGCGGTCATCGGGGACTCGGCCCAGGAACTCGATACGGGGACGCTCGCGCTGAAATTGTCCGACGGCGGCCCAATGCCGCCGCCAGTGGCTTCGGGCGGGAAGTTTACCCTATTCGGCCCCTCGAACGGTAGGCATCGCGATAATCGCGTCGATCACCCGCGCGCCCGCCCGCCCATCCCAGCCCTCCGGCTGCCGCGGCTGGAAGCGGCCCGCGGCCCGCTCGCTCAGCACGGCTTCGACCGCCTGGGCGACCGCAGCCCGGGTGGAGGGGACCAGCCGGTTGGTGCCCTCGGCGATGGTGACCGGCCGCTCGGTGTTGGGGCGGGCCGTGAGGCAGGGCACCCCGAGGACCGTGGTCTCTTCTTGCAGGCCGCCGGAGTCGGTGAGCACGAGCGCCGCCGACTCGACCAGGCTGACCGTCTCGAGATAGCCGAGTGGCTCGAGCAGGCGGACCCCGCCGTTCGACGGCGCGATCCCGAACTCCGCCATCCGCTGCCGGGTCCGGGGATGGACGGCAAAGCAGACCGGCAGCCGACGACCGAGGTCGTCCAGGGCGCCGATCAGCTCCGCCAGGGTGGCCTTGGTGTCGACGTTCGACGGCCGATGGAGGGTCACGAACGCGAAGGCCCCCGCCTCGAGGCCGAGGGACTTCCGCACCTCGAGCTGGCGGGCCCGCTCACGCAGGCCGAGCAGCGTGTCCACCATCACGTTGCCGACGAACCGGATCCGGCTGTCGGGAATGCCCTCCGCGCGGAGGTTCTGGTCGCCGTCCCGACTGGGCGTCAGCAGGCAATCCGCCAGGCGGTCGGTGAGCACCCGGTTGATCTCCTCGGGCATCGACCAATCCCGACTGCGGAGCCCCGCCTCGACGTGGGCGATCCGGATCCCCTTCTTGGCCGCGACCAGGGCGCAGGCCACGGTCGAGTTGACGTCGCCGTAGACCAGGACCCAATCGGGGCCATGGCGGTCGAGCACCGGCTCGAAGCCCATCATGATCCGGGCGGTCTGCTCGGCATGGGTGCCCGAGCCGACGCCGAGGTGTTCGTCCGGCTGGGGCAGCGCCAGGTCGTCGAAGAAGGCGTCGCTCATCGAGCGATCGTAGTGCTGGCCGGTGTGGACCAGGAGCTGTTCGACGCCGCGGGCACGCCCCGCGGCGATCACCGGGGCGGCCTTCATGAAGTTGGGACGTGCGCCGACGACGTGGAGGAGGCGAGCCGGCATCAGACCCCGAGCATCCCGCCGCTCTCGACCTCCGCGAGATCGAGCGCGAAGAAGAACCGGGTGCCGTTGGGACCGGTCTCGACCTGGAGCTCGCCACCCATGGCTTCGACCAGCTTGCGGCAGATCGAGAGCCCGAGCCCCGAGCCGGAAAAGGCGTAGTCACGGTCCTTTTGCCGGCGGCGGAACGGCTCGAAGAGCATTGCCAGGGAGGCCGCCGGAATCCCGCGGCCGGTGTCGCGCACCGCGAACTCCAGGTCGCTGCCGCGCTCGATGCTGCCGACCTCGACGTACCCCTGGTCGGTGAACTTGAGGGCGTTGGTCGTGAGGTTGAGGAGCACCCGGCTAAGGGCGACGGGGTGGCCGAGGCGGGCCGGATGGGCGGGCGCGACCACCCGGACCTCCAGGCCTTTCTCCTCGGCGATCGGGAGCACGATGTCGCGGACCGACTCGAGGATGTCCGTGATCGAGAAGGGCACGGGCTCGAGGTCGATCAGCCGGTCGCCGCCGCGGGCCAGCTCGATCACGTCGCTCGCCACCGAGCTCAGTCCGAACGCGGCGCTGTAGATCAGGCCGAGCTGGCGCTCCTGCAGCGGGGTGACGGGACCGCTTCGTCCGCGCTGCAGGGTCTCGGCGAGAAAGAGGATCGAGGTGAGGGGCGAGCGGAGATCGTGGGCGACCTCGACCACCAGCTCGAGACCGTCGGGTCCCGAGAGCCGATCAGTGAAGCGCTCGTTCCAGGCGGGCTCCAGCTCGGCTGAGAGGGCCTCGAACCCGTGCATCGCTCCCAGCAACGCCGCGGGGTCGACCGTCGGGAGCCGCTCCTCCACCAGGGCGAGGAAGGCGCGGCGCAGCAGGTCCAGCAGGCGGCGCGACAGCGGGGATCGCGGTGGCGTCGTGGCGGCCGGATCGGCCGGCGGGACGCGGGCGGCGACCGCCGCGCCGAGCGACGCTACCAGCGCGGCCACTTCTTCGGCCGACACCGCGTCTTCGCGAACCGACTCCCACGCGGCCTCGACCCGGCGACCGGCCTCTTCGAGCAGGGCGACCAGCGCCTCGTCGACCGCGGCCAGTGTCACGCGCCTTCCTCACGCCCGTCCCGACTCACGCCGTGCTTCTCCATCAGACGATAGAGTGTCGTCCGATCCACGCTCGCCAGGCGGGCGGCCTTGGACATGTTGCCCCCGGCGCGGGCCACCAGCCGGGTGAGGTACTCCACCTCGAACTGCGCGATGACTCGCTCTTTTGCCGGATGATACGGCTCGTCCATCATCACGGACGGGGCCGCGGTCTCGCGGACCGGCTCGCCGCTCTCGTCGTAGATGGGGATGTCGTCCGGCCCGAGCACCTGATCGGGGTCGGCCAGCACGGCGACGTGCTCGATCACGTTCTGGAGCTCGCGCACGTTGCCCCGCCAGGGCCTCGAGCGGAGGAAGGCGATGCACTCCTCGCTGAGCCGCGGGGTCCGGTCGGCCATGCCCCGGTGGCGTCCCCAGTAGAGGGTCAGGAAGTGATTCGCGAGCACCGGGATGTCCTCGAGCCGGCGTCGGAGCGGCGGCAGCGTGATCGGCACCACCCGGAGCCGGTAGTAGAGGTCGCCGCGGAGCACGCCGCTGTCCACCGCCTGCTGCGGGTCGCGGTTGGTGGCCGAGATGAAGCGCACGTCCACCTGGGCGTCGGTGGTCTCGGATCCCACCCGGCGGACCACGCCGTCCTGGACCACCCGCAGCAGCTTGGCCTGCAGCGCGAGGGGCATCTCGGTGAGCTCGTCGAGGAAGAAGGTCCCGCCATGCGCCGTCTCGAGCAGGCCGGGCTTTTCCCGGTCGGCGCCGGTGAAGGCGCCCTTCCGGTGGCCGAACATCTCCGACTCGAGCAGCGGCTCGGGCAGGGCGGCGCAGTTGATCGGCACCAGGGAGCGGCGCGCGCGCCGACTGTTCTGATGGATGAACTGCGCGATCACCTCCTTGCCGGTGCCGCTCTCGCCGCTGATGAAGACCGAGGCGTCGGTCGGGGCCACCTTCCGGGCGAGATCGATCGCCTTGCGGAACAACGGCGAGATGCCGATCAACGAGATGCTGTCACTGTGACTGTGCTGCTGGAGCAGCTTCTGCCGGAGCTCGCTCGCCTCCCGCGCCACCATGACCGCATGGGACGCTCTCCCCACCAGGACCTGGAGGTGGGTGGCCGAGAAGGGCTTGGGCAGGTAGTCCCAGGCGCCGGCGCGCAGGGCCTCGATGCTGGTGGTGACGCTCGGGTTACCGGTCATCACCACAACGATGGTGTCCGGGTTCGCGGTCAGCGCCGCGCGGAGGATCTCGAGTCCGGAGACCTGCGACATGTAGAGGTCGACGAGGACGATGTCGAAGCGGCGGTTCTTGACGTAGTCGAGCGCCTCTTCGCCCCGACCGGCGAGCGTCACGGCATACCCGTCCATCTGGAGGACGCTGGCGCAGCTCTCGCGGAGCGTGCGCTCGTCGTCCACCACCAGGATGCGGATGCTCTCCTTGACGTCGGCCGGAATCGAGAGCGGGTCTCGCGTGGACCCGGTTTCCGCGGGGCCGTCCTTCACAGTTGCCATTCGCCTATCGCCGAAAGAGCTGTCGGAGGACCGCTGTCGCCGCGGTCCCACTGATTCGCCGGTACGGAGCTACGGTTTGGCGAAAACTGTGCCGCCGTCCCATCACACTCGCGATGGGTCGTCGCGACACCACCCGCCGAATCGTCAAAGGTCTGCAACGGTGAAGCGGACCGGCAGCAGGTGTGTTGCGCTCATACAACAATATAGGGACTTCCGCTGAAGGCCGAGTCAAGCCAGCTTACCAGGGCCTGGCATATGGAGTTGCGCCACGGGAGCGCCGGGGCCCGGGAGCTGGATTAGACCAGCCACCGAAGGGGCCCGGGGCTGCCGTGGGCGTTGGCGTCGGGCACGGACGGTGCAGACTGGACCGGATTCGAGGAGAGTGACGATGGAGCGACTGCCGCCTGGCGAATCCAACCAGAGCCTCCCGGTCCCCGCGCAGCGGGCTGCCCTAGAGGAAGCCCACGGCTATGGCGGTTTGCAGGCCGAGGACGAAGGCCCCTCAATTGGCGCTCAGATCAGCCGGGTGCTGTCCGCCCTGGCTCGTTACAAATGGCTGGTCCTCGCGATCACGGTCGCCGGCACCGCGGGCAGCGTCGCCGCCACCCGTTTCATCGAGCCCGAGTATCGGGTCTCCGGCACGATCTACATCGATGCGAACACGAAGTCGCGCGGCGGCCCGATCCAGCCGGCCGACCTGCTCCAGGACGACTCCTGGATGCACCTGATGCGGAGCTTCGCGGTCCTCGACCCGGTGGTGCGCAAGAACCGTCTGTACCTCGCCTTCGGCGAAGCCGACTCGAGCGCGATGAGCGATTTCGACCTCGGCCCGCGGAGCCGACTCGGCCGGTATCGGCTGCGGATCAACCCCTCGGGCCGTCACTTCTCGCTCGTCAACCAGCAAGGCTTCGTGGTCGACTCGGGCGCGGTGGGAGACTCGATCGGCCGGGGCGAGGGCTTCCTCTGGGCGCCCCCGGCGAACGTGCTCGGCCGCGACCGGGAGATCGAGTTCACCGTGCGGTCGCCGCGGGACGCGTCGAGCGAGTTGCTCAACTCGCTCCGGATCTCGATCCCGGGCAAGGACGGCGTCTTCATGAACGTCGGCCTGAGCGGGACCGATCCCGAGCGGGTTGCGACGGTGTTGAACGCCGTGCTCGACGAGTTCGTCGCCGTGGCCGGGCAGCTGAAGAAGGAGAAGCTGGTCAAGCTGATGGCGGACCTCGAGAAGCAGCTCGATCAGGCGGACTCGGCGATGCAGGACGCCGAAACCCAACTCGAGCACTACCGGATCGAGACCATCACCGAGCCCCGCGAGGACGTCCTGCCGCTGCCGTCCGGGCTCGCCCAGACGCAGCCGACGGTGATGGGGAACTACTTCGCCAAGCGGACCCTGCTCTCCGGGATCCGGAAGGACCGCAAGGCGATCGAGGAAGTGCTCGACCGTGGCCGGGAGGAGGGCGTGGTCCAAGTCGACGCCTTCCACACCATCGGCGCAGTGCGGAACGCGCCGGGCTTCGTGGCGGTGCTGGCCGAAGTGCAAGTCGCGGAGAACGAGATCCGGGCCAATCGTCTCCGGTACACCGACGAGCACAAGATCATGAAGGACCTGCTCGCCAAGCTGGACGAGCTGCAGCACAAGACGGTCCCGGCCTACGCCGAGCGCCTCGTCACTCAGCTCAAGAACCAGGAAGCCGACCTCGAGCAGGAGCTGGCGACGGAAACCGACGAGCTGCGGAAGATCCCGATCCGCTCCCTCACCGAGGACAAGTTCCGCCGCGAGGCGTCCTCGGCGGTTGGATTGAGCCAGACCCTGCAGACCCGGCTGGCCGACGCCAGGCTCTCGGCCCTCAGCGCCACACCCGACGTCAGCATTCTCGACCGGGCCGACGTCCCGTCCCGCCCGGCGTCGAACACCGCCCCGCGCATCATCCTGATGGGCATCGCGGCCAGCATCGGCTTCGCGCTGGTGCTGGCCGTGCTGCTCGATCGGATCGACAAGCGCTTCCGCTACCCGGAGCAGGCCAGCTTCGACCTCGGCCTTACCATCCTGGGCGCCGTGCCGGTGATCAAGCGAGAGAAGCGGGGTCTCCGATCGCCGGCCGAGACCGCGCAGATCATCGAGGCCTTCCGCTCGATCCGCCTCAATCTCTCGCACTCGTTCGCGAGCAACCAGCCGATCGTCTTCACGCTGACCAGCCCCGGACCGAGCGACGGCAAGTCCCTGATCTCGGCGAACCTGGCGATCTCGTTCGCCGAGGCCGGGTACCGGACCCTGCTGATCGACGGCGACATCCGCCGCGGCGAGCAGTACAAGACGTTCGGGGCGCCCCGGCGCCCCGGCCTGCTCGACCATCTCGACCTCGGGCTCGACATCGACAGCATCGTCTACCCGACCCAGCAGGAGCACCTCTGGGTCATGCCGAGCGGCAGCCGCATGACCAAGGGCCCGGAGCTGCTCGGCACCAGCCGGACCAGCGAGCTGATGTCGATCCTCCGGAACCGGTTCGACGTCATTCTGGTCGACAGCCCGCCACTCGGCGTCGGCGTCGATCCGTTCGTCCTAAGCACGGTGACGGGCGCGGTGGCCGTCGTGCTGCGAGCCGGCGAGACCGACCGTCAGCTGGCCGAGGCCAAGCTCCAGCTGCTGGAGCGCCTCCCGGTCCGGCTGCTCGGCGCAATCCTCAACCACATCGAGGTCGGCCATGGCGCGTACAAGTACTACGCCTACGAGTACGGCCAGGACGTGACACCGGCCAGCGAGAACGCGGTGGGGCCGGAAGCACCCGCGCTTCCGCAGGAGCCGGCCCAGCGCTGACCGTCCCTCCGGGCGCGAACACGCGAGCGGGGCCACCGACTGTCGGTGGCCCCGCTCTTCGTTGCCCGGCCGGTCGGCGATCCGACCGGCTATACGCTCCCGGGAAGGATCAGGGTCTGCCCCGCCCCCTCGGCCCGCAGGGCGGCTTCGGCCCGCTCGAGCATGCTCCAGGCGTCGATCGTCTCGGAGGCGGGGTTGTCGACCGTACAGACGGCGGCCCGGAAGATCGGCTCGGAGCCGTTGGCACGCCCCGACAGCGCCGCGCGGGCGGCCTCGTTGAGCCGATGGACCAGGCTCGCGGCGGCATTGCGGTCGGTGCCGGCGGCGATCACGGCGAACTCGAGGGTGCCCACCCGGCCAATGGCGTCGGCCGAGCGGCCCGCGCTCCGGAGCAGCGTGGCGATCTCCTTGCCGAGGGACTCCGCGGCGGCGACCGCGGCCTGAAGCTCGGCGATGACCAGCTGGAGCACCACGCAGGTGAGGGCCTGCCCACGCCGGGTGGCGTCGGCGGCGAGCTCCTCGCCCCGGCGGAGCACGCCGACCCGGCTGTAGAGACCGGTGGCGGCGTCGACCAGGCTGTCGCGGCGGAGCGCATCGGCGACCGCCTTGGCCTCGAGGTAGACGCCGAGCTTGAGCAGCAGGGTCTCGCCGTCGAGGGGCTGGCCGAAGAACTCCCAGGCGCCGGCCTGGTAGGCGGCGAGGCGCTCCTGGCGTCCGGACGGTCCGGCGGTGGTCAGGAATACGGGGATCGAGGGCCCGAGCGTCGGCGCGGTCCGGATCGCCCGGCAGAGGCTCATGCCATCGCTGTCGGGAAGCTGGACGTCCAGTATCACCGCGTCCGGATTGGCCTGGACGGCCCGCTCGAGAGCCTGGGTGGCGGTGAAGGCCCGAATCACGGTGTGACCCTGGGCGGACAGAATGGTCTCCAGGGACCGCGCCGTCCATTCGTGGTCGTTCGCGACCAGCACCGAGAACCCGCGCCCTGTTGAGTTGATCATCGCAGCTCCGTCTGGTCCAGGTACCGCCGTTGCGGCGAGGCCGGAGCCGCCACAGACCTGTTGACCACTGGACACCGATTCGATGCGTCGCCGCAACACCTTACCCCGCTCGGAGACTGAGGTCGCCTCGTTAGGAATG
>JBFXAS010000202.1:0-10051 GCA_050184075.1 Gemmatimonadales bacterium
GCGTTCTCCAGCTCGGTCACCCGCTCGGCCGCCTTGACCCACTCGGCCTCCTCGCGGACGAGGACCGTCCGCCCCATTTCGACCTCGGTGAGCAGGGCCTGCGCCTCGCGAGCGCCCTTGGCGGACTCGAGCCGCTGCCGGCGGCGATCCTGGATCGTGCGGTAGCCCTCGATCCGGACCTCGAGCTCCTCACGGCGCTTCACCCCTTCGGCGAGCCGCGTGTTCGCGGCCTCCGCTTCCTTTTGGGCCGCCGCGACCGCGCGGTCGAGGTTGCCCACCTCGTCGGCGATGGTCAGGAGCCGGGTGTCGGCCTCGAGCAGGGCCAGGTCTTTGTTCTGGAGATCGAGCAGCTTTTCGAGTTCGTCGAGCATCGGTTGCGTCATCCTTCTGCACGGGCATCGGTGGAGCGCGGTCGGCCTCGCCCGGCTTGCTTGCGCCAGGTCAGTCGAACGCGCGCTTCGGGAGACAGTTGTTGCAGCCCCTCGCGCCGCGCGTCTACGTCGTCGGCGGAGGGAAGCGACCGCATCCGGTCGCGGTCGTCGAGCGCCTGCAGGGCGCCGCTGTACTCGGCATCCCAGTCGATCGGGCCGAGGTCCTGCGCGCTCTGCACCAGCCGGTGCCAGACGTCGAGCGCGGCTGGCGTGAGCTGCTCCGCCGCCCGGAGCGGCCCCTCCGAGGGCGCGAGCGCGAGGAGCGCGGCGTAGATCTCGCGAAACGCCGGGACCTCGAACCGCTCCGTCGTGACGACCTCGCGGGCGCGGTCCAGCCAACTCGGCTCACTGATCAGCACCTGCAGGAGCCGACCTTCCCAGCGCGCGCCGTCGCGGCGTCGGCCGGGGCGGCGGGGCGGCGCGGTCCGGTCGGCCACGGGGGCCGGGGGCGGCGGGGCCGCGACTCGAGCGGCCAGCTCCTGCTCCAGGACGCCGCGGCTCACCCCGGTCACTTCGGCGACCCGGCCGAGGTAGAGATCCTTGGCGATCGGATCCTTGGCGGCGCGCACCGTGGGCAGCAGCTTGTCGAGCGCGTCGCGCCGCCGCTCCACCCCCGAGAACCACCCCTTCCGCTCGAGCAGCTGGATCTTCCGCTCGAGCAGGTCCACGGCGTCTTCGAGGATCGCCTCGAGCGCGGCCTTGCCGCCCGCGCGAACCAACGAATCCGGATCCTGGCCCGGAGGCAAGGTCGCCACCCGAACCCGGACGCCGTGGCGGAGCAGCTCGTCGCCCGCGCGGAAGGTAGCCCGCAGACCCGCCGCGTCGCTGTCGTAGAGGAGGATCGCGGCCGGCGCGTAGCGGGCGAGCAGCGCGGCCTGCTCGGCGGTGAGCGCGGTGCCGAGCGGCGCCACCACGTGTTCGATGCCGGCGAGCGCCGGGCGGAGCGCGTCGAAGTAGCCCTCGACCAGGATCGCCACGCCTTCCTTCCGGATCGCGTGGCGGGCCTCGTGGAGGTGGTAGAGCGTGCTGCCCTTGTGGAAGATCGGCGTCTCGGGCGAGTTGAGGTACTTGGGCTCGCCCGGGCCGAGCAGCCGGCCACCGAAGGCAACCACCCGTCCCCGCAGGTCTCGAATCGGGAAGAGCAGCCGTCCCCGGAACCGAGGGCCGACCGACCCGTCGTCACGCCGCACCACCAGGCCGGCCTCGACCAGGACCGGCTCGGTCACCCCCAGACCGGCCAACGCGCCCTGGAAGGACTTGTCGCTCGGCGCGTAGCCCAGGCCCAGCTCCGCGGCCTGCACGAGCGGCAGGTCGCGGCCTTCGAGATAGCGGCGGGCGTTCTCCGCGTCGGGGCTCTCCCGGAGTCGGGCGGCGAACCACTCCTGGGCCACCGCGACGGCCTGGAACAGCGGCTCGCGGGGGTCCGGTCCCTGGCGCTCCGCCCGGTCCGGCACGGTGATCCCGACCCGCCGGGCCACGTCTCGGACCGCGGTAGGATAGTCCATCCCGAAGCGCTTCATCAAGAAGCTGAAGACGTCGCCCGCCGCGTGGCAGACGTAGCAGTAGTAGAGCCCCTTCTTCGGGATCACCGCGAAGTTGCGATGGGTGCCGCCGTGGAAGGGACAGGGCCCCCGCCAGTCGGCGCCGCTCTTCTTGAGACCGACCGACTCGCCGATCACGCCGACCAGATCGGCCGAGTCCTTGATCTGCTCGATCAGCTCGTCGGGAATCACGGTGCCAGCTCGGCGATGGTGACGCCGGTGCCGCCGCCCTGCCTCGGCGCGAAGTCGAACTTGCCGACCCTGCGATCCGACTGGAGCACCCGACGGACCCGGTCGCGGACCACGCCGGTGCCCATCCCATGGATGATCCTGAGAAACGGCCGATCGGCGAGGACCGCCGCGTCGAGGGCCGCGATCACGGCGTCGTGCGCCTCGTCGCCGGTCAGCCCGCGGAGGTCGATCTCGCTGGGGGCCTCCACGGTGGGGACAACCGGGTCGGGCGCGATGGCGCGCTCCCGCCGCTCCGCGGCGACGACCCTCAGCTCCGCCGGTCCGACGACCATCTTGACCGCCCCGATCGCCACCAGGGCGCGGCCGTCGGCGCGGAGCTCGAGGACCGAGCCCACGGCGCCGTTGCCGACCCGCACCCGCTGCCCGACGGCGACCGTCTCGGCCAGCTCCGGCGCGGCCTCGGTCTCCAGCTCGTCGAGAGCCGCCGCCTCGGCGCGCGCAGCCTCCTCGACCACCCGCCGAGCGGCGCGAACCGCCTCGGCCGCGCCGGCCTCCTGCACCATCCGGATCGCCTCCTCGACCTTCTCTCGCGCGTCGAGGAGGTGACGCCGGGCCTCGCGGCGACCTTCCCGCTCGGCGTCCTTCTCCCGCCGTCGGATCCGCTCCTCCCGCTCGGCGACCAGCGATTCCCGGCCGGCGACGGCTTCTTCCCGTCCACCGACCTGCGCGAGGCGGTCCTCGAGCACCGCTTCCCGGGCCTCGAGGTCGCGGGCCCGCGCCTCGACCCTGGCCAGGAGCTCGTCGAGCGCGCGCTCCCGCTCCGGCACCGAGCGGGCGGCCTCGTCGACCACGGCGGGGTCCACGCCCAGCCGCCGCGCGATGGCGATGCCGTAGGAGCGACCGGGAACGCCCTTGGTGAAACGGAAGGTGGGCCGGAGCCGCTCCGCGTCGAAGGCGAGCGACCCGTTGACGACGCCAGCCACCTCGCCGGCGAGCGTCTTGAGCGCGCCCAGGTGGGTGGTGACCAGCGAGCGAGCGCCCTTGGCCGTGAGGCAGCGGAGCGTCGCGGTGGCGAGGGCCGCGCCCTCCATCGGATCGGTGCCGCTCCCGATCTCGTCCATCAGCACCAGGGTCTCGGCGTCGGCCTGCTCCAGGATGATCCGGAGCGCCGCCAGGTGGGCGCTGAAGGTGGAGAGATCGGCCGCGATCGACTGGTGGTCGCCGATGTCGGCGAACATCCGCTGAAAGACGGGCAGCCTGGTGCCCGGCCCGACCGGCGGCACTACCCCGGCCTGCGCCAGCAGCGCGGAGAGCCCGACGGTCTTGAGCAGCACGGTTTTTCCGCCCGCATTCGGGCCGCTGACGAGCAGGGTGCGCTCCTCGGCGCGGAGCTCCAGATCGACCGGCACGACCTCGAGGCCGCGGGCGAGCAGCAGGGGATGGCGCCCCTGCCTCAGCACCAGATCATCGCCGCCGACCGCCGGCACGGCCGCGCGGGACGCGTGGGCGTAGCGGACCCGCGCCATCAGGTCGTCGGCGGCGACGCCCATCTCGTGGAGCGACGCGATGGCGTCGGCCTCCGGCCGGCAGAGCTCGGTGAGCTCCCGGAGCACCGCCATCGCCTCGCGCTCGGCGTCGGCGACCGCGCTCCGGAGAGTGTTGCCGAACTCGATGGCGTCGGTGGGCTCGACGAAGAGCGTGCCGTGGCTCGCGGATTCGTCGTGGACGATTCCCTGCGGACGGGCCCGGGCGTCGCGCCGGACCGGTATCACGTAGCGCCCATCGCGGACGGTCGGCTGGGCACCCTCGGGCACGGCCCCGGTGTCGAGGCCCTTGAGGACCTGATCGAGCTTGCGGACCAGGCGCTCGCGGGCTTCGTGGATGGCGCGTCTCGCGCGGGCCAGTCGGGGACTCGCGCCATCGTGGAGCTCGCCGTCGTCGTCGAGCGCCTGCTCCAGGCGCTCGTCGAGCTTCCGGCTCGGGAGCGGCACCACCCGGGACGCCGCACGCGGCGCGTCCTGGGCCACCCGGGCGAGCTCCTTGGCCGCGGTCCGGCCTGCCTGGAGCGCGCGCCGGAGCAAAACCAGCTCGGGACCGTTCAAGACGCTCCCCGAAACCCGGAGTCGGCGGAGCGGCCCGCCGATCTCCGGCATCGGCGGGATGTCGACCGACTCGCCCCGCTCCCGCAGCACCAGCAGCTCGCCCACGGTCGCCAGCTCCTCGGCGATCAGCGCGGCGTCCGTGGCGGGCCGCCGGGCCCGGACCCGGGCCGCGCCTAACGGTCCGGCCGCGTGCTCCGCGACCAGCTCGAGCGCCACCCCGAGCTGGAGTGCGTCGAGGGTCGCCCCTGGAAAGCGGGACGGGGTGCCGGCGCCCGAAGGCACCTGCACCCCGTCCCGATCCTCGAGGTCGGTCGGCGTCATACCCTCCGACCGTGACCGAGGCCCTGCCACTGCTCGTGAATCCACCCGATCGAGTCGCTCCTCCGATGATCAGCCACGCGCGAAACGAGCGGCGCGCCGCGACTTCCGAATCGCGGCATTCATCTTCCGCTTCCGCTTCTCACTCGGCTTCTCGTAGTGACGATGCTTCCTCAAGTCGGAGAGGATGCCCGCCTTCTCGCACTTCTTCTTGAAGCGCTTGAGCGCTCGCTCGAAGCTCTCATCATCGTGAATGATGACTTCTGACATGCGCTGAACTCACCCCTTCCCGGCCCATCCGGGCAAACTGTTGAAGCCCTTTAATTTAGGGCACTTGGGCACGCTCTGTCAAACCCTCGGCTCAGCCCGGCGGCCAGCCCATCGCCCGCCCGCCGAGGAGATGGACGTGGAGGTGGAATACAGACTGCCCGGCCCGGGCCCCGTTGTTGGTGACCAGCCGGTAGCCGTCCTGGTCCAGCCCCAGCTGCCGGGCCACCTGGACGGCGAGCCGAAAGGTGCGGCCCACGGCCAGCTCGCCTTCCTCCGAGTCGGTGTCGGCCATCCCGGAGAGGTGCCGGGTGGGTACCACCAGCAGGTGGGTCGGGGCCTGCGGATTCAGGTCCTGAAACGCCACGGCGTCGTCGGTCCGAGCGACGATGGTCGCGGGAATCTCGCCCGAGACGATCTTGCAGAAGATGCAGCTCATTGGGGCCTCGATCGGGAGGTGACGAGCAGGGCCGCCGCGGCGATCGCCGCAGTCTCGAAACGCAAGGTATTCGGTCCGAGCCAGAGCGGGAGGTGGCCGGCGTCGAGGGCGAGCCGACGCTCCGGCTCGGTGAGCCCGCCCTCGGGCCCGATCAGCACCGCCGCCGCCGCGCCAGCCGGTCGAGCGGCGATCGCCCCGCCGGCTGGGTCCGCCAGCCAACGGGAATCGGCCTCGACCGCGCCGAGGGCCTGCTCCAGCGGGCACAGGTCCCGAAGCTCGAGCGCCCACGCCGCGCCGCACTGTTTGAGTGCTTCCCGGGCTCGCGCCCTGAGCTTGTCGAGCTGGCCGATCCGGAGGCGGGTCTCGACGCTTTTCGACCGCTCGGTCTCGACCGGAACGATCTCCGTGACGCCCAGCTCCTGCGCCTTCTCGACCATCCAGGTGAAGCGGTCGCGGTCGCCGGCGCCCACCAGCAGAACGATCGGCTCGGGCCGCGGGTGGCTCAGCCGCTCGAGCACCCGGACGGCGCCGTCCGGCCCCATCGTGCCCCGCACCACGGTCCCGACCCCATCGAGCAGCTCCACCTCGGTGTCCATCGCGACGCGGCGAACCGCCAGGTGCCGGAGCTCCGCTGGGTCGAGGCGCACCGGATCTCCCGCGCGATCGAGCGGCCCGGGCGCCAGCAGTCGGATCACCTGGCTCGGGCCGCCACGGCCCACCAGCCCGCGTCTTCGGCCTCGTCCACCGGAGTGAATCCGCCAGCCGCGAGCTCGGGCAGGAAGTCGTCTCGCTCGACGAGCTCCATCCCGCCGAAGATCGCGAGCCCGCCCTCGGCCAGCGTCTCGCGCAGGGTCGGGAGCAGGCTCGTGTTGACCGAGCGGAGGATGTTGGAGACGATCAGCTCGACCGGGCCGAGCAGTGGCGCCAGGGCCTCGGCGTCACCGGTGAGCAGCTCGACCACCGCGTCGACTCCGTTCCTGGCGAGGTTCTTCCGGGCGACCGGCTCGGCCTCCGGGTCGATCTCGATCCCCAGGGCGCGCCTGGCGCCGAGCTGGGCCGCGGCGATCGCGAGGATGGCGCTCCCGCTGCCGACGTCGAGCACCCGGGTCCCCGGAACCAGGTGGCGCTGGAGCAGGGCGAGCACCGACCGGGTCGAGCCGTGCTCGCCCGTGCCGAAGGCCATCTCCGGATCGACCACCACGCGCCCCGCGCCCGGCTCGAGCAGCCAGCTCGGCCCGACGGTGAGCCGTCCGATCGTCCGGATCGCGATCCCGTCACGCCAGCGCACCGACCAGTCTTCGACGGCGACCGGTTGGAGCGCGGGCTCCGGCACCTGCCCGAACGCGCTGACCAGCCGACCCGCCAGCCGGCGCGCGGCGTCCTCCTCGGTGACGTAGCCGACGACGGCGCCGTCGTCGCGCTCCAGGGCGGCCTGCCCGGTCTCCCGCGCCAGCCACTGGGCGACCGCCTCGCGCGCGTCCGCCGGGGGACGCGTCTCGACCGCCCACCAGCTCACGCGCCGAGCGCTTCCTTGAGGCGACTCCAGAAGCTGCCGCCCTCGCGAGGCGGCTCGCCTTCGAGCTTGGCCAGCTCCTCGAAGAGCCGGCGCTGCTCGTCGTTGAGCTGCTCCGGCGTCCAGAGCGAGACCCGCACCATCAGGTCGCCGTGGCCGCTGCGGCCGAGCCGCGGGAGGCCCTTGCCGCGAATCTTGATGACCGTGCCCGCCTGGATGCCGGCCGGCACCTCCAGCCGCTCGTCGCCCCACGGGCTCGGCACGATCAGCTCGGCGCCCAGCGCGGCCTGGCTGAAGGAGAGCGCCAGGTCGTAGAACAGATCGTCTTCGTGGCGCTCGAAGCGGTCGTCGTCCTTCACCTCGATCAGGACGATCAGGTCGCCGTTGGGCCCGCCCCGGCGGCCGGACGCGCCCTGCCCGCGCAGCGTGATGTAGTTGTTGCTGGACACGCCCGCCGGGATCTCCACCTGCACGGTGCGATCGCCGCGGACCCGGCCCTCGCCGCGACAGACCTCACAGGGCGAGAGCACCACCCTGCCCTCGCCGTGACAGGTCGGGCACGGCGCCACCGAAACGAACTGACCGAACATGCTGCGGGTGGCGCGGCGGACCTCGCCGGCGCCGCGGCAGGCGGAGCAGACCGTCGGGGTGCTGCCTTCCTTCGCGCCCGATCCCTCGCACACCTGACAGACGATGCTGGTCTTCAGCTTCACCTGCTTCGAGGCGCCGGTGGCCACCTCCTGGATGCTCAGCTTGACGGTGACCTTGAGATCCTGGCCCCGCCGCGGCTCCGTCTGCATCCCGCCGCCGAAGATCGACTCGAAGCCGCCCATCCCCCCGAAGTCGCGCATGAAGATGTTGAGCGCCTCGGCGAGATCGACGTGATGGAAGCCGCCCGCCCGCGCGCCCGCGGCGCCGGTCAGGCCTTCCTGGCCGTAGCGGTCGTACACCGCGCGCTTCTGCGGGTCGCGCAGCACGTCGTACGCCTCGGCGATCTCCTTGAACTTCGCCTCGGCGTCGGCCGACTTGTTCCGGTCGGGGTGGTACTGCATCGCCGCCCGGCGGTAGGCCTTCTTGATCTCGTCGTCCGACGCGTCGCGGGGGACGCCAAGCAGCTCGTAGAACTCGCTCACTGCATCAGTCCTTCCACCAGGCGGCTGGTGTGGTCGACCAGGCCGATGATCTTGTCGTAGGGCATTCGGGTGGGGCCCAGCACGCCGAGCACGCCGGAGAGCGAGCCGTGGCGATACGAAGAGGTGACCAGGGTGAACTCCGCGAGCCGCGGATCGGCGTTCTCGGCGCCGATGGTGATCACCAGGCCGCGCTTGCGGTGCTGGTCGAGCGCCTTGCGGAGCACGTCCCGTCGCTCGGTCAACTCCAGCAGATCCCGCATCCGGGTGTTGGTCGCGAACTCGGGCTGATCGGCGAGCGGCTGGGCGCTTCCGAGCATCACCCGAGCGCCGTCGGGGTCGAGATCGAAGAGCTCGTCGCTCTGCGTCACGAACACGTTCAGCAGCTCGACGTCTCGAGCCGACGGTCCGGCGTCGCGGAGCCGGTCGCGCACGGTTCGGCGAATCTCGCCCAGCGTGAGACCGGCCAGCCGCTCGTTCAGGATCCGCGAGACGCTCTCGATCACCTCGCTCGCGAGCACGCCGGGAATCTCGACGAAGATGGTCCGCACCACGTTGCGCTGGACCGTGAGGGCCACCAGGAGCCGGTCCGACGACAGCCGGGCCAGCTCCATCCGCTCGAGCACGGCGGCGTCGAGGGCCGGCGCGACGGCCACGCCCAGCTCCTGGGTCAGCACACCGAGCACCCGGGCCGCCCGATCGAGGATCTGCTCGATGGTGCTGCCCCCGGCGACCACCTCGTTCTCGAGGCGGGCCCGAACCGACGGGCTGGGGGGCTCGGTACGCATCAGCCGACTGACGTAGACCCGGTAGGCGAGGTCGGTCGGAATCCGGCCACTCGAGGTGTGGGTATGGTAGAGGTAACCCTCCGCCTCCAGGTCGCTCATGGTGTTCCGAACGGTGGCCGCAGAGACACCCAAACCGCACCGCTTGGCCACGGCCTGGCTACCGGCCGGCTCGGCCGTCTCGATGAAGTGCTGGATGACGGCCTCGAGGACCCTGGCCTCGCGATCGCTGAGCTCGTCAACTCGATGCATAGGAATAATTTAGACTCATTCTACCTGGCCAACCAAGGCGTCGAGCCGGAGCCACCCGTCTGCCGTCAACGCCACCCGACTGCCAACCCGGCGTGCCCAGCCGGCAGCCAACCACGTCGAAAGCATCTCAGCAGGCAGACTTGATGCCGCAATTCCGCGGTCGGTGCGGAGGTCCAGGTAACGGGTTTCGAGCGCGACCTGCGCGGGGGTGAGCCGCTCTTCGCCCGCCACGGCGCCGGCCCCGCCGCGAACCCGGTCCCGGTAGGCGACCCACTCGCGCTCGTTCCACCAGCGGCGTCCCTGGTGGAAGGAATGCGCGGACGGGCCGAGCCCGAGGTACGGGCGGCGGGTCCAGTAGGCGAGGTTGTGTCGGGACTCCTTGCCGGGCAGTCCGGCGTTCGACACCTCGTAGTGGCGAAATCCGGCGCCGACCAGCGCGCGGTGAGTCGCCAGGTATTCGGCCTCGAAGCGGGTGTCGGGCGGGGGCAGGGTGAGCCCTCGGTCGACCCAGCGGCCCAGGGGGGTCCGCTCTTCGACCGTGAGGCCGTAGAAGGAGAGATGGTCGGGCCGGAGGGTGAGCGCGGTCTCGAGGTCCTCCTGCCAATCCCGCTCGAGCTCCGCGGGAAGCCCGTAGATCAGGTCGAGCGATAGGTTCTCGAGGCCGGCCGCGCGAAGCACCTCGACCGCCCGGATCGCGGCGGTCCGATCGTGCACCCGGTGCATCCAGCGAAGCACGTCGTCGTCGAAGGACTGGATGCCTAACGAGATCCGTCCGACTCCCGCCTCGAGCCACCCGGCGGCCCGGCTCGGGCTCACGTCCTCGGGATTGACCTCGAGCGTGACCTCCGCGCTCTCCGCGAGCGGGCCCTCGCGCTCGACCAGCTCCAGCAGTCGGGCGATCGCCTCCACGCCGAGATGGGATGGGGTGCCGCCCCCGAGATAGAGGGTCTCGACCGGCCCCGCGACGGCGCCGGATTCCCGGTGCCAGCGCCACTCCGCCTCGATCGCCGCCAGGTACTCCGCGTCGGGGGTCTCCTTCCGGACCGCGATGGCGAAGTCGCAGTAGGAGCAGCGCCGCGCG
>JBFXAS010000203.1:0-10048 GCA_050184075.1 Gemmatimonadales bacterium
GTTCATCGCGCTCGCGCCGAGCTGGGGCCGATTCTACAACCAGCTGCTCGACGACCTGGCACGCCGACCCGGCGTCGAGGCCGTCGGGGTGATCAGCAGCCTGCCGCTCTCCGGCGCGTGGGAGTCCACCCGGATCCTGGTGGAGGGACAACCGCCGCCAGAGCCCGGCGAGTCCCGCGACGTGTATTTCGCCGGGGCCTCGGAGGGACTGTTCGAGGCCCTGGGCATTCCGCTCGTTCGGGGGCGGCGCTTCACGGCCGCGGATCGGGACTCGAGCGCTCGGGTGGTGGTGGTGAGCGAGGCGATGGCGAGGGCGTTCTGGCCGGGGCAGGACCCGCTCGGCGAGCGGATCCGCGCCTTCTTCGGCGGACCGCTCGAGGTGATCGGCGTGGTGGGCGACGTCCGCTATCGGGAGATCGGCGTCCCACCGCCGCCGGCGATCTACTTCCCCCTCTCGGTCTACCCCACGCCGAACATGAGCCTGGTGCTCCGCTCCGCGGGCGATCCACTGGCGCAGCTCGGCACGGTCCGCGAGGCGCTCCGCGCCATCGACCCCGCCGTCCCGATCAGCGACGTCAGGCCGATGGAGGACGTGCTGGCGGCGTCGCTCGCCCAGGAGCGGTTCAGCGCGCTCCTGATCGGAGGCTTCGCGCTGGCCGCCATGGGCCTCGCCGTGCTCGGCCTCTACGGGGTGATCAGCTTCGGCGTGGCCCGCCGCAATCGGGAGATCGGGGTGCGGCTCGCGCTCGGCGCCGCGCCGCGGACCGTGGTGGCGATGGTGCTCCGCGAAGGGGTGGCGATGGCGGGCCTCGGGCTCCTGCTCGGGCTGGCCGGGGCGCTCGCGCTCGGGCGACTGCTCGCGAGCCTGGTGTACCAGGTGAGTCCGAGCGATCCGCTCACCCTCGGCGCGGTCGCGGTGGTGCTGCTCGCGGTGGCGGTGGTGGCGTCGCTGGTGCCCGCGCGCCGGGCGATGCGGGTCGACCCGGTCAGCGCGCTGCGGCAGGATTGAGTCGCCGAGAAGGCGGCGGAACTGCGCTTGTCTCAGCCGGAGCCCGGCCAGCGCTTGGCTTGCCTCAGCCCTCCCTGATCACCGCTTGGCTTGGGTCAGTCCCGCCTCGTCACCGCTCGGGCGACCGGTTCGCCGCATCGGGGGTCGGCCGGAAGCCCAGAACCTGGACCACCGAGCTCGGGCCGCCGTGTCCGACACCCTCGATCACGTCGCGCTCGAGCTCCCGAGCCACGACCAGATCGAGCCCCGCGAGCTCCTCGCGGAGCTCGGCGAGCGTCATCAGCAGCTCGATCTGTCGTGGGCCGCCGGTGCCGCGGCCGAGCTGAGCCGGGGTGTAGGCCTCGAGCACGAGCGCCCCGCCCGACTTGAGTCCCGCGACGGCCCGGCGATGCACTGCGCGCCGGAGCGGGCGGGGGAGGTGACAGAAGATCAGCACCACGGCGTCCCAGGCGGCCGGCTCGATGCGATGCTCGGCGAGATCCGCCTCGATCGTGGTGAGCGTCACGCCGCGCTCCACGGCGAGGGCGCGCGCTTTGGCGAGCCCCACCGGGGAACGGTCCACCGAGGTGACCTGGTATCCGAGCCCGGCGAGGAAGACGCCATTCCTTCCCTCGCCGTCGGCGAGCATCAGCACTCGACCGGGTGGGATCCGGTCGGCGACGGAGCGGAGGAAATCGTTGGGCTCCGTGCCGTAGAAGTAGTCGGGCGCGGCGTAGCGCTCGTCCCAATCCGACGGTGTCGCGGCTCCGCTGGCGGTCATGGCCGAAAGGTCGGGGGCCGCCGGTCGGCTGTCCAGCGCGGCCTGTGGCCGGCCCGCCCCGAGCGCAGCGGCGGCGGTTCGACTCCGCCGGGCCGGCGGGTTGCTCGCGGATCCGCTGGCTGCGCGCTCCTAGTGACTTCGGCGGGTGCCGACCGAGACCGCCGAGCGGGCGAGGTGCGCGGCCTGGAGGCCGGCGAGCGCCGCGGTGAGCACGATCGCCGCTCCGCCCATGCGAATCACCGGGGCCACGCCGGCGGCGATCCCGATCGCGGTCGTCGCGATGGCGAGCGCCGCCGTGGCGGCCGTGGCCCACCCGAGGGGCGCGTGCAGCAGCTCGGCCCGGTGCGCCTCGGGGCTGAGCGAGCGGCGGGCCTCGGCCAGCCAGAGCACGACGATGCGCGGCGCGACACGGTGCATCACGCCGAGGATCAGCGCGCCGAGCCAGCCGACCACCGCCAGGAAGACGTAGGTCGCCCACCAGCGTCCGGGAGTGGGAGCGGCGAGCGCCACCACGCCGCCCGCCAGGATCGTCGTCGCCAGTCCCGCGATGGCGATGCCCACCAGCCCGAGACCCGGGTCGATCCGTCCGGGCGTCCGGCGCCGGAAGTAGTCGACCAGGAGCGAGAGCTGAGTCGTCGCGCTGATCGCCATCGCGATCCGGGAGAGCCACTGGATCCACTCGGAGCGGATCACCAGCGCCAGCGCGAGCGCCGTCAGGCCGAGCGACGCCGACCAGGCCACGGCGCGGATCCGGCGGCCGTCGTCGACCTGGGCGCCGAGAAACGCCGGCAGCATCTTGCTGCCGAAGGCCGTAGCGGTGAGCGTGCCGAAGCCGAGCGCGCCGAGGTGGAAGTGGAGCGAGAGGAGGCCGGCCCGATCGAGCTGCCACCAACCGAGCCCCTCGCCGATCCGGATCGCGGCGACCACCATGGCGAAGCCGAGCGCCGAGTGGGAGAGCGAGACGAAGCCGCCGACGTAGCGATTGCGGGTGGCCCGCCGACGGGCGGGCAGGGTGTTCAGGGAACCGGCGCCGACGGCGGCGAAGAGCACCACCCAGCCCGCCGCCTGCCAGCTCGGCCGCCAGACCCAGAGGCCCGCGAGCAGCAGCCCGAGCCCCGCGGTGAAGAGGGCGGGCGCGCCCTTGGCCACCCGTGGATGACGGATCGGGCTGCCGGTCACGGCGGGGAGGAACTGGTGGAGCGCTCCGAAGATCGCCTGGGTCAGCAGGCCGAGGGTGAAGGCGTGCGTGACGGCGACGACTCGGGGCGCGAGCACGTTGCCGCGCGCGAGCTCGTCACTCACCAGGACGACGCCGACCCCACCGGCGCCGAGCCAGAGCACGGCCAGGCCGAAGAAGCCGAGGGCGATGGAGGGCGGCGCGAGGGGCTCGCCCTGCTGGGGTAGTGGGCGGAGTGGCGGGCGCGGCATGAGCGACGGCAATATACCTCGCCGATCCGGCGCCGGCCTCCGGTCTCCTGCCTAACGTTCGGCCACGGCCCTGGCCACCGTCGCGAGCATCGCGTCCAGCTCGGACCGGTCGTAGTAGCGCCCGCCGAAGATCACGCCCTCGATCGCCCCGACGTTGGCGACGTCGGCCAGGGGGTCGGCTCGGAGGAGCACCAGGTCGGCCACCTTGCCCGGGGCGACCGAGCCGTAATCCGCCTCCCGCCCGAGGAAGCGGGCCGAGATCGAGGTGGCCGCGCTCAGGGCCTCCGCCGGCGTGAGCCCCGCCTTGACCAGCTCGCCCAGCTCGTCCTGGACGCTCGAGCCCGGAAAGACGAAGCTGTCGCCCGCGTCGGTGCCCACCACCACCGGCACCCCCGCCGCCCGCGCCTTCACGACGAGCGCGGCGCTCATCCGGTAGAACCGTCGGACCATCTCGCGACCGGCCGGCGTCGAGTCGAGCGCCACCATCCGGTCGGCGTCCTGGTTCCACGCCCGCCAGGCGGCGGCCGGGATGAAGCGCTGGCGGGGGTCGTCGCGGAAGGCGGAGTCGTCGGCGAAGGCGTCCATCCTCCGGGTGACCAGGGTGGGCACGTACCAGGTCTGGTTCTTCGTCATCGTGGCGAAGAGGCGGTCGCAGAGGGCGGGGTCGTGCTCTTCCACCATCGCGCGCATCACGTCCGGCGACGGATTCTGGGTCCGGGTGGTGCGGCGGAACTCGGCGGAGCCGGGGAAGCAGTCGAACATGAAGTCGCGGGCGTGCTCCAGGCTCCGGAGGCCGGCGTTCGAGGCCTCGGCCGCGCTCATTCGGATCGGGATGTGGCCGCCCACCGCGATGCCCACGGCCTTCGCCTCGTCCATCACCCAGCCGAATGCTTCCGGCGTGAGCCGATAGTAGACCTTGATGTAATCGAGACCGCGCTCCTTCATGGTGCGGACCACGCCGCGCACCTCTGTCTCGGTCACCGCGCGGTTCCAGGGCGGGTTGAGCGGGAAGCTCGCCAGCGCGAGGAGCCGGGGGCCGACCAGCTCGCCGGCGTCGATCCGGCGGGCCCACTGCTGGAGCTCCGCCGCGCAGGCTTCTCCCTCGCGGGGCTCATGGTCGCAGGCCGAGGCCATGTCTCTGACACCGGTCACGCCGTTGGCGACGAACTGCGGAAAGAGGACCTCCGGCGCGCTGGGATGGCGGACGTGGACGTGCATGTCCCAGAGGCCCGGAATCAGGAAGCGGCCACGGCCGTCGATCCGCCGAGCGCCGGTGGGCGCTGGCGCGGCCGGCGCGATCGAGCGGATCCGGCCGTTCTCGATCAGCACGGTGCGTCCGGGGAGGATCGTGTCCAGCTCGGGTACCACGACCGCGACGTCGGTGATGGCCACTGGCGGGGGCGCCGCGGTCTGGAAGAGCAGGGCGGCGAGGGCGAGGGCGGTCATGGCTTCGGCGTACGCTGGCCGGAACGGGGTGGTTTCACCGCGGACCCGCCCGCGTCGGTCACCAGCTCGAGCAGCGGGGCGAGCGAGGCCGCCGTGCCGATCGGCGACGCGGTCGTCGGCGGGAGCGGCAGCCCGAGCCGATTGTGCCAGAAGACGGGCAGCCCGACCCCACCGGCTCCGCCGATGTCGTTAGGCGACCCGGCCACGAAGAGGATCCGGGACGCCGGCTCGCCCAAGGCCTCGATAGCGAGCCGGTAGGGCTCGGGGTGGGGCTTGTACCAGCCGGCCGCCTCGGCCGTGATCACCGCCCGAAGCGGCACCCCGAGCTTGGCGACCAGCGGGGCCGCCAGCGCGTCCGAGCAGTTGGTCACCACGGCCAGCGGCACCCGCTCGGCGAGCGATCGCAGCACCGCGGAGGTCTCGGGCCAGGGTGCGAGCGCGCCCCACGAGCGGAGCAGGCGATCGGTAGCATCGCCGCCCACGCCGCTGGCCTCGGCGCTCTCCCGGATCAGGGCGGCGTAGTCGCGATAACGGCCGGCGCCATAGGTCAGCTCGAGATAGCGGAGCCGCCAGCGCAGGGCGAGCGCCGGGTCGCGCGCCGCGTCGGCCCAACTCGACCAGGAGTCGAGCAGGGCGGTCAGCAGATCGAAGGCGACGGCGCGATAGCCCGACCCGTCGGTCTCAGGCATCGACGGTCCTCGCGCGGCGGGCCCGGAGCTGATCGTAGGCGACCATCAGGCTGAGCGCGAGGAGCAGCGGCGCCGTGGCGATCCCCGGGGTGTAGCCGCCCCGCACCACCGACCAGAGCGGGTGGCCGACACCGTTGATCAGCTCGACGACCACCCAGAACCAGACGAAGCCGGCGGCGGCCTCCGGGCGCCGTCGCACCGGAACGAGCCAGCACCAGATCCCGAAGGCAACCAGCGCCCCGTTGATCACCAGGAAGCCCACCTCCCGGTTCGCGGAGACGAGCCCCGTGAGCAACCGTGCCGGCGGGAACGACTCCCAGAGTCGCCCGAGGTACTCCTCGACCGAGTGGGCGGCCTGACCCAGCACCAGCGCGCCGAAGCTCGCCCGAAGCCGTCCCGCGCTCATGGGCGGATGCTACCGGGAACCCGTCGCCGGCGGAAGATCGAGGCGGGTTCGGGAAACAGGGGGACGGCCGGTGGCGTACGCTCACACTGGAGCCATCACCGACTGCCGATGATCCTCACGACCTGGAGCGAGACCGCCCGCCGCCTTCCGACCGCCAGGGTTCGGGAGAGCTTCGAGACCTACGCGGACGAGGTGCTCCTCTTCGCCTTCACCACCGATCGGATGGAAGTCGGCGAGCATGCCGGCGGCCTCTCCTTCAAGCTCGTGACCCACGGGCGCGAGCGGTATCGCGTCGGGGGGCGCGCCGTCACGCTCGAGCCCGGTCGGCTGCTGCTCACCAATCCGGGCCAGCTCTATTCCAGCTCGATCGAGGAGCCGCGCACCCGCGCGATCTCCTGCTTCCTGCCTCCGCTCTGGCCGCTGGCCGGCGCGGTCGTGCCGGTGGCTCCGTTCCGACCGTCCTTGCGGCTGGCGGCTCTGGTGACGAGGCTGATCGGCGCGCTGGACGCGATCCGGCCCCCGCCGCTCGAGCGTTTGGAGGAGCTGACCCTCGCGCTCGGGGAGGCCGCGACCCGCGAAGCACGCGGCCTCGCCCCGGCGGAGGCCTTCCCGGCGGCGATGCGGCCGGCGACCCGCGACGAGCTGGTGGCCCGGGTGCTCCGCGCGCGAGACCTGGCGCACGACACCGGAGGCCGGGTGTCCCTCGCGCGGATGGCGGATCACGCCGGTCTCTCGCGCTATCACTTTCTCAGGGTCTTTCGCGCGGTGCTCCGCACGACGCCGGCGCGGTACGCCCGCGGGCTCCGCCTCGATCGCGGTGCGACGCGGCTGGCGCGGGGCGAGCCTCCTGCGGTCGCGGCACGGGCGGCCGGCTTCGGGTCCACCAGCACCTTCCTGCGCTCGCTCCGCCGGCGGCGATAGCAATTTCGGCATCGGCGACGGGCCAGCTTTGCCCGGATGACGACGCGACCACTCCGCCGGCTCCCGGCCCTGCTCGCCCTGGCCCTCCTGGTCCGGGGCGAGGCCCGGGCGCTCCAGCCTCCTTCGACGGGCGGGCTCCGCGGCGACTCCGCCGCGATCCAGGACGCCCGGGCAATGGTGGAGGCGATGGGCGGGCTCGCCGTCTGGCGCGAGGTCCGCTCCCTCCATTTCGTTCACGAATGGGACCACTACCAGCGGATCGACCGCTACCTCGAGAACGAGATCCTCGATCTCACCGCCCCGCGGTCCTACGTGACGATGGAGAGCGAGCTCTACCAGCGGGTCCGCGCCTACAGCGAGATCGGTCCGTACTGGAATCGGGTCAACGGGCGCTTCGAGGTGGCGGGCGAGGACGCCCTGGCCGCCGCCCTGGAGCGAGCGCCCTTCAGCCTCTACCGGATCGCACGCGCCATCGCGGTGGGCGACTCGTTCTACGCGGTGCGATACGGCCCGCTGCCGGACGTCCCCGGCGCGACGGCGCTCGAGTTCCACGGCCCGGACGATCGGCCGCACGGTTGGATCCTGCTCAACCGTCGCAAGGAGCCGATGATCTGGGCGACGACCCAGTACGCGTACAGCCTGGGGCCCCTCGAGCGCTACGGCAACGTCCTGGTTCCGCGCTGGGGTTCCACCGGCTCGGGCCGGGTGCGCTATGAGATGCGGTCGCTGACAGCCAGCCGGGTCCGACCGGACTCGACGCTCTTCCTCCCACCGTCCTGACCATTGCGGCCGCTCAAGCGGTCCGCCTGGATCACGAGGTACCGCCCATCCGGTGACCAATCTCCCGTCCTGCGTCGAGCCTCGTCCGGGAGCCGAGCCGACCCGTCAGTGAGCTGGTCCGACCCCGACCAGCGGCTCCGTGAGATACGCGAAGCGGCTCACCGCCCGTCGCTCGGAGAGCGCCAGCACCGTCTCGAGATAGGCGAGCTGGCCCTCGAGCTGCTCGCGGCCCCAACTGGCCTCGAGCTCGGCCCGATGGTGGCGATAGGCGTCCAGCCTGCCGCGGGCCGCCCGGGCGACCTGCGCCGTGCGGTCCTCGATCTCGACGAGGCGGAGACCGGCCCCGGCCAGCAGGCGCTCGTTCTCGCCGGGCTCGACCATTCGAGTCGGCCCGTGCAGGCTCCGCCGCGCCCACTCCTCCGCGGTGACTGGACCAGTCCGCACGCCGGCGTCGACCACCAGGAAGCGGCCACCGGTGCGCAAGCGGGTGGCAACCTCGGCGAAGAAGCGCTCGGAGTGTCGGAGGTGGATGACCACGTCGATGGCGACGACCGCGTCGAGATCGACCAGGTCGGAGGGCAGCGGCGCGTCGAGGTCGGCGACCCGCGCCTCGAATCGGTCGGTCAGGCCGGCCGCTGCCGCCCGCGCGCCGGCAAGCTCCACGGCCACCCGGCTCCGATCCAGCCCGACGCCCTCGCAACCGCTCTCCGCGATCAGGAACACCAGCGCCCCGCCCGGCCCGCACCCGCAATCGAGGAGGCGCCGCCCCGGTCGGAGGCCGAGACGGGACAGGTCGTCGCGAAGCTCCGCCGCGCTGGTCCAGGAGTGCTGCCCGATGTCCTCGCCGTAGGCGTGCCGGCGGATCCGGCGCCAGAGTGGCGAGTCGAACTCGCGGTAGACGGCGTCGTACCCGCCCGGCGCGTCGTCCACCGGCTCAGACCGTGGAACCGTGGCGCTCGAGCAGCCGTCGCATGGGATTGCCGACGGGCGACGCCACCAGGTCGATCGGTCGCTCGCCGGCGGCGTTCGGGATTTCGGGATCGGCGCCGGCGTCGAGCAGGGCGACCGCCGCGCCGCAGTGGTCGCGCTTCGGGAAGCAGCCGTCCGGTCCGAATCCGTGGGCGGCCCAGCCCAGGGGCGTGGCGCCGAACGCCTCGCAGAGGAGATCGAGCGGCGCTCCGCGAGCGATCAGCACCCGGACCGTCTCGGCGTGGCCGCACCAGGACGCGACGTGCAGCGCGGTGCCGCCGCCCAGGCCTCGGCAATCGATCGCCCCGCCCAAGTCGAGCACCGCTTCGACCAGGCCGCCCTGGCCCCGGTGCGCCGCGTGGACCAGCGCCGGCGCGGCCTCGCCCTGTTGATAATCACCGGCCACCTCGACCGCCGTGGCGAGGTGCGGATGGCGCCGGAGGGCTTCGATGCCGGCCAGCTCGCTCCCATCGGCGATCGCGAAGAGCTCCGCCAGCGTCACCCTAACGCCCGTCCAGCTCCGGCATGGGGAGCCGGGTGATGCCGCGGGCGCGCTTCTGCTTGGCCACCATCCCGGCGACGTCGGCCAGCAGCTTGCGGGCGTCGTAGACGATGCCGTCCTTGATGGTGTAGCGGACGCCGCCCACCCGCTCCACCTGGCCGCTCTGATCGTTCAGGCGAACGAAGCCGGTGCCGTACAGCACCTTGAGGTTGGCGATCGGGTTCTCGGGGACCACCACCAGATCGGCCAGCATGCCGGGCCGCACCACACCGAACTCGGGCGGCTGGCCGGTCGGCTTGGCGAGGGTCTCGGCGCCGTACATCGTGGCCGAGCGGATCACCTCGAGCGGATGGAAGCCGGCTTCCTGGAGCAGCTCCATCTCCTGGATCGTCGAGAAGCCGTAGGTGTTGTAGATGTAGCCGGCGTCCGAGCTCACCGTGACGCGGCCGCCCAGGTTCTTGTAGTCGTTCAGCAGCTCGTGCCAGACCCGGTAGAAGTTGCGCCAGGCCACCTCGTCCCAGGTGGTCCAGTTGTAGAAGTACGCGCCGTGGTTCACCCGGTTCGGAGTGTAGAAGTCCCAGAGAGAGGGCAGCGTGTAACGCTCGTGCCATTCCGCGCTCCGGCGGGCCATCAGGTCGCGGCCGGAGAGATACGCCGTCATCGTGGGATCCAGGGTGACGTCGTGCTGCTTGAGGGTCTCGAGCAGCGCCCACCACTTGTCGCTCTTCGGCTTTACCAGGGTCCACTGCCGGGCCACCTGCCCGAACCGCCACTGCTCGTCGTTGTAGTTGTACGCTTCGGGATACGGCTGGACGTCGGCGTGCTCGTACATCGCCTCAAAGAGGCCGTAGAAGTGGGTCACGCTGCCGAGGCCGGCCCGGGCGGCGTCGGCGGCGTTCAGCTGATTGACACCCGTTTGCGCCAGGTGGGCCACCGTGCCGAGTCCGTGCTTGGCGGCCTCGTCGGCGATCGCGGCGAAGATCTCCGGCCGGAAGGAGGTCATCTTGAAGCCGTCGGCCCCGCGCCGCTTGGCGTCCCGCACCCAGGCCCTCGCCTCCTCGGGCGTCTGGAACGCCGTGTAGTAGTCCCAGACCCCGCCCGGGATCTCGTAGGCCCACATCCGGGGCGCGGTGATCTC
>JBFXAS010000204.1:0-10046 GCA_050184075.1 Gemmatimonadales bacterium
CGGGGGGCTGTCGAGCGACACCGGCGCCGCGCCGCCGAGAGCGGTGCCGCTCGCCGCGACCGAGCTCGAGACCGCGATCCCGAGCGGTGCGGTGGGCGCGCTGATCCTGGTGGAGCGGGCCGGTCGTCCCGCCGCGTGCGGCGGGGAGCTGGCACCGCTGATCGAGACCCGGGGCGCCCTGATCGCGCGGGCGTCGGTCCCGGTGCTCGCCAGCTCGCCGGACGGGCGGCTGGCGCCGAGCGAGCGCCGATGAGCTTTCGAGCTCGCTTCCTGCTCGGCGCGCTGCTCGCGGCCGCGCTCCCCATCCTCGGGCTCGGCTACGCGGTGCGGCGCGAGATGGTCGGCCGACTCGACGCGGCCAACGCCCGGCGGATAGGCGAGCTCTCGGCCGTGATCCGGAACGATCTCGAGCGCCGGGTCGCCGACACCCGCGGACGGCTGCGGGGGCTCGCGGCGGAGCTCGAACAGAGCAACCAGCTCCGACTCGCCCTTCGCGGCTTCGGCGAGCGTGAATGGCTGCGCGACTGGGCGGCGACCGCGGCGCGCTGGAGCGGGCTGCCGGTCCTCGCGCTCCAGGATAGCGCCGGCCGGATCTTGAGCTCGGGTCATTTTCGGAACGACTATGATCGGCTGGCGCCCGAGCTGCCGGGCGGGCTCGCGGTCACCTCGGATTCGGCCGCGCTCGCGGTGGTGACCACGCCCGACGGACCCCGGCTCTCGCTCGCCGCGCTGGTGCCGGTCGAGGTCGGCCGGGAGCGGCTGACGCTCGTCGGCGGCGAGCTGGTCGACTCGGCCCGGCTCGGCGGCTGGGCTCGCGGCGACCTCGCCGTGGCCCTGGTCAGAGGCGACTCCTCCTGCGCCGGCGCCGAGCCCGGGGTGGTGGAGTCGGAGGCCGTGCCCCTGTCGGCCTGTCGGCCGGCGGGGGCGGTGGGAGATCTCGCGCTGCCGTTGATCGACCCGCGAATGGGCGCCGTCGGCACGGCCCGCGTCGTCGCCCGGCCGATGGGAAACGAGGCGGCCGAGCTGCTGCGACGGGTGGATCGCTGGATCCTGGTCACGCTGGGCGGCGGACTCCTGGTGGCGCTGGCCATCGGCGCCTGGCTCTCCGGGCTCCTCACCCGCCCCCTCACCGAGCTGGCCCGGAAGACGGAGCGGGTCGACCTCGATCGGCTGGAGGAGCCGTTCGCGACCGGTCGGAGCGACGAGATCGGCGCGCTGTCGGAGCTGCTCGATCAGATGACCCGCCGGATTCGGAGCAGCACGGGCCGGCTTCGCGAAGCCGAGCGGCGCGCCGCGACCGGCGACCTCGCCCGCCAGGTCAACCACGACGTCAAGAACGGACTGGTGCCGATCCGGAACGTGCTCCGCCACCTGAAGCAGACCGCGGACGCCGACCCGGCCGCGCTGCCGACCGTGTGGGCGGAGCGATGGCCGACGCTCGAGGCGAGCGTGGGCTACCTCGAGGGATTGGCCCGGAGCTACGCCAAGCTCGCGCCCGCTCTCGACCGCGAGGCGTGCGACGCCAATCAGCTCCTGGCCGAGCTGGCGAGGGGAAGCGGGCGGCCCGGCGTGGAGATCCAGCTGGCGCTCGACCACGACCTGGGACCCGTTCGAGTGGATCGGGTGGCGCTGCGCCGCATCCTCGAGAACCTGCTGAGCAATGCCGTCGACGCCGTGGACGGCGCCGGTCGGGTGACGCTGGCATCGGCTACGGTCCCACGCGAAGGACTGCCCGCCGCCCGGATCACCGTGGCCGACACCGGCCGGGGAATGAGCCGCGAGGAGCTGGCGCGCGCCTTCGACGACTTCTACACCACCAAGCCGGACGGCACCGGCCTCGGGCTCTCGGTGGTGCGCCGCCTGGTGGCGGATCTGGGCGGCGCGCTCAGGGTGGAGACCGAGCCCGGCGCCGGCAGCCGCTTCATCGTGGAGATTCCTACGGCATGAGTCGCATCCTGGTGGTCGACGACGTGGCCCCGCTCGCGGAGCAGTACGCCTACGATCTGGCGCGGCTCGGCCAGCACGAGGTCGAGGTGGCCACGAGCGGCGCGCTCGCGCTGGCGCGGCTCGCCGCGTCGACCTTCGACTGCGTGATCCTCGATCTCGAGATGCCCGGCATGGACGGCTTCGACGTGCTCCGGCGGCTCGCTCACCAGGGCGTGGAGACGCCGGTGATTGTCTACACCGGCACCGGCGACTTCGACCGCTGCGTCCAGGCGGTTCGACTCGGCGCGGCCGCGTTCATCGACAAGGCGGAGCCGCTCGAGCGGGTGGTGCTCGAGGTGGCGTCCGTGGTGGAGCGGCATCGCCTCCGCCGGGAGGTGATGGCCCTCCGCGCGGCGCTCGGTGAGTCGACGCTGATCGGCCGGAGCCAGGCGATGCAGTCGCTCCGCGAAACGATCGCCAAGCTGGCGCCGATTCGGAGCACCGTGCTGATCCTGGGCGAGAGCGGCACCGGTAAGGAGCTGGTGGCGCGCGAGCTCCACCGGCTCGGCGGGACACCGACGGGGCCCTACGTCGCCATCAATTGCGCGGCGTTGCCCGAGCAATTGGTCGAGAGCGAGCTCTTCGGGCATGAGCGCGGCGCGTTCACCGGCGCGCAGGGCACCCGACAGGGCGCCTTCGAAGCCGCGAGCGGCGGCACCCTCCTGCTCGACGAGGTCGGAGAGCTGCCGCTCCCGATGCAGGCCAAGCTGCTCCGGGTGCTCGAGCAGCGGACCGTCACCCGGGTCGGCTCGACCAAGCCGATTCCGGTGGACACCCGGGTGGTCGCGGCCACCAACCTCGATCTCGACGCGGCCACCCGGGACGGACGCTTTCGCGAGGACCTGCTCTACCGGCTGAACGTGCACCAGATCCGGGTGCCGCCCCTCCGCGAGCGGCCCGAGGACGTGGTCCCGATCGCCGAGCGTTTCCTCGAGGACAGTTGCCGCCGCTTCGGCGTGCTCCCCAAGCGGCTGGCGCCGGAGACCCGCGAGCGGCTCACCGCGCTCCGCTTTGGGCGGAACAACGTGCGCGAGCTCCGCAACGCCGTCGAGCGCATGGTGGTCGCCGCCGAGGGCGAGGTGATTCGGGTCGAGCACCTGCCCGAGGAGTTGCTCGGCAAAGCCACCGGGTCGGTCGCGGCGGGCGCGACCTACCAGGAGCTCAAGACCGAGGCCGAGCGTCGGATCGTCACCCAGGCGCTCGAGGCGCACGGCTGGCAGATCACCCGGACCGCGGACTCGCTCGGCCTCGCCGACCACGCCAGCCTGCTCAAGATCATGCGCCGCCTCGGCATCCGCCGGGAGTAGCACCGGAGCCAGGCCCGCCTCGGATGCGACGTCTCGCCAACCGCCGAGAGTAGCCAACGCAGCCCAGCCTGGCGCGGGTGCCCCGCCTCGGCAACCGCCGAGAGTAGCCAACGGAGCGCCGTGTCCGCTCGGACACGGCGGGAGAGGCCCCGTCGTGTCCGAGCGGACACGGCGCCCCCCGGCGGCCTCCCCGGTCGTTCCACCTAACGTCTTCCACGACTTGCGCTTGACGCCCGGGCCCCGGAACTGGCTCCGCCGGTCCGCCGTCTGCCTCTCTCCCTGGCACGCAGCACTCACCCGGTGCGCCCGACGCACCCAACCAGGGAGGCAGGACATGTTCGCCAGCTCGCTCCATCGACCCGGTCACCTCGTTCATCTCAAGCGAGCGCTCGGCGCGGCGCTCCCGGTCTTCTTCCTCGCCTGCGGCGGCGAGGATCCCAAGCCGATTCCGGTGACCCAGATCCCCGCCGGCGACGCCACGGTCATCCCGGCCGGCGGGCTCCCCCCGACGACCGCCAAGCCGACCGAGCCGGTCAAGCCGCTGGTGGTGACGTTCGAGGACGCCGAGTCGATCTACAAGTCGGGCGACTACGCGAAGGCGAAGGAGCGCTTCGTCGACTACGTCGCCACCAAGCCGGAGCACGCCTTCGGCCACTACATGCTCGGCCTCTCCGCCTGGAAGAGCGGAGACCTCGCGGGCGCCGAGAAGGCCTTCGACAAGGCGATCGAGCTCGATTCGACCCACGTGAAGAGCTATCTCAACTCGGCTCGGGTCTTCCTCGACCTGGGCCGCGACCACGAGGCGATCGAGCGGGTGCTGGTGGCGCTCGACCTCGACTCCGCCTCCGCGGAAGGCTTCCGGCTCCTCGCGCGGGCGCAGCACCGGTTGGGCGACCTCGGCGCCGCCCTCGACACCTATCGCCACGCGCTGGTCGTGAACGACAAGGACACCTGGACCATGAACAACCTCGGTGTGCTCTACATCGAGGAGGGCGATCCCGAGTCGGCGCTGCCGCCGCTGGCGCGGGCGGTCGAGCTCCGGAGCACGGCGCCGGTCTTCCAGAACAACTTCGGCACCGCGCTCGAGCGCGCCGGCTTCCTCGGCGCCGCCAAGCGAGCCTATCAGGCCGCCCTGGACGCCGACCCGAGCTACGCGAAGGCACGCACCAGCCTCACCCGGGTGACCGAGATCCTCGAGAAGGAGCCGAGCAAGGACATCGTGGTCAACGCGCCCGAGCTCGCGCAGCTCTTCCGGATGCACATCCAGATGTGGCGCGACACCGAGGTGAAGCCCGTCGTCGAGGAGCCCGAGCCCAAGCCCGTGACGACGCCGCCGTCGCCGAGCCCTGATACCGTGACCACCGTCGTGCCCGTCGCGCGCGACACCGCTTCCTGCCCCGGCTGCTGATTCGGCCGGACCCCTTCCCACCACTCACTACCCACCGAGCCCCGGCGCGCCCCCGCGCCGGGGCTCACCCCTTGCGCCGACAGCGTCTCCGCGACCGACGACGGGTCCATGGAGGCGCCCCGCCACACCACCTTGTGGCGTCCTAACGCCGGTGATAGGGTTAGCCGGCCGTGACCACCCTTCGGCATCGATCGACGTGACCGACGCGCTCGCCAAGCTCCAGACGCTCTTCGCCGGGCGGTACGTCCCCGTCCGCGAGCTCGGCCGGGGCGGCATGGGCACGGTGTATCTGATGCGGGACCTCCGCCACGAGCGCAGCGTGGCGATGAAGGTTCTCCGCCCCGAGATGGCGGCGTTGGTGGGCGCGGAGCGCTTCCTCCGCGAGATCCGGGTCACCGCCGGCCTCCAGCACCCGCACATCCTCCCCCTGTTCGACTCCGGCGAGGCGGACGGGCTGCTCTACTACGTGATGCCGTACGTGGAGGGAGAGACCCTCCGCGACCGGATGGACCGGGTCGGCCGGCTGGAGGTCGCCGACGCCGTCTCGCTGGTCGCCGCGCTCGCGAGCGGCCTCGACTACGCCCACCCCCGGGGCATCGTCCATCGCGACATCAAGCCCGAGAACGTGCTGCTCGGCCCGGGCGGCCCGATGCTGGTCGACTTCGGGATCGCGCACGCGTCCACCCGCGGCGCCTCGCGGCTCACCGAGACCGGGATGTCGCTGGGCACACCGGTCTACATGAGCCCCGAGCAGGCGAGCGGCGAGCTCGAGATCGACGGCCGATCCGACCTCTACAGCCTGGCGGTGCTGCTCTACGAGATGCTCGCCGGCCGGCCGCCGTTCGACGGGCCGAACATGCTCGCGATCACCGCGATGAAGCTCAAGGGGCCGGCGCCCTCGGTGGGGATCGCCCGCGCGGACCTCCCCGCAGCGATCGAGCGGGCGCTCGACCGGGCCCTCGCGATGCTGGCCGAGGACCGCTTCCAGACGGTCGGCGCCTTCGTCGCCGCGCTCGGGGACGACGCGCCGGTCCCGGCCCGCCGCGTCACGGTCGGCTCGGTGGCGGTGTTGCCCTTCGCGAATCTGAGCCGCGACCCGGAGGACGAGTATCTGAGCGACGGCCTGGCGGAGGAGCTGATTCACGTCCTTTCCGGAATCGACGGCCTCCGGGTAGTCGCCCGGAGCTCGTCGTTCGCCTTCAAGGGCCGGAACGAGGACGCCCGCCGGATCGGCGAAGCGCTCGGCGTCGACACCTTGCTCGAGGGAAGCGTTCGCCGCGCCGGGGCGCGGCTCAGAGTGAGCGCCAGCCTGATCGACGCCCGACACGGATCGGCCCTCTGGTCGGGGCGCTTTGACCGCCCCTGCGACGACGTCTTCGCGGTGCAGGACGAGATCGCGGCCGCCGTGGGCCAGGCCTTCGAGCAGCAGCTGGCAACCAGAGGCGCCGGGGCCGCCCACTCCTCGGCCGGCTTCCGCGCGTACGACCTCTTTCTCCGCGGCAGGCAGGCCGTCAACCGGCGCACGGACGCGAGCCTCCGTGAGGGGCTCGAGTGGTTCGATCGCGCCCTCACCGCCGATCCGGAGTTCGCCGCGGCCTCGAGCGCGCGGGCCCACGCCCTGGTGCTCCGCGCGCTCTACGGCCACGCGGCGCCGGAGCCGACGATGCTCGAGGCGGAGCGGGCCGCCCGCCACGCGCTGGCGATCGCGCCCGAGCTGGCCGAGGCCGCCGGAGCGCTCGGTTGTATCCAGTCGGTCTTCCGCTGGGACTGGCTGGCCGGCGAGGCGACGCTCCGCCAGGCGATCGGACGCGAGCCGACGGCAATCACCAGGCAATGGCTCGCGATCGACAACCTCGCGCCTCGCCGGCGATTCGACGACGCGCGCGCCGAGCTGGCCGCCGCGCGGCGACTCGATCCGCTCTCGCCGGCCGTCGCCGTGAGCGCCGCGCTGGTCGAGCTGGTGGCGGGCGAGACCGATCGCGCCATCGAGGGTTTCCGCCAGGTGCTCGCGCAGGAGGCCTTCGCGCCGGCTCACCTCTTCCTGGGGGAGGCGCTCGAGCAACGGGGCGCGCTCGATGAAGCCATCGCCACCCTCGAAACGGCCGCGGAGCTCAGCGGGCGGAGCGACGAGTCGCTGAGCGCGCTGGGCCACGCGCTCGCCAAGGCAGGCCGCACCGACCGCGCCCGAGCGCTCCTGGCCGAGCTCGAGCGGGGCAGCGCGGAACGCTACCTCTCGCCTTCGCTGATTGGCAGGATCTTGCTCGGCCAGGGCGAGCTCGAGCGCGCGCTCGATCGCTTCGAGGAGGCGATCCGGGTCCGCTGTCCCTTCGTGATCTGGCTCGGGATCCGTCCGATCTACGCCCCCCTTCGCGCGAGCCCGCGCTTCACGGCAGCCCTCGCGAGCATCGGCCTGGAGTCGTGAGCCGCCGGAGCCGCCGCTCCGCCGCACCGCGACTCGTGCCGACGGGCTTCGTCCTGGTTCGGACGGCCCGCCTGCCCTTCGAAACGGCGCTGCCCCCGGTCCGACCAGCGAACGAGCTGGCCGAGCTGGTGCGCGCGAGCCGCGCCCCGATCGTGATCCGGGCCATCGCCCACGCCTCGCCCGACCTCGAGCGGGCGCTCGAGCGCTGGCGGGAGGATCCGCGCGACCGGCGGACCACCCATGCCACGATGCGGACCCTGCTGCGGCTCGCCACCCGGCCGACACCGTTCGGTGAGTCGGCGGCGATGTCGCTCGGCTCGGTGGGCGAGCGCACCCGGCTCCGACTCGCGGCGACGCCGGAAAGGCGGGTTCGGCTCAGCCCGGCGTTGTTGCAGGAAGCAGTCGATCGCGCCGCGCGCGAGGGTCGTGACGCGGCCCGCCTGACGCTCAACCCGAGCGCGCACCTCGCCGCCGAGCGGGTCCACCTCTCGGGCCCCGCCGACTGGAGCGCGGTCTCGGTCGTCGAGCCGTCGTGGCTGGTCATCGAGCTGATGCGGAACGGGCCCCGAGCCGGCAGCATGGCCGAGTGGCGGGCGTGGCTCCGTGGCTTGGGCCTCGCGCCCGGCGTGGCCCGGGCGGCGATACGGCAGCTGGTCGCCACCGAGATCCTGCTGCCCGAGCCGATTCGACTGACCGACGGCGATCAGGAGGAGCGGGTCGCCACGCTGCTGCACGGGACGGCAATCGGGCGGACCCTGCGCGGCGTCGGCCGCTCGCTCGAAGGGGCGCTGGCCCGGGGCGCAGGCCTCAGCCAGGTCCGCACCCGCGCGCGGGCGATCAGCGACGGAGTCCGTCCGATCGATGTCGACCTGATCCGCCGCGGGCACCCGACGCTCGATCGCGAGCTGGTCGCTGAGATCGGGCGGGCGATCGAGTGGCTGCACCACTGGAGCGGCACGCCGGCGAGCGATCCGCTCGCCGACTTTCGGCGCGCCTTCATCGAGCGCTACGGTGATGCACGGGTCCCGCTCCTCGAGGCGGTCGACCCCGAGACCGGTGTCGGCCTCTCGCTCCGAGCGCCCGAGCCGCGAGCCAAAGGATTTGCGCGGCGCGGCGATCCCCGCTGGAGGCTGCTCGGCCGGCGCCTCGATGCCGGCCCCGCCGAGGAGATCCAGCTCTCCTGGAGCGACCTCGGCTCCCTGGATCCGCCGGCTCGCCCGCTGCCCCGGGGGCTCGCCGCGCTGGGAGCGGTCATCGCGACGACAGGCGACGGCGAGCGCCAAACGGGTTTCTTCCTGGAGAACGCGCACGGGCCGTCCGGCGCCGAGCTGGTCGGACGACTCACGGCGGTCGACCGGCGGATCGCGACGGCCGTTCGGCGTCACCTGCGCGCCGAGTCCGAGGCGACGGCGGACGCGATCCTGGCCGAGGTGGTTCACCTGCCGGCGAATCGTCTGGCGCCGATTCTGACTCGCGCCCGACTCCGGCAATATGAGATCGTCGGTCTCGGCCAAAGCTCGGTCGCGACGCGGCGTCAGCTCCCGCTCGACGATCTGCTGGTGTCCGTGTCAGCCGGGGCGGAGCGCACGACCGTCGAGAGCCGGCGACTCGGCCGTCGGATCGAGCCCCGGCTCACCACCGCGCACCGCGCGATCGACGACGGATTCCGGCCCTACCGCCTGCTCGCCTGGATCCAGCGCGAGGGCGTGGCGCATCGTCTGGCCTGGAGCTGGGGTCCGTACCACGGTCGAGCCGCTTTGCCCAGAGTCCGGCTAGGGAAGGTGGTGCTGGCCCGGCGACGCTGGCGACTCACCCCCGCCACCCTGGCTCGGTGGGACGACCTCGACGAGGGCGCGCTGGGCGCCGCGATCGCGAGCTGGCGGCGCCACCGGCGAGTGTCCCGTTGGGTGGCGGCGCGCGCGGCGGGCGACGAGCTGATTCTCGACCTGGAGCGCCCACTCACCGTGGCCGCCGTGCTGTCCGGCCGCGACCCGGGACCACTCGTGCTCGAGGAGATGCTGCCGGACCCGAAGCGGCTGGCGCTGACCGACGGCGTGGCTCGGTACGTCCACGACGTGATCGTTCCGTTCGTTGACCGCGCTCCGGCCAAGCGGACTGCTGGCCTCGAGCCTCCGCGTCCCCGGCCGACACCCGCCGCGACTCGATCCACTCAGCCGGCGGTGGGGCGGGGCGGGTATCTCTCGATCAAGCTCTACGGCGGCCCCGCCGTCGCCGATCGGCTGCTCCCGGAGCTGGAGACCCTGGTCCGCTCGCTGGATCGCTCGGACGCGCTCGACAACTGGTTCTTCGTCCGGTACCGCGATCCCGACCCTCATCTCCGGCTGCGCTTCCGGCCAGGCGACATCGGCGCTCGGGAGCTCGCGCGAAGGATCCTGCCGGTGGTGGAGGACTGGCGCGCCCGCGGACTCGGCCATCGCATCGTGGTCGACCGTTATCGTCCGGAGCACCGCCGCTGGGGGGGGGCCACCCGAACCGCTCCGGTCGAGCGCTGGTTCCGCGCCGACAGCGAGGCCGCGCTCATGCTGCTCTCCGACGAGCGAGCCGGCGAGCGGGCGGAGCGCCTCGCGCTCGGAGCCCGTGGAGCCGACGATCTGCTCGCCGGGCTCAGCTTCGATCTCAGCACCCGCCTCGCCACCGTCGACGCGCTGCGCCGACGGCGACCCTTCGAGGCCAGCGTCGAAGCCGAGATCAAGCAGGAGGCAGGGCGCCTGTTCCGCAGCCGGCGCGAGCCTGCGGGGTCGCGCGGGGCGTGCTCCACCCTGGAGCGGCGCCAGCAGGCCGCGCGGACGCTCGGGTCGGCGCTCGGGTCGTCCGGAGCGACACGCCGGCAACCGGCGCCACGCCCGCTCGCCGGGGATCTGACTCACCTCTGGCGCAACCGGTTGCTCCCCGGCGGCGAGCG
>JBFXAS010000205.1:0-10002 GCA_050184075.1 Gemmatimonadales bacterium
GCACATCCCCTACTACTCCCCCTCGAACCTCCTCAATTCGGTCGATCTGGCGGAGAACCTGAAGAAGCAGGGCGGCTTCATTCCGGGCGTGAAGCCCGGCGCGGCCACGGCAGACTACATCGACCAGGTCCTGGCCCGGGTGACCTTGCCGGGCGCGATCTTCCTGGCGGGGATCTCGATTCTCCCGATCATCGTAGGGACCAAGGTGGGCTACAGCGCCACCTTCGGCGGCACCTCGGTGCTGATCGTGGTGGGCGTGCTCCTCGACACGATCTCGCAGATCGAGCAGCACCGGACGCTCCGGAAGTACGACAGCTTCATGAAGACGGGGCGGGTCAAGTTCCGGGGTCGCCAGCAGCGGTTCATCTGACGGCGATGGACATCCTCCTCCTCGGTCCTCCCGGCTCCGGCAAGGGCACGCAGGGCGCGCTCCTGTCCGAGCGGCTGGGCATCCCGAAGCTGGCGACCGGCGATCTGCTCCGCGAAGCCGTCAGGCAGGGCACCCCGCTCGGCAAGCAGGCCAAGGCCATCATGGAGTCGGGCGCCCTGGTCAGCGACGAAATCATCCTGGGCATCGTCCGCGAGGAGCTGACCCGGCCGGAAGCCGGCAAGGGCGCCATCCTCGACGGCGTGGTCCGCACCGTGGCGCAGGCCGAGGGCGTTGCGGCCATGCTGGCGGGCCTCGGCCGGACGATCGACCGGGTGCTTTTCTTCGAGGTGACCGATCGGGAGATCCTCGACCGGATCGCCAAGCGCCGCGAGATCGAGGGTCGAGCCGACGACGACCCCAAGGCGGTCGAGCGCCGGCTCCAGGCTTATCGGGAGCAGACCGCCCCGGTGCTCGACTGGTACCAGGCCCACGGCGGGGTGGTGCGGATTCCGGCCGTCGGGGCCGTCGCCGAGATCGCCGACCGGGTGCGGCACGCGGTCGAATCCGCCTGACGGTGCGGGCAACGCGGCCGGCCACCGACTGATCCTCGACCATGGTGACCCTCAAGTCTCCGCGCGAGATCGACCTGATGGCCCGGGCCGGGGCGATCGTCAACGCGACGCTCGCCTGCTGTCGCGAGCTGGTGCGGCCCGGGATCACGACCGAGGACCTCGATCGCGAGGCGGAGGCGTTCATCCGCTCCCATCCGGGCGCGACGCCCTCCTTCAAGGGCCTCTACGGCTTCCCCAAGAGCCTCTGCATCTCCGTCAACGACGAAGTCGTCCACGGCATTCCTTCGCCCGAGCGGGTGCTCCGCGAGGGCAATCTGGTGAGCATCGACTGCGGGGTTTGCATCGAGGGCTTCCACGCCGATTCGGCCATCACGGTCCCAGTGGGGTTTGCCAGCGAGGAGGCTCTGCGCTTTCTCGATACCACCCGACGGGCGCTCACGGCGGGGATCGAGCAGGCGCACCTCGGCAACCACGTCGGCGACATCGGGCACGCGATCCAGGGCGTCGTCGAGCGTGAGGGCTACGGCGTGATCCGCGAGCTGGTCGGCCACGGGGTCGGCACCCGGATGCACGAGGACCCGCAGGTGCCCAATCATGGCAAGCCCAAGCGGGGGGAGCGACTGCTCGAGGGGATGACGATCGCGATCGAGCCCATGATCACCATGGGCACGGTCAAGACCAGGGTCCTGCCTGACAAGTGGACCGTGGTGACCGCCGACGGCTCCATGGCGGCCCACTTCGAGCACACCATCGCGGTCACCAGGAACGGTCCCAGGATCCTCACCGCGGCCTAGGCTCCTCGCCGCGGAGCGGCATTCCACATCGAAGATCTCTGCCCAGAGCCGGGCGGGTGAGCCGGTCAGGCGCGTCGCGGAGGAAGGCGATTCGCGCAGTTCACCACGAGCGCAGCGGCGGTGGTGAACAGCACCAGCAGGGCGTCGAGTGGCAGGATCCACAGAAGATCCGGACTCGGGCGCACACCGAACAGCGGGAGCACCACCGCCAGTGCGGCCACGGCCAGGGCGAGATCGGCCAACTGCGTGATCGCCGCCGCCAGCGGCAAGATCTCACGAGGGAAGTGGACCTTGGTGACGAGTGGGAGATTGCCGTGGCCCTCGCGGTGGCGAACCCGAGCGCGCCCACGAAAAACGACCAGGGGACGGCTTTGACGGCGATGCCCGCCATGACCTCGTCCGGCGGCGGCGCCTGCGCCAGCCGCCCGAGCGCGAGCCGCAGGATCCATCCAGAGAGCGCCACGACGAGGGGCGTGAGGATCGCCCGGGCGACGCCCATGATGGGCTGCTTGTAGCGAACCCGGAGGTCGCGCAGCGTTAGTTGCAGTCGCAGCTCCCGGTAGTGCACCAGGTCGCGGCCCACCTCCCCGACAGCCGACGCGAGGCTCGGTGGCCGGTTTAGCGGTGGTTCGGGCGTTGCGGGCTCCGTCGGCGGATATCACATAGCGTCCAGAGCAGACGATCAGGCAGGGTAGAGCTTGACTTACCCGGGGCTCCTAAGCTCGTCCCGGCCCCGGCGGCTCTGGCGGGGAGCGACGAAGCGCACCGCGATCGCCGCCGACGCCAGCGCTCGGGCCAGCGCGTGCTCCTCGATACCCGTGGCCGCCAGCCGCTCCCGGCGCAAGTCTCCGCCAGGATCGCGGGAACTCGCCCCAGGCTAGCGCCCACGCTCTCGGCGGAGCGTCCCGATGCCGGAGACGAGGGGGCTCAGCGGATCGTGGCCGACCGGCGCACCACCCCGCCACGAGTCGACCCGAGGACGGCCGTCACCTCGAGCGGCTCACTCCGCGGTGCCTCCACGATGAAGACGGCGCGCTTGGTCTCCCCGGGAGCAATCCACCCGGCGGAGGCGGCCTCTCCGCCACCCGAGGGCTGGACGACGCGCGGGGCGAACCGCTTCGCGGTCGAGTCGGTGAGGTTGACGGCGAGCTGCACCTGGTCTTCGCGGACGATCTTGACGAGCTGCGCCTGTCGGAGCGCCGTCGGCAGCCCGCCGACGTTGGTCCACCGCACGCTCACCTCGTACCGCGCCGTGTCGCCCCGAGTCCCGAGGGCCTTCCACTCGAGCGGCGCCATCTCGAGCAACGGCAGCCGAAGCGCCAGCTCGAGGTTGAACCGCGCCTGCTTGGCGGCCCACGCCTCGAGATGGGCGGGAGGCGGATTCATGCTGAAGAACTTCGGATCCAGGCCGCCAACCTCCAGCTCGCCGAGGGTGGGGTGCCGCGCGGCCTTCCAGGGGCGGAACCCGCGGCCCTGGTTCTCCCGCTCGTCCCAGAGCAACGCGTCCAGCTCGTCGAGCGCGCCGTCGCCGTTCATGTCCTCGTGCAGGCCGCGGGTCCACAGCTCGTCGCCGTACCAGATGGCGCCATAGTAGAAGTAGCCGAAGTCGGGCCCGTGGCCGAACGTCGGCACCGGTCGAACCGGCTCGCCCGCGGGCCGCCCGCGCAGCCGCTGCAGGAACGCGTTCGCGCCGAGATAGACGTCGCCGGCCGCGGCGTAGCCAGTGATCCGGGTCCCGATGCTGTCGAACCGCTCGTAGTAGGCCAGGTCTTCCGGATACATCCGCTCGGCGCTGCCCGAGGTCGAGGGCGGCCGGAGATGGATGCCGATCGGGGTGTCCATCGAGTTGACGACGGAGACGTGCGGGTGGGTGAGGAGCCAGAGCACCACCGACCGGGTTTCCGGCTCGCTCAGCGGATACGCTCCGGATCCGCCCTCGGTGAATCCGCGACCGGTGCGATCGGACCCGGTCTCCGGCCGCCAGTTCTCGGGGTAGTTCCGGTGCAGGTCGAGCCCGCCGACGCCGTCCTCGTTGATCCGCCCGTCGCCGTCGTCGTCGACGCCCTCCGGGGCCACCCGCCAGTCACCCTGTCCCATCGGCACCGTCCGCATCAGCCGGCCCTTGGGGTCGCGCGGATCGACGATCGCGTTGCCCCGGCCGGCGCCCACCCGCCATCGCATGGTGGCCACGACGCCGTCGCCGTCCAGGTCGTCATCGGGATCCTCGTCGAGCAGCCCGTCGCGATCGTTGTCGAACGGTCGCACGCTGCTCCGATTCCGCTGCGCGGTCTGGAGGAACAGCTCGGAGCCGTCGGGGTTGTTCTGCGGCCGGAGGTAGATCGCGCGGGTGTCCAGCAGCTCCGTGATGCGCTGGTCCGAGCCGTATCCCTCGATCAGGTGCTGGAGCAGCCAGAGCACCGACTCGCTGCCGGTGATCTCGCCGCTGTGGCGCCCGCCCTCGAAGAACGCGGCCGGCTTGTCGAGATCGGACCCGGTGCGGCGGTTGGTGACGGCGGCCTGGAGAATCGGCCGGCCCTCGAGGCTCCGGCCCACCTCGGAGATCTCGACCAGCTCGGGGTGGCTCGCCGCCCAGCGGCGGAGCCACGCGTACATCACGTCGACCGTGTGATACCGGTCGAAGCGGAGCGTCTCGCCCGGCTCGTACTCCACCTCGGGATGACGCACCCGCGCGAAGTAGCTTCGTCCGTGGCGCTCGCCCCCCACGGTGTGCCAGCGCTCCTCGCCTCGCTCCCGCTGCGCGGCGAGCGCGCTCGGCCCGGCGCCCAGGAGCGCGAGACCGAGCAGCAGGGCGGCGACGCAGTCAGCGACGGATGACGCGGTCGTTTCGCTGGAGCACGTCGGGGTCGTCCCAGAATCGCCGGCCGTACGGCCGCCGTTCCGGCCAGATCTCGTCGAGGGTTGCCGCTTCATGGAGGATGCCGCCCTTCATCACGTAGCGCAGGGTGCGGGTGTTCCGAATGTCATCGAGCGGATTGGCGTCGAGCACCACCAGATCGGCGATCTTCCCCGGCTCCAGCGATCCGAGATCGCGATCCCGACCGAGGAACCGGGCGGCGTGCCGGCTGGCCACCTCCAGCGCGCCGAGCGGGCCCAGGGCCGACGCCGCCATCCAGATCTCCCAGTGGGTGCCGACGCCGTTCTGCTGGCCATGACCCCCGAACGAGCCGAACCCGCCCGCCGCGATGATGTCGGCCAGACCCTGGGCGAGCAGCGGGTAGCTGTAGTCGGTGGCCGGGCGCAACACCCGCTGCCGGGTGTCCGACACCAGCTCGCGCCAGGGCACGAAGCGCCGCTGGATCGGGTCCAGCCAGACGTCGCTCCGGGCCAGAAAGTAGCCCTCGTTCCACGGACCGGGCCCGTCGACCACGTGGGTCATCGCGTAGGTGATCCCCGCCCGGCCCAGCAGCTGGCTCACGTCTCCGTAGAGCGGGACCTGCGGCAGTTGGTGCTCGAACCCGGTGTGGCCGTCGAACACCAGCGAGAGCACGTAATCGAGATCGCGGTTCTCGGCCGTGACCATCAGGCCGCGCCGCCGCGCCACGTCGGTGATCCACTGCCGCTGCTCGCGACGCGGCTGCCAGTACTGCTTGAGCGAGATCGCCCCCCACGACTGCAGCTTGGCGATCTCCTGCTCCGCGTCGGCGTAGCTCTCGATCGCGTTGCTCCGGAGGTTGTCGCCCGCGAAGAGCGGATCGCCGGTCGAGAAGGCGCGCGCGCCGACGATCAGCCCCGCCTCGACCAGCTCCGCCGCGGGAAACACGTTCTGCGACCAGAGCGAGGGGTCCATCGTCGTGGTGACGCCGTTCGCCAGAAATACCGCCATCTCGGGGTTGCGGCGCGGGATCACCCCGCGGTGATCGCGGAAGTTGTGGGAATGGGTGTCGATGAGGCCGGGAATGATGGTCGTTCCCGAGGCGTCGATCACCGAATCGGCCGCCGGGGTGGGGCAGGATCCGACGCACGCCAGGCGGCCGTCGCGCACCACGACGTCGCCTCGCTCGATCACGCCGGCCGGACCGAGCGTCACGATGCGCGCGCCGCGGAGCGCGATGGTGCCCCGCGCGATTCGCTTCGGCACCGTGAGCGGGAGCGCGACCGTGTCGGTTCGGCCGGTGGTCGTGTGATGCGCGTAGTACGACGTTCCGCTGCCCAGCTCGACCGTGCTCGCGTCGCGCCAGCGGGGGAAGAGCCCGCCGCTCTGGGTGAGCCGCGTCACCGGGACCGCGGCTCTCCGCCGCTCGATCCGGGGCGGCTCACCGCCGGGCCGGCTGGGGGGCAGGGGCGAGACGTACACGTTGTCGCCCTGCTGGAAGGCCACCGATCGGCCGTCGGGTGACGGCACGACCTCGTCGGCCAGCGGGAGCACCGCATGGATGCGCCGGTCCCCGCCCCGGGGCATCACGGACACCAGCGCCATCCCGCCGCCCTCGGTCGACGGGCGCAGCTCGGGGAACCAGATCCGCCCCGCCGGCCCGTACGACGCCCGGACCGCCTGGGTGCGCACGTTGTTGAAGGCGCTCCCGATCCCCTCGCCCACCAGATCGACCGTGGCCACCGTCACCTGGTCGCCCGTCGCCACGTCCAGCCGGACGACGTCGTACCAGGCGTTGAACATCATGCCTTGCCCCCGCGCGGTCGCGCCCGAGCCGCGCGCCACCAGGAGCTCCGCCCCGTCGGCGCGCCAGACCGGGTGGACGTACTCGCCGGACTCCCGGCTGAGCCGCACGGGCGGCCCTCCCCCCACCGGCGCGCGCCACACCTGCCCCCCGCTCGAGTCGTCCCAGGTGGTGAACGCGATCCAGCGCCCGTCCGGCGACCAGGTCGGCGCGTACTCGAACGGCGCGAACTCGGCTGGCGTCAGGCGCTCGAGATCGGCGCCGGGCCCGCGACGAATCCAGATCCTGCCGAGCGCCTGAACGGCGAGCGCCCGCCCGTCCGGCGACGCGGTGGGCCACCGCATGAAGCGCACCTCGAGCGAGTCGTCTCGAATGCGACCCGGCGCGTACGCCTGCTCCGAGACCACCCGGTGCACGCGCGCCGTGAACCGGATCGTGTCGACCCGGCCCGACGCCACGTCCACCCGCCGGAGCCCGCCCCCTTGCGCCACCACGATCGAGCGGGCGTCGGCGCTCCAGGAATAGCCCGGCAGCAGTTGATGCACTTTGCGGTTCTCGCTCGCGGCGAACTCGATCGGATCGAGCAGCAGCCGCTCCGCCCCGGTGACGAGATCGCGGAGCCAGAGCGCCCACCGCGGTCCGATGGTGTGGCCTCGGTACGTGAGGGTCCCGTCGGGAATCGGCCGCGCGAAGGCCAGCCACCGCCCGTCGGGCGATACCTCCGGCGCCGCGCCGCCGCCGCTCGAGAACCGCACCGTCTCGCCCGTCACGCCGTAGGTCAGCGCGTGGATCTTGCCCGTCTCGAGGTCGAGCCGGGCGAGCTGCGCCGAGCCCGCCAGCACGCCGCCCAGTCCATCCACCCGAGGCCGGGTTCCGAAATACACCGACCGCCCGTCTCGCGACATGGAGGGCCACCCCGCGCCCGCGGGCTCGCGCCCCACGAGCTCGATGCCCTGGCCGCCGCCGCGATGGTACATCCAGATTCCCGGGTCGCGCTCCACCAGGACGTATTCGCCGTCCGGCGACCACGCGGGATGGGTGACCGGCACGTCGGCCGGCGACACCCGCCGCGGATTGCCGCCGTCCGCGTCCATCAGCCAGAGGTTGTTGCGGCCGTCGCGGTCGGAGATGAACGCGATGGTGCGCCCGTCGGGCGCGATCCGAGGCTGGAAGTTGACGGCGATCCCGCTCTCCTGGGTGAGCGCGCGCGCCGGGCCCCCGCTGCTCGACACCCGGTAGACGTGTCCCAGGAGATCGAACACCACCCAGCTGCCGTCGGGGGCGATGTCGACCGACATCCAGGTGCCTTCGCTCGTTTCGAAGTCGATCGTGCGGGTGGCCCCTCGCGGATCGGTGACCGACCAGCGATCGGCCGGCTGCCCGGCGGCGATCGCCGGCAGGTTGAGTGCGCCGGCGAGCGCGGCCCCGACCCAGCGCGCGCCCCGACTCACGGCGCCTGGTTGTCGCAGCCCGTGTAGTTCGGGTTGTTCCGCTCGGTCTGCGGGATCACGATGCTGACGTCCGTGCCGTACGTCAGGTTGTCCTTGTGATAGCCGCCCGCCGGGAAGATCGTGCTGGCCGAGCGGCCGTACTCGCGGATCAGCCGGCGGAGGTCCCCCAGCCGGTGCCCGGTGGCGAACAGCCAGAAGGCGCGCTCCCGGAACAGGAGCTCGACCCGCGCCGCCGGCGTGCCGGGATCGACCAGCGGATCGAGACCGGCCACCGTCTGGCGGAGATCGTTGAGCGTCGCGAGCCAGGCGGCCGATCCGGCGGCGAGCTGCGCCTCCGCTTCGATCAGCCGCGCCTCGATCCCGCTCGCGACCACCACCGATGCCGCGCGGGAATCGAGCGTGAGCAGGGCGAAGAGCGGCGTCACCCCGTCGAAGCCCAGGCCCAGCTGTTGGGTCGGCACCCGCGGGTCCGCCGCGCCCACGAAGTCGAGCCCGTTGCCGCCCTCCCCGCTCCCGACCGTGATCCGGCCCAGCTCGCGATTCACCACGTAGACGCCGTTGGCCTGACGGTCGGAGGCGCTCGAGTGCTCGGTCGCGTAGGTGAAGCCGGTGGGCACGGCCGCGACCGCCGCGGCAGCCGCGGGCAGGTCGTCCAGCCCGACCAGCGCCCGACCCCGCACCACGCGGGCGAGATCGGCCACCTCAGCCGACCCCGCCGCGTAGGTCACCGCCGAGTCCACCCGGCCGAGCGCTCGGGTGAACACGTCGGCCGTCGCAAGCGGCTCCCCGTAGGTGAGCACCGGCTCCGCCTGGCTGAACGGCAGCCCCGAACAGTAGTGCTCGGCCAGCATCACCTGGGCGATGGCGGAGAGCGCATACAGCTCGCCGATTCGCGGCTCCGCACTCGGCGAGGCCACGACCACCTTGAGCGCATCCGCGGCGCGCTCGGCGGCGGTGATCGCGCGGTGGAGGTTGAGATAGATGGCCACCCAGGTCGTGTTGTCCTCGGTGAGCGCCCGCAGGTCGAGCGCCCGCTCGCCCGGCGGAGTGGCCGAATGCTGGAACTCGTCGGTGAAGAGCCCGCCGGTCCCGACGATGCCCGGGTTCCCGGCGGTGCCGGAGATGGCCAGGGCGAACTCGCCGATCGCGCCGGCGTAGAGCGCCTCGGCCCCCTGCAGGGTGTTCAGGTCGCTCGGCTCGATGATGTCCGGATCGTCGATGTCGTCGAGGCAGCCACCGAGGAGGGTGGTGAGAAGCACGAGGGTGGCCGCCGCGCGCCGGGTCGTGGTCATGTCGCGCCTCATCGTCAGAAGCCGAGCTGGAGCCGCAGGAGGAAGGTCCTCGGCGGGGACTGGGCGGAATGGGTCGAGTTGGGCCCGTCGACACTCCAGATGTTGGTCTCGGGATCCCAGCTGCTCCAGTTGGGCGCGTGGATGCCGAGGTTCCGCGCGGTCAGCGTGAGGCTCGCGGTGCGCGCGCCCATCGCGCCGGCCCACCGCGCCGGCAGCGCCAGCGAGACGTACGCCTCGCGCAGCTTGATGAACGAGGCATCCTCGATCCACGCCCCCTGCGCCGCGCCGCCCGCCAGCGCCTTGGCCTGCTCCTCGAGCGACGCGTCGGGATCGTTCGCCACCTCGCACATGGAGAAGAAGGAGCACCGGAACACCTCGCCCACGTTCTGGTTCACGTGGCCGCCGCGATAGTCGACCAGCCCGCCGAGCCGGAGCCGATCACCCCAGAGCGACAGCGTGGTGGTGAGCGAGAGGGAGCGGGTCGGCACCGAGCTGCCGCCGAAGACCGCCGTGTCGGTGATCGCGATCTCGCTCGGGACGATGATCCCGTCCCCGTTCGCGTCGTCGAACGACTCGAGCCCGAGATTCCACAGGCCGTAGAGCGGATAGCCCTCCACGTGGGCGAACCCGAACCCGCGAATCGGCGGCACGCCCCCCAGCGAGATCAGCCGGTTGCGGTTGCCCGACGCGCGCAGGCCCAGGTCCCAGTGCAGGTTGGGTCGCTCGATCACCCGCGCGTTGAGCGCCACCTCCACGCCCTGGTTCTCCACCTCGCCCAGGTTCTCGAATCGCGCGGCCACGGTGCCGAGCGAGCCCGGAAGGTTCCGGCTCACCAGCGCGTCGGTGGTTCGCTTGTGGTAGTAGGTCAGCTCCAGGTTGAGCCGAT
>JBFXAS010000206.1:0-9986 GCA_050184075.1 Gemmatimonadales bacterium
GCCATCAGGAGGCCACGCTCGACGGCCGGGAGCTCGGCATCGGCGGTCGCCCTGGCGACGAGATTGAAGGCCCCGGTCGATCCGAAGCGGTTGGTGAGGATCACCCTCACGTCGGTGGTGCCGGAGGCGGACGCGCCCACCTCGCTCAGTCGTCGAGCCGCGAGGCCGTGAGGCCCGGCGAGGAGCGCGGCGATCAGGTCGAAGGCGGGACGATCGGGATGCCCGACACCCGGGATTCGGTGGCGGACGTGCACCTGCGGTGAGAGCGGTTCGGTCCAGTCGAGTCGGACCGAGCCGCCCGGCACCGGCTCGGCTTCGAGGTCCAGCTCAGCCGGTGGCTCGGGCCCTCTCGGCAGCGCCCCGAAGTAGCGCTCCGCGAGCGGCACGACCTCCGCCATCGTGACGTCGCCGACCAGCACCAGCGTGGCGTTGTTGGGCACGAAATAGCGGTCGTAGATCTCGAGATGGGCTGCCCGGGTGAAGTTGGCAAAATCGCGGAGATGCCCGCCATCGGGCTGATAGACCGGATGGGCCGCGCCGGTCGCGCCATCGATCGCCTCGTTGAAGCGGGTCTGCGGCTGGCTCTGCCCGTTCAGGACCTGCTCCAGGACCGTGAAGCGTTGCGCTTCCCATCCGCGGAGCACGGCGTTGGCCATCCGGTCGGCCTCGAACCGGAAGAACAGCTCCAGGTTCTCCCGCGGAAGCGCCATGTTGATCTCCATGTACTCCTGCTCGGTGCTGGCCGGGACTGGGTCGGCGTGGCGGGAGTAGCCACCCCGCGCCATGTAGGCCTTGTAGGACGCCCAGAGCTCGCGGTACTGACTGTCCTCGTCCTCCAGCTCATAGAGCCGCCACCGGAGCGCCTCCATCTCGGGCGTCTGCGTCCAGGCCAGCTCGTCGATGAAGACGCCTCGCTCGCGCAGCCGATTCCGCTCCCGGTTGCGGAGCGCCACCAGCTCGGCCTCCGTCTCGTGGATCCGCTCGAGGATGGGCAGCTCGCTGGCGAGATCGCGGGTGCCGACCGTCGTCGTGCCCTGGTGGATCGCGTGCTCGAGGAAGTGGGTCAGCCCGTGCATGCCCACCCGTTCCTGCATCGACCCGACCCGGATCCACAGGTTGGCCGCCACCCGGGGCGAGCGGTGATCCTCGATCAGCAGGATCGTGAAGCCGTTCCCGAGCGTGTGCTCACCGACCTCGAGCGCGCGGCCCGTCGGCTGAGCCGGCGGCCTGGTCGCGGGCGCGCCCGGCGAGGCGAAGGTCAGCGAGGCCACGAGCGGCAGGGCCAGGGCGACGGCGCGACGTGCCATGATGGGTTCCTGGACGGCGGAGACGAAGACGAGGGACGAGGATACGATTAGAATGCGGTCCGGCGCCCGTTCTCGCCAGGAATCGGCGCGGCCCGTCCCCCAATCGAGGAGGCCCGATGCTCTCCCGCACGACGGCTTGCCTGCTTCTGCTCGGCGCGGCGTGCGCCGCTCCCCCCACCCAGCCGGCAGCGCTCTCGCCGGCCGAGCGCGCGGCGCTGGCCGACTCGGTCCGCGCCTTCGCGGCCGAGATGGTGGCCACGATCGACCGCCACGACGTCGACGGATTCATCGGTCACCACCAGGACGGCCCCGGCTTCGCCTGGGCCACCTGGGGCGCGCTCGTCCCGCTCGAGTCGCACCGGACTTCGATGAAACGGTACTTCCCGAGTGATCAGGGCAAGAACGTGCGCTTCACACTCGGCGAGACGACCGTCTACGTGATCGATCGGGATGCGGCCGCGCTCACCGGAATCATTCACTCGACCAACGTCGATGGCGAGGGCAATCCGACCACGGGCCACGAAGCGTGGAGCATCGTCCTGCACCGCCTCGACGGCCGCTGGAAGGTCGTCCAGGCGCACGAGTCCTATCCCCGCCCGCCGGCGCCGGAGTGAGCGGGTCGAGGAACCGGCCGGGGGTCAGCTCGCGGGCGCCGGCACCGAGAACCGCACGACGAAGCCCTTCGCGCCCGGGTCCGGCACCTCCGCGATCCAGAGGTACTCGCCCGGCTCGAGCGTCACTCGCAGGTACGCCGTGCTCGCCGCCGGCATCTCGTTCACTCCGCCGAGGAATTCGGCAGGGCTCGGCGTGATCAGGCCGCCGGCCTGACGCCAGTCCATCCAGGCCTCCACGGCGCCGGGATCCGCACCATCGGGAAGCCGGGCCAGATGAACGTCGTGGCCGACGAAGTTCGCATAGGCCGTCTGATCGGCGAAGTGGACCGCGATGGTCTGGGGCCCCGCTGCCGGCTCGCCCGTCATCGTGATGCCCTGCTCGCTGGACAACTCGAGCCGAAGGGTGGCGGTGGGCGGCGCCGTTGCGTCGCCACCATCGACCACCGTGAGCTGGTGCACCATTCCATGGACAGTCGTGTCGCGGTTGAACGAGTGGAACGTGCCTCCCGTCTTGACGTAGCACTCGATCAGATAGGTGCCGGGATCGAGGTACAGCGTCGTCTCGCTGCTGCCGCCTGGCGAGGTGAGGCCCGGGCCTCCCATGAAGGTCACCTGTCCGAACCAGGCTGGCAACGTCCCGAAGGCCGCTTGCGCCAGCTCGACCTCGCCAGCGGCGAGGTGATCCATCCCGGCCTGAAACGTGGGCGCGACCTCCCGTTGCTGGCGCTCGAGGTCGACGCCCTCGGGCAGCTTTTCGATCAGGGCGAAGTGCGTGATCGCCGCTTCGTTCCGGAAGCGGACGGTGACCCAGCCTGCCGTGACCGTGTCCGGGGCGGTGAACTCGAGCCCGTGGGCCACGAGCTCCACGACCTTCCGGGAAGGAGCTTCGTCGCCCGCTGGCGTACCGGCGCACGCGACGAGGGGCAGAGACGCGGCAACGACGAGCTTGGCCTTCATTGGGCCCCCGATCGCGCCGCCCCGAACGACAAGGTCGGGCGGCGAATGGCAGAGGTCGGTTGAGGCGGCGAGGCCGCCATCCGCAAGCTACCGCGCCACCGCCATCGCACAACACTCGGCCCCGGGCGCAGGCGTCGGGAGCCGGGGCGCGAGGGCCGCGCGGGGGTTCCGACCTCGGTAGGCGCTTTCGCTGATCGTCGAATCAGCGAGCTCCCGGGCCCTTTCGGAGAATGGCCTGGACCGCTTCCAACGCCGGGTCGCGGCCCGCGAAGTAGTCGGCGGCGGACGGCTCGACAGGCACCTCGGGCGCGATCCAGAGCCGGCGATCCGGCCAGAAGGTGAACTGGTGGTACCAGTTCGAGATCGAGACCTGGGTACGGCTGAACGGCAGCTCGAACCAGTACGGCCCCTCGCCGGTGAAACGCGGGCTGGAGCCCGTCGGCTCGCCGACGAAGACGGCCTGGGTGAGCCGTTGCACCTGGGTGGAGAAGTTCTGCGCGGCGGAGAAGGTGTTGCGCCCGGCCAGATAGAAGATCCGCCGCCCCGCCCGCGATTCCTCGAAGAAGGCGAGCACTCTGAGCAGCGGCGGCAGCAGGTAGCTGTTGCCGCCGTTGTTGTGCCGCACGTCCACGATCAGGGTCCGAACGGCGTCGTCCTCGACGGCCGTCCGCAGGCTCCGGGCGAACTCCGCCAGGCTCTCGCCGTCTTCGCGATTGCGGACCTGGTTGAACTGAACGTAGATCGCGCCGAGGCTGTCGAGCCGGGTCATCCAATAGGGCGTCGCCACGTGGCGGAGATAGAGCGGGGCCCTGGTCGTGTCGCCGAACGGCGCGACGAGCTTGGGCCGCGGTCTGAGCTCCCCACCCTCCAGCATCACCTCCCGCACGAACCCGTCCCGCCCGCGCAGGGTGAGCGTGGCCCGGCTCGGGTCGTCGGTGGCGCCGAGGGCCTGGAGATAGTCAATCTGGGTCAGGAGCACCGGACCGATCCAGCGTACGCCCATCGGGTTGTCGCGCGGGACGTAGCGCGGCAGGTCGGCCAGGACCGCGTCCACCTCCCGGGCCCCGAAGCGCAGCACCTTGCTGCCAATCAGCCGCCGCGCCTCGCCGACTCCATCTACGACATAGAGCCCATCGCTGAACCAGTAGAGATCGACCGGCAGAGCGCGGTCGTCGGTCGCCGGGGCCACTCGCGAGTGGCCGTCCCGCAGGAGGGCCACCAGCTGCTGAAGCCGGACCACGATCTGCCGGTCGGTGAGCGCTCCGACCTCGGCCGCGAGCTCGGTCGCTGCCCGGTTGAACTCGTCCGAGAAGGCCTCTCGTTCGAAGCTCGCATGGAGCCGGCGGGCCTCCTCGACCAGATAGTCGATGTCCCGCCGCCAGCGGGCTTCGCGGCCGTCGATGCCGGGCGGCGGGAAGCCGGCCAGGCGCCGAAATTCCGGATCCTCCCGGAAGGCAGCGAACGCGGGGTCCGTCTGCAGGCCGGTGCGCGGCGTGAAGGCCCACTCGAGCGCCCGGCCGAGCCAGGCGAGGGTTTCCGTCCGGTGGCCGAGGCCAGCGTGCCAGCGCGCCACCGCGTACGCCAGGCGGGGCCGGTCCGAAAGGCCCAGGCTCAGCAGCTTGACCGACCACCCGGGGCGATACCCGGCCCCGAGCGCGACCACGCTGTCCGCGGCCGCGAGCGCCTGGTCCATTCGCCCGACGCTCTGCGCCGCCAACGCGTAGGCCAGCCAGATCTCCCCATCGCGAGGATTGGCGTGCGCCAATCGCCCGTAGAGGCTCGCCGCGCGCTCCCGCTCGCCGCCCCGCCACGCCGTGCCGGCCTGCTCGAGAAGCGCGTAGTATTCGGCACCCTGGGGGCGCTCGGTCTGGGCGGCCGACCTCGCCACCGGGATCGCCAGCAGGCCGACCGCGGCCAGAATCGGGATGCGTCTCCAGGTCATCGGCTCAACTCCCAGCCGGCCCGCTCACGCGCGAGCGACCGGCCCAGTAGCGGTAGAAAGGCAGCCCGGTCAGGGTCAGCCCGAGCCCCACCAGCGATTCGATCGGGCGCCGGTGCAGCACCGTGACGAGGTACGCGGCCGAGATCGCCAGGAACAGCAGCGGCGTCAGCGGATAGCCCCAGACGCGGTAGGGCCGGGGCAGATCGGGCTCGGTCCGCCGGAGCACGAGCACGCCAGCGACCGCGAGGAAGAAGAAGGCGTAGTCGACGAACGCGAAGTAGCCGAGAATGCCCTCATAGCTGCCGGAGGCCGCAAAGAGGCAGGCGATCGTCCCCTGAAGCAGAATCGCCCTGACAGGCGCGTGCGACCGAGCCCCGACCCTTGCCACCGTCGGGAAGAACAGACCGTCGCGGGCCAGCGCGAAGCCGATGCGCGGGTAGGCCAGGATCCCCGCGTTGAGCGCGCCGAAGGTCGCGGCCATCACGGCCGCGGCGACCAGCGCGCCACCCCACGGCCCCACCGTCGCCTCGACGGCGTCCGTGGCCACCAGGGTGCTGGCGGCCAGTCGATCGAAGGGCAACGCCACCAGATAGGCGACGTTCACGCCGAGATAGACGACCAGCACGATCCCGATACCTCCGATGATCGAGCGCGGCAGGTTGCGCGCCGGATCCCGAATCTCGCCGGCGACGTAGGTCGAGAAGGTCCAGCCCGCGTAGGCGAAGAGCGTCGGAATCATCGCCGCGCCGAACGCGAGCCAGATTCCCGAGCGCTCCGGCGGCAGGATCGGCGCCAGGCGGTCGAGCGAGCCCGTGCCCAGGGCGAGCGGGATGACGATGATGGCGGCCAGAGTGACGAGCTTGAGCGCCGTGAGGAGGTTCTGCGCGATCCCCCCGGCCCGCACACCGGCGCACTGGAGCAGCGTGAGCACGGCGATCGATCCGATCGCCACGACGCGGACGCCCCAGTCGCCGTAGGGCAGCAGCCGCCCGAGGAAGAACCCGGAATAGGTCGCGAAGGCCGTGGCCACGGCAGCGATGGCGCCCGGTCCATCGACGAAGAAGAACCCCCACCCGAAGAGAAAGCCCAGCAATCGGCTCCGGTAGGCACGGCGAAGGAAGGCATAGGTGCCTCCGGTCTCCGGAATGGCGGCGCCGAGCTCGGCGTAGCACAGCGCGCCACAGGTCGCGAGCAAGCCCGCCGCGAGCCAGACCAGCAGGCTCAGCCCGGGTGCCCCCACCTCGCGCGCCACGATGCTCGGCCCGAGGAAGATTCCGGATCCGATGATCCCGCCGACGACCAGCGTGGTCGCCTCGACGGAACCGAGACCACGAGCGAGACCGGCCGGCTCGCCCGGTCGGCCCTTCACGAATCGAAGCTCCAGTGGACCGAGGGAAAGCTCCGCGCGAGCTCGGCCGCATCCCGAGCCACCGATTCGACGGCCTCCCCGGCCCGGACTGCCCGCCCGAAGAGCCGCGCGATCGCGGCCATCTCGGGCTCGGCCATGCCCTGACGGGTGACCTCCTGGACCGAGATCCGAAGCCCCGAGTAGTGATCGCCCCGACCGGTCTCTCCGGGGAGCCGGCCGCGGTGGATCAGGAGGTTCGCGGCGTTGGCCCGCCGCTCGACTTCCCCGCTGTCGCGCTCGCCGAGGTCCACGACCAGCTGGTGGGTCTCGGTGTGGCCCCGCTCACGCCCGATCACCTCGAAGCCCTCGGTCTCGAGCGCGGTGGCGAGCCGCCGCGCATTGATCACCATCTGCCGGGCGTAGTCGGCGCCGAACGCGGCCATTTCGGTCAGGGAGTGCGCCGCGGCCGCGAGCTTGTTCTGGTCTCGGGTCTGGAGCAGGAGCGGGTGTGCGCGATTGATGACGCGCGCCGCGAGGTCCGCCCGCTCCATGCAGATGATGCCGCCAACCGGGCCTCCCATCACCTTGTGGGTACCGAGAGTCATGAAGTCGACGCCCTCGGCCAAGGGATCCTGGAAGATGCCTGCCGCGATGAAGAGGGCAACGTGGGCCGCGTCGTAGAGCAGCAGGGCGCCGACCTCGTCGGCGATGCTGCGAAGCTCGCGCACCGGCAGGGGAAAGAGAAAGTAGCCGCCGCCGATCGCGATCACCCGCGGACGGAGCCGGCGCGCGGCCTCTCTAGCCCGATCCAGATCGATCCCGTAGAGCGGGCCCCAGGGCAAGGGATGCGGCTCCAGACGGAGCAGGTCCGGAATCGCGCCGCGCTGGTACCCCATGTTGGCCCCGCCCTCCAGCGACTGCACCAGCAGGCGGTCCCCCGGCACGGTGACCGCCTCGAGCGCCATCACGTTGGCCATCGTGTTGGTCAGCGGCCGCCACTCGACCCATCGAGCGCGGAAGAGCCGGCGGGTCTGCGCGACGACGATCGCCTCGATCTCATCGATCTCCCGATTGAGCGGCTCGGGTGGAAAGAGCTTGTCGCCCGGGAAGCCCTCGCTGACCCGGGTCGCGATCCCCGAGGCCAGCAGCAGGCGGGTCTGCCAGCTGGTCGTGTTCTCGGCCGGCAACAGGTTGAGGCATTCGGACCGATAGGCGACTTGCCGGTCGACCAGCTCACGAACCCTTCCCGCCGTGGCCGCGGGATCTTCCTGCTCAACGCGGGCCAGAACCTGGTCGAGGTACCGCCGACTCGAGGGTGAGAGCGGCTCGAGCTCCGCCGGATCCGGTTGCTCGGGCGCCCGACTCAATCGTCGGCCCCCGCCTCTGCCAGCTCCCGCAGCATCCCGGCGACCGTCGGGCCGTCCAGCCAGCGTCCGCGAGCCATCACACCCGCCTGGCGCAGGGTGTTGGCGATCGCGTCGAGCGGGTTGGCGTCGAGCAGGATGAGATCGGCGCGCTGGCCGGAGCGGATGGTGCCGAACGCGCCCCGCCCGAGGAACTCACCCGGCAGCCGGGTGGCCGTCGCGAGCGCCTCCCACGGCGTGAGGCCGGCCTCGACCAGGTGCTGGAGCTCCCAGTGCAGACCGAGCCCGGCGATGACCGAGGGCACGCCGACGTCGGTGCCGGCGAGCAACCGGACCCCCGCGCGCTGAAACGCGAGCGTGAGCTCGGCGAGCAGCGCGTAGCTCTCACGGAAGCCGGGCACGACGTCGGGGGTCATCGACTCAAGGTAGGGGTTCGAGTCCCGTCGCCACCGGTCGGTCATCGCGCGCGGCATGTAACGCATCTCGGGTCGGGCGAGCACGGCATCGAGACTGTCCAGCTGCCGCGGGATGTTCCGATAGACCTCGAGCGTCGGGATCACCCAGATCCCCGACTCGGCCACCCTGCGCGCCAAGCCGGGTATCGCCGGGCGCATTCGCGCCAACGGGACCGGGTGCCGAAAGGCGTGAGATCGGAAGAAGCCGTACTGCACTTCCTCCATGTGCACGATGGCCCGCTGCCCCGAGGTGAGCGTGGTCTCGAAGCAGTGCTCGCAGCGGCACACGATCCGGGCCTCGTCGCACCCGGCGAATCCGTCGCCGTCGAGGCTCCGCACGACGTGGCCCACCACTGGAATCCCGACTCGCCGGGCAGCGGAGATCATGCCCCAATAGGCCGGTCGCGACAGCCGGTTGTAGACCTTGACGAAGTCGTATCCGGCGGCCGCCTCCTCCTCGACCAGCCGCTCGCCATCGGCGAAGGTCAGGGTCGAGTCGTCGTGGATCGGACCGGAGCTGTAGATCGTCGGGCCCAGCAGTGCACCATCCGCCACGGCACGCTTGGCGGCCAACACTTCCGGACGACCGCTCAGATTGAGCACCGAGGTCACGCCGTAGCTCAGATGGAGACGGAGCAGCGCCGCGTTGACGGCCGTGTCGGCGCGGAAGTGGACGTGGGCGTCGGTGAGCCCCGGGATCAGAAAGCGTCCCCGGCCCTCGATCCGTCGCGCGTCGGGCGGAATCGGGACCTCGCTCCGCGGACCCACCGCGACGATCCGGTCGTCCCAGACGACGACCGTTCGGTCGCGCTGCACCTGCTCGTCGACCATGTCGATCACGGCCACGCCGACGAACGCCGTCGGCGGGTCCCGCGGGGCCTGGGCCGCGCCAGCGGCCAGCGGCCCTGCCACGAGCACTGAGAGCACGCGCAGCCAGCGATCCATGAGCGGCTTCCCGTCGGGTGGACGTACTAGGTGTTCGGGTTGCTGAAGCGCTCCTCGTCCGGGAACGGGAAGCAGGTGGACGAGCCGTAGGTGCCGCCCCCCGTCAGCTTGTATGGCGTGCCGGCCGCCGGCGTGAAGGGAAGGCCGAAGCGGATCTTGTCGTTCAGGTGGTGTGACTCCAGGAACAGTACCCGCTGCCGCTCCTCGATGACCTGGGCGCGGATCGCCGCCGGGTCGGTCGAGGAGAAGGCGGGCAGGCCGAGTGGCGTGCGGAGCTGGTTGATGATGTCGACCGCCGTCTGGCCCCCCCGCACCTCCGCGACGATGAGTCGGGCCTCCTCCCATCGCGCGAGCGCGATCGGCGCCGCCGGATCCAGATACTTGCTCTGATACACGAGCCGGGTGTTGCCGTCGAAGCCGGTCCGCGGGCTCCCGTCGGGCTGGGTGGGAAAGGACAGCTGCACCCGGGGATCGGGCATTCCGCCCACCTCGAGATTCCAGTAGTCGTCTTCGACGGAGAGATTGGTCCGATCACGGTTCATGAAGAAGACCCGATTCCAGGACTCGATGTCGGCCGACGCGAAGGTCGCGTTCCAACGGAACCCCGCCGTCACCGCTTCGGCGTCCGCCACGGCCTCTTCGGCCTTGCCGGCGACCGGTCCGCCAAAGGCCGCTGGGTTGGTCGCCAGGTTGAGACGGGTCCGGGCCCGCCCGACTCGCGCCAGGTCGGCCAGCTCGGGCTCGCCGGCGGCCTGAGCCTCCGCGAGGCCCGCGGTAAACTTACTCTCCGCGAGCGCCCAGAGCTCGGGCCGGCTCAAGATCGGGCCACCGTTGACCGACCCTTCGCACATCGCCTCGCCCAGGAGCCGCGTCGCATACGCCGCGTAGATCGAGGCCGTGGCCAGGAAGCGCGGCCGCGCGCCGTTCGCCACTTCGTCGTCGGTGAAGCTCTCCAGGCTCGAGTGCGCGTTCTCCCCGCTCCACCGGGCCGTCGAGAGCGACTGGACCACGCCGAGAAACCCGCAGGTACCGGTGGCGTAGACCCGGCTGCCTG
>JBFXAS010000207.1:0-9970 GCA_050184075.1 Gemmatimonadales bacterium
GCCGGCGCCCGGTGGGGGACGACGGGCGGATTTCGAGAACGGTGGAGGTTGACAATCGCGAATAATTCGACAAACATCTAAGTATTATGACGGGTTCGGCCACCACTCTGCTCGGACTCCTCCGGCAGCGGAGGATCGTCCCGGTGACGCTCGTCGCCGTGGCAGCGCTGGCGGCCGCGAACTGGCTCCTGAGCCCGACCCAGGCCCTGCGGTGGCTTCGCGCCGGACTGATGTTGCCCACCCTCTGGCTCGGGATGGCGCTCTGGCACCGTGCGACGCGCGCGTCCCTCCGCCGTCGCGGGATCGATGACGATGCGGGCACGGCCGGCTATTTTGGCTCGGCGGCCACGCTGCTCGTGCTCGCCGTCGGTTCCTGGCAGATCGTCGCCCTCGGTCTCGAGCTCCATGGCGCGATCGGCGGCCAACCCGGCGACCTCGAGATGAAGCGCCGAGCGCTCGGACTGGCGACCAGTGGGGTGTTCGTCGTCGTGGGCAACGCGCTCCCGAAGATCCTGACGCCGCTGTCGCTCTTGCCGCGCGCGCACGCGGCGCTGGTGACCGTTGCCAGGCGGTTCGTCGGGATGACCCTGGTCCTCATCGGGCTGGCGACGGCGGTGGCATTCCTCACGGCGGAGGTCGCCTTGGCCACGACTGCGCTTCGCTGGGCCGCGATCGTCGCCCTGGTGAGCATCGTCGGCGCCATCGTCTGGATGAACCTCGCCGCGGCGGGGCAACCGGAATGACGAGCAACAAGGTCTTCAAGGCGCTGGCCGATCCGACCCGCCGGCGAGTGCTCGAGCTGTTGCGCGACGGCGCGATGACAGCCGGGGAGCTGGCCGAGCGGTTCCCGGTCTCCAAGCCGACCATGTCCGCCCACTTCTCCGTGCTCCAGGAGGCGGGGCTGGTCGAGGCGGAAAAGGCCGGCCGGGTGGTCTATTACCGGTTGAAGCTCTCGGTCGCGGAGGATGCCCTGCTCGGCTTCGCCGACGCTCTCGGGATCGGTGCCGCGCCGCGCGTCGACCGGGGCGGGAAGCCGGCGCGGCCCGCGCTCCGGGGTCGCGGGGCCTGAAAGACAACCGTCGAGGACGACGCATCATGACCATCGATCTCCGCCACCGCCATCACCACCCTCCGCTACTCGGAGCGGTCCGGCTCACTCCGACGCCGGGCCGCGACGACCAGCGCGGAGCGAGCACATGGCACGAGTCTGGATCGTCCTCCCCGGCGGACGGATCACCCGATTCAAGGCACGACAGAGCCGGCACGACTGCCGGAAGCGGCGACGGGGCCGGCCGGCCGTCGGCGTGGGTCTCTGCTATTCGGTAAACGAGGCGCGACGGGAACGCCGGAGGCTCCGGGCCGAGCTGAGGCAGGCGCTCCGGGCCACGAGCAGCGATCCCGGCTCCCACGGCGAGGCACCATGACGACCCCGCCGCCCGCGACATGAAAGTCTTCGTTCCGACCACGGATCTCGAGGAGTCGCTCGAGGTCCGCTGCGTCAGGAGCAAACCCATCGCCAGGCGCGGGCCCGCCGGATAGCCGAAGGCCGAGTCGCCAGGCTCCTGGCTCCTGGCTCCTGGCTCCTGGCTCGCCATGCGCTACTGCCCCGTCGCGGCGAACTGCACCCTCGTGGCGAGTCCCGGCACGAACGCCACCAGCAGGTTGGGGCCCGGGGTCGGCCCGAGGGTCTAGGAGCCGACCGAAGCCTCGCCGTCAGGCCCGGTGTACGGCAGCGCACCGGTGACGGAGCCGCCGCCGAGCTCGACGCCGAACTGCACCAGCACGTTGGGGATCGGGAAGACGTTGCGGCCCTGAGTCGCTTGGCCGTCATCCAGCTGCTCGAGCTGCAGGGTCCAGGACTCCGTATCGGAGACGAGCACGGCCTCGGGCTGGCAGGCGCCGGTGAGCGCGGCCAGGCCGATCGCGAGGCACGCGGGACGGAAGGTTGTGCGACCCATCGAGGGTTTGGTTCGGTTCACTCGAGAGCACGGAACCCGGGCGCCGAAAAGGCTCACTGAAGGCCGGTTCGGCCGCCCTTCACCCGGTCTTCCCGTTGCAGGGGGCAACTTGGCGACCAGAGAAACCCACCCCACCGCCGTCCCCTACAAGGAGGAGATCGATGCCCCGGAAGGTTGGAGATCGTTACGAGTGCAAGAAGTGCGGCGCGGTCTTGGTCTACGAGAAGGCCTGCCCCTGCCCCGAGGGGATGCCGCACTCGGAGATCTGTTGCGGCGAGCAGATGGCGCCGGTGGCCGCGAAGAAGTAGCTCGGGCGAATCGTGGTGCAGGCGGCTTCAGCGCGAGAAGACCGCTCCATGCGGCACGGCCTTGCCACGCAACCCATGAGGCCAGGCCCGGCGGTCGAGGTCGATGCCGGGCCGCGAGTCGTCCGGGTCCTTGAAGCGCCCGTCGAGCGTCAGGCTGCCAGTGGCGGGGTCCAGGTCGAGCACGAACAGCCGATTGCCCCTGGCGTAGCCACCTGAGTTCATCACCAGCCGGCGGCCTTTGGGATCGACCGCCAGCCAGTGCGGCGCCTCGTCCGCATCGACGGTGACCCGGCCCACCTCACGGGGATGCTCTGGATCGGACAGATCCAGCGCCACCACGGCGTGCGCCTCCGGCACGGGCTGAATCCAGTGAGATCCGGTCAACACCGGCACCCCGCAGTTCTTGCCCTCGAACCCGTACACGAACCGCGCCACCGGCTCGGGCTGGTCCACGCCGCGGATCAGGTACAGCCCGCAGTTGAACGTGTGAACGTAGACGCTCCTGCCATCGGCAAGGAGACGGGGCTCTCCGGTGAGCTGGTGCTCGTCGCCACGCGGCCCTGGCTCGAGCGAGAAGGTGCGAAGCAGGCTCAGATCAGAGAGCCGCCAGACCTGCACCCAGGGCGAGGTGGCCGCGAGGTTGCTCTCGTCCATGTCGGTGGTGGTGGAGATCGCTCGATCGATCCCCGGCATCGGGACCACGGCGTACGGATAGATCCGCTCGTCGGGAATCGTCGTGTCCACCGCGCTGGCGCTCCGCTCGGGGATGCCGCGCTCGTCCATCAGCACCAGGCCGCCGGTCCGATGGCCGCCCGCGGCGTACTGGAACGTGGCGAGCACCTTGCCGTCGGCGAGCCGGAGGAAGGAGTGCGGATGGCTGAGCCCGCTGACGTCGTCGAAATGGGTCAGGATCGCGGGCTCGAGCGGGTTCGAGAGGTCGAAGAGCCAGGTGCGACCCCGCCCGAAGCCGTTGGCCAGCAGGTGCCCGCTTGGAGCGAGCACGTCCTCGGTATGATGCGGGTGGCTACCCGACTCGCCGGTCGGAAGCGCGGCGACCGCCTGGCCATAACCTGGCGAGGCCGGATCGGCGTCGATCACGGCGAGGAAGTCGCTGGTCGCCCCAGTCGAGTCGGCGGCCCACAGGAACAAGAACGACGCCGGGGCGGAGGGTGCCGATCCACAGCCGGCGGACCACAGCAGGGCGATCAGAACGAGGACGCGAGGCAAGGCGACTCCTTTGCGCAGGTGGTCCCGCGGCTCACGACCCCGAGCGGGTCGCCTGATCCTGGTCCCTGGCAGCATCGGGTCAGCCCGGTGAGTCGGGCGGGTAGAAGCGCTCACCCGAAGCCGGAGGCACCGCGGGCTCGACGTGGACCAGGACATCCGCGACCCAACCGAGCCGCTCCCGCACCAGGGACCGGACCTGCCCGGCGATGGCGTGCGACGCCCTGACCGTGAGCTCGGGGTCGACCTCGACGTGGAGATCGACGTGATAGCTGAAACCAGTCTTCCGGGCATAGCACTTGTCGACCCCGCGCACGCCGGGGACCTCGAGCGCCGTGGTTCGCAACGCCTCCATCGCCGCCGGCTCCGGCATCGTGTCCATCAGCTCAAGCGACGCGCTCCGGAGCACCCGGAGGCCGGTGAGGATCACCACCAACCCCACGGCAAAACCGCCGTAGTGGTCCGCAGCGAGGAAGCGCACGCTGTCGTGCCTGGCCAGCCCGACGGCGGTGAGCGCGGCGGCCGCGGCCAGGATGTCCACGGCGTCATTCCAGGCGTCGGCCACGAGTGACGCGCTCCGAAGCTGGCGGCCGACCCTGAACTTGAGGGCCGACATCCCGCCTCGCACCACGACGGCCACGACCAGCGCGACGATCGCCAGGGCGGACGGCGGCGCGTGGACCTCACCGACGGCGCGCAGCGAGGTCCAGCAGACACCAATTCCGCCTCCCACAAGGATGACGCCCACCAGGAACGCGGCGAGCGTCTCGACCCGCCCGTGCCCGTAGGGGTGCTCCTGGTCGGCCGGTCTGGCCGCGACGGTCATCCCGATCAGCACGACGGACGAGGCGAGGACGTCGCCGGCGAACTCGGCTCCGATGGCGAGCACCGAGGTGGAGCGGGTCATGGCGCCGACGACGAGATTGAGGGTCGCCAGCAGCGCGCTCGCGACGATCCCGGCGAGCGCAACCCGGCGACCAAGGTGCTCCGACTCGGTCGACCCTCCCATCGAGTGCTCCGGATCGAGAGTGTGCTCCTCAACGATAACCGGGCGGCGGCCACGCCGGCTCCGGCGCGGCGGGAGGGCCACCGCCTGCCCTCCGACTGGTAGGACCAGGTCGGCACCGACGCGCCGCCGACGCCGTTCCGCCGGCGGGCGGGCGCCGGTCGGCTCGCGCCCCGCAACCCGACGGTCGTATCTTGGCAGCCGACGATCGATTCCCACCCGAGCCACGGAGAGAGATGATGCGCCTCCTCGTCGGAGTCGCGGCCATCGCCGCGCTCGTCACCGGCTGCACCGACACCCAAGCCTACGACTTGGTCCTCGAGGGCGGACGAGTCATCGATCCCGGGTCGGGGCTCGACTCGGTCCTGAACGTCGGCATCATAGGGGACAGCGTCGCCGCGCTCTCGGATCGCCCGCTGCGGAGCGCCAATGTGGTCGACGTGACCGGTCTGGTCGTGGCTCCCGGATTCATCGACCTCCACGCGCACGGCCAGACGCGGAGCGACATGGAGATCCAGGCCCGCGACGGGGTCACCACCGCGCTGGAGATGGAGGCCGGGGTGTTTCCCGTGGCCAAATGGTACGCCACGCGCGAGGGCGACTCGCCGCTCAACTACGGGGCCACGGTGGGCCACCGCGGGGCGCGCTATTACGTCTTCCACGACGGGCTCGAGGTCTTGCACGCCTCCACCAATCCCGCCGCCATCGAGGCAATCGCCGCGCTCGGACCGCTGCCGGCCGGAGCCAACCAGCCCGCCACCGCGGCGCAGGTCGAGGCGCTCGAGGGCGCGCTTCGCCAGGGGCTCGCCGAAGGCGCGCTCGGCGTCGGCTTCGGAATCAACTACAGCCCGGGCGCCACGCCCGAGGAGATCGAGCGGCTCTTCCAACTGGCGGCGGATCGGGGCGTGCCGGTGTTCGTGCACACCCGGGCATTCGGCATCGGAGCCATCCGCGAAGCCGTGAGCACCGCCCGCTCGACCGGGGTCGCGCTCCACGTCGTGCACATCGCGAGCAGCTCGCTCGGCGACCTGCCGGAGGCGCTCGCCCTGCTCGACTCCGCCCGCGCGGCCGGACAGAACGTCACCACCGAGGTCTATCCCTACACGGCCGGCTCGACCCGGCTCGAGTCCGCGATGTTCAACCCCGGCTGGCAGAGCAACCTGCGGCTCGATTACGGCGACCTGGCCTGGCCGCTCACGGGTGAGCGTCTCACCCGCGAGAGCTTCGAGCGCTATCGCCGCCAGGGTGGCTGGGCGGTGATCCACATGATGAAGGAGGAGAACGTCGAGCGGGCGATCGCCCACGCCGGCGTGATGATCGCGAGCGACGGGGTGCCGTTCGTGAACGGCACCGGCCATCCCCGCGGCGCCGGCACCTATGCCCGGATCCTCGGCCGCTACGTGCGGGAGCGCGGGGCGCTCACCCTCGCCGACGCACTGGCCCGGATGACGATCCTCCCCGCCCGGCGGCTCGAAGGCCACGTGCCGGCGATGCGCCGGAAGGGTCGGGTCGAGGTCGGCGCGGACGCCGACCTCACCATCTTCGACCCCGCCACCGTGATCGACCGCGCCACGTTCACCGAGCCCACACTTCCGTCCGCTGGAATCCCGCACGTCCTGGTGAACGGTGTCTTCGTGGTCCGGGACGGCGAGCTGGTGCCGGACGCGCTGCCGGGTCGCCCGGTGCGCGCGGCGGTCGAGCGCTGAAGCCGCTCGAACGCGCGGGCCACAGCTTTCTCGGCCAGCCCGCTCAAGCGAACCGTTGCCACGCCGCGGACGCGGCGGGGCGGTCAATCGCCCAGCGTCTCGAGGAAGCGGGCGATCACTCCGTACACGGAGTCCAGCTCCTCCGGCGTGACGCAGTAGGGCGGCAGCAGGTAGACCACGTCGCCCAGAGGCCGGAGCAGCACCCCGGCGTCGAGCGCGAATCGCGCCAGCCGCGGACCGACCGGATCCAGGTATCCCCGCCCGCCGTCGAGATCGAAGGCGGCCATGGTGCCGAGCACCCGGGGTCGGCGAACGCGGGGATGGCCGTCGAGCGGCGCGAGGCCGGCGTGATGGGCCCGCTCGAGGCCTGCGCGTCGCGCCGCGCAGGCCTCGTCGAGCAAGGCGAGGCTCGCACGGGCCGCCGCGCAGGCGAGCGGGTTGGCCGTGAACGAGTGGCCGTGAAACAGCGTGAGGCGGCGATCGGCACCCGCGAACGCCTCGAACAGCTCGTCCGTCGCCGCCGTGACGCCGAGTGGCAGCAGGCCGCCGGTCAGCCCCTTCGAGAGACAGATCAGGTCGGGCACCACCTCCGCGCCACTCGTCGCGAACAGCGGCCCCGTCCGTCCAAAGCCGGTCAGCACCTCGTCGGCGATCAGCAGCACGCCGTGCTCGCGGGTGAGTCGCCGGACCGCCCGGAGCGACTCCGCGCTCCAGACCCGCATGCCGCCGGCGCCCTGGAGCCTGGGCTCGACGATCACCGCGGCCAGCTCGGCGGCACCATCGACGAGCAACCGCTCCAGCGCCGTCTCCACCTCGCCGTCGGCGGCCGGCAGCCGGTCCACGGCGAAGAGCTGCTGGTCGAACGCGGCGGTGAAGAGCCCTCGCCCACTCGCGCTCATCGCGCCGAAGGTGTCGCCGTGGTAGGCGTGCTCCAGCGCCGCGACGCGGTGGCGGGGCGTCCCGCGATTGCGCCAGTATTGGAGCGCGATCTTGAGCGCCACCTCCACCGCGGTGGACCCGTCGTCCGAGAAGAAGATCCGATCGAGCCCTTCGGGGAGCCGCCCCGCCAGCTCCGCGGCCAGCCGCGCGGCCGGCTCGTGGGTGCAACCCGCGAAGATCACCTGATCCAGAGTCCTCGCCTGCTCGGCGATCGCATCGGCGATCACGGGATGCGCGTGGCCGTGGAGGGTGACCCACCACGACGAGATCGCGTCGAGGATCGGTCGACCCGTCTGGTCGTAGAGGTAGGCGCCCGAGGCGCGGCCGATCGGGATCGGATCGCCGGCGGTGGCGTGCTGGGTGTACGGGTGCCAGATGTGCGCCCGGTCGAGCGCGGGCCACGACGCGCCGCTCACGCCGGCGGCTCCGCTGGAGCGCCGAGCGCGCTCACCAGCCCATCGATCTGCTCGTCGCTGTGAGCGGTCGAGACCGTGAGCCGAAGTCGCGACGAGCCCGGCGGCACGGTCGGCGGACGCACCGCGGCCACCAGGAACCCCGCCGCGAGCAGGCGCTCGCCGAGTCGCACGGTCGCGTCGGGGTCGCCGATCTCCAGGGGAACGATGTGACCGACCAGACCCTCCGGCACTCGCCACCCCAGGTCGGCGAGGCTGCGACGGAGTCGGAGACCGTTGGCTCGCAGCCGCTCCCGCCTCCAGGGCTCCGCCCGCGAGATCCGGACGGCCTCGGCCACGCCGGCGGCGACCGCGGGCGGCATCCCGGTCGAAAAGATGAAGGAGCGAGCCCGGTTGAGGAGCAGCTCCCGGAGGGTCGCCGAGCCGATGATGGCGCCACCCGCCCCTCCGAACGACTTGCCCAGCGTCGCGAGGGTCACCTCGACCTCGCTCGCCGCCCCGAAGTGCGCGGCAGTGCCGGCCCCCTCGGGCCCGAGCACCCCGGCGGCATGTCCGTCGTCGAGATAGATCATCGCCTCCCGGCGCCGAGCCACCGCGATCAGGTCGGGCAGCGGAAAGAGGTCGCCGTCCATCGAGTAGACACCCTCCACCACCACGATCCTGCGCCCCCCTCCCGCCGGCTCGGTCGCGAGCATCCGGTCGAGCGCGTCGAGATCGGCGTGCGGGAACACCCGCACCCGAGCGCGCGCGAGTCGGCAGCCGTCGACGATCGAGGCGTGGTTGGAAGCGTCCGAGTAGACCACATCGCCCTCACCGGCGAGCGCCGAGAGCGTGCCGACGTTGGCTGCGTACCCCGACGAGAACGCCAGCGCGGCCGGCGCGCCGTACAGAAGGGCCAGCTCGGTTTCGACCTCCTCGTGGCACGGTGTGGTGCCCGCGAGGCTCCGCGACGCCGCGGCGCCGGCGCCGTGCCGCTCGAGCGCCGCACGGGCCGCGGCGATCACTCGCGGATCCCGGCCGAGCGCGAGATAGTCGTTCGAGGCGAAGTCGACGACGGGGCGGCCGTCGACCGAGAGCATGCCGCCGACGCGCTCGACCGTCCGAAGCGACCGCCGGAGCCCCTGCCCACGCAACTCCTCGAGCTCGCGCTCGAGCAGCGGATCGAGGCCGGACGCAGCGATGAAGGGGTTCAGCTCTCGAGCCATCCGGCCACCTCGTCGAGCCCGCAACCGTCGCGCTCGGCAGGGATGAGACGCGGTAGCGCTGCGAGCCGTCGACCGGGCAGCAGCCGGGCCAGCACGGCCGCGTTGCCGCCGGTGGAGGCGTCGGGCTCCGGCGGCGCCGAGAGCACCACGCCGAGCAGCTCGAGCCCTCGCTGGTCGAGGCAAGCCACGGTGAGCAGGGTGTGGTTCAAGCTGCCGAGCCGGTCGGCGGCCACCAGCAGCACGGAGGCGTCGAGCGCGCTGGCCAAGTCGGCCAGGCCCCAATCCCACGCCAGCGGGGAGAGCAGGCCACCCGCGCCCTCGACCAGCGTGATCCCGTTAGGCGCCGCGCGCGACCGGATCGCGTTGACCACCGACGCCAAGCCAGGGGTCTCGGCCTCGCCCCCCGCTGCCACGACCGGCGCCACGGGCTCCCGGAAGCGATGGAGGGCGACCCGAGGGCTCGCCTGCCCGGCGGCCGCCGCGAGGAGGGCACCGTCCTCCCCGGCACTGGCGGCCGCGTCGCACCCGGTCTCGATCGGCTTGATCGCCACCACGTCGTGACCCCGGGCGCGGAGGCTCCGCGCCAGCGCGCAGGTCACCACCGTCTTCCCGACCCCGGTGTCGGTGCCGGTGACGACCACGGTCCGCCGCATCGCGCCCGAGCGGCTCAGGCCGCGACCGGACTGGCCACGGTGAAGCCGGCCTCCTCGATCATCGCCAGATCGGCTTCCCAACCGGCCCCAGGCGTGGTGAGATAGCCGTTGACGAACATCGAGTTGGCCGGAAGGAGGGCGAGGGCCTGGAGCGCGCCGAGACTCACCTCGCGCCCGCCGGCCACCCGGATGTCCCGGGTCGGATTGACGAAGCGCATCATCGCGAGCGCGCGGAGACACTCCTCCGGACTCGGCGCCGTCCGGTCGGCGAGCGGCGTTGCCGGCCGCGGGTCGAGGAAGTTGACCGGAATCGACTCGACCTCCAGCGCTCTCAGCTCGAGAGCGAGCTCGACCCGGTCCTGCAGCGTTTCGCCCATCCCGATGATCCCGCCGCAGCAGGCCTCCATCCCGGCCGCCTTGGCGCGCTTCACTGTGGTGATCCGGTCGTCGAAGGTGTGGGTCGAACAGACACCGGGATAGAAGCTGCGGGACGACTCGAGATTGTGATTGAACCGGTCGACCCCCGCCTCGGCCAGCCGCTCGGCCTGGCCCTCCGCG
>JBFXAS010000208.1:0-9859 GCA_050184075.1 Gemmatimonadales bacterium
GAACGGCTCCGGCGGGCGCTGACAGGCTACCCGCAGCGCTTTACCCTCGGGATCCATCCGCGGGGCCGCACCAAGCTCGAGGTCGACATGACCTTCGTGCCGCTCCTGAGCGGCGGCAACGTCGGCGGCATCTACGTGGTGGCCAAGGACATGACCGAGCAGCTCGCGGCGGCGGAACAGCTGAAGCAGAGTGGACGGCAGCTGCAGCAGTCGGTGAAGATGGAGGCCGTGGGACGGCTGGCCGGCGGCATCGCGCACGACTTCAACAACCTGCTCACGGCGATCCGCGGCTACACCGACCTGCTGGTGGCGGACCCCTCCGTGGCCGGCCCGGCGCGCGCGGACCTGCTGGAGATCTCGCGGGCCGTCGACCGGGCCACCTCGCTCACCCGGCAGCTGCTCGCCTTCAGCCGGCAGCAGGTGGTCCACCGGCGGGTGGTGGATCTCAACGTGGTGGTCGACGAGGTGCGCTCGATGCTGAGCCGGCTGTTCCGCGCCGATACCGAGATCGTGGTGCGGGTGCAGCCGGATCCCCTCTGGGTCCTGGCCGATCCGGCGCAGATCCACCAGATCCTGATGAACCTGGTAGTGAACGCGCAGGACGCCATGCCGGGCGGCGGGCGCCTCACGATCGAGACCGGCCGCCGGCTGGGCGCGTCGTACGAGGCCGACGCGCTCACCCACCTCGACGGCGGGAGCTACGCCGTCCTCTCGGTGAGTGACACCGGTCGCGGGATGGACCAGGAAACCCAGGCCCACATCTTCGAGCCCTTCTTCACGACCAAGCCGCCGGGCCAGGGCACCGGTCTCGGACTCTCGACGGTGTATGCCATCGTCGAGCAGAGCGGGGCGCGGATCGGATTCCGGAGCGCCCCCGAGCGGGGGACCGAGTTCACGATCTACTTCCCGGAGCAGCCGGACGGAGCCGTGTACGACGGCCGCGAGGACGGCCGGCACGCGGTCCGTTGCGGGTCGGAGACCGTGCTCGTCGCGGAGGACGACGAGTCGGTGCGCCGGATGGTGCGGAAGATTCTGTCGAACGCCGGCTACACCGTGCTCGAGGCCCGCCACGGGGCCGACGCCCTGCTGGTGAGCCGGGAGCACGCGGGCCCGATCGACCTCCTGCTGACCGACGTGGTGATGCCCGAGCTGAACGGCCTCCGGCTGGCCCACGTGCTCAAGCAGGAGCGCCCCGAAACCGCCGTTATCTTCATGTCCGGATACGCCCGCGACGAGGTGGATCGTCAGGGCCTCACCGAGCCGGGCGTGCTGTTCATTCACAAGCCGTTCACCGTCGCCGAGCTGTCCGAGGCGGTCCGGACGGCGCTGGACCCCGCCCAGGGCTGAGTTCCGGAAGCCCGGAGGCGCCCGATGTGTTCCGGGAGCCGCGGCCGGCATCTCCCCGTGGCATTGGCGACCGGGGCACCAGAGCGCCGGGCCCAGACCGTAGAACCCAGGATCCGAGGTGTCATGTCAGGCTTCCCGGAGGAGCTCTACACCCAGTACCACGGCTCCCTGGTCCGGATGCTCCATCGCCGGACGGGGGACCTGGAACGGGCTGAAGAGCTCGCACAGGAAGTCTTTGCGCGGGCGGTGGCCGCGCCCCCACGGAACCCGCGACCCTGGCTCTTTGCCGTGGCCCTCAACCTGGTTCGGGAGGAGGGCCGCCGGGCCGTGCGGCGGGGGCGCCGGCTCGAGCTCTATCGGGCCGAGCAGCCCTCGAGCGCGCCCAGCCCGGACGAGCCGATGCTCCGGGAAGAGCGGATCGGACAGGTGCGGAAGGCGCTCGGCGAGCTGAGCGAGCGGGATCGTGAAGTGTTGTTGCTGAGCGCCGAGGGGCTTTCGTACGACGAAATCGCGGAGAGCACCGGGCTGGCGCGGGGCTCGATAGGGACCACGCTGGCGCGCGCGCGGCGCCGCCTGGTGGAGACCTACCGGGCTATGGAGGAGAAGCGTGATGTTGCATCCTGACGAGGGCACGCTCAACGCGCTGCTCGACGGCGAAGTCCCTTCGACCGAGGCCCAGGAGCTGGAGGAGCACCTCGCCCGCTGCGAGGAGTGTCGCGAGCGGCTCGAGAGCGCCCACGAGTTCCGGAGCGAAGCACTCGCCCTGATCGGCCAGCTCGACGAAGCGGTGGCGATGCCGGCCCTGGCCGCCGCTGCGGCGCCTCGAGCCACCGAGGGGCGGCCGGTGCCGGCCTCCCCCGCGACCGAGCGTGCCAGGCGGCGCTGGTCGCCGATGGCGACCCGGCTCGCCTGGGCCGCCAGTGTCCTGCTCGCCGCGTCGCTCGGCTATCTGGCGCAGGGACGCGCCGGCCAGTCGGCGATCGAGGCCGACGCCCCCACCCCTCTCGCGCTCGGGGCGTCGGATTCATCGCCGGTCGACAAGCTGGCCGCGGCCGACCAGGATCTCGCGACCGAGCCCGCGCCTTCGACGGAGGCGCGAGAGGCCGCGGGCGACGAGCGCAAGCCAGCCACGCCGGCGCGGCAGACGCCGACCGCCGTACCGAGCGCCAAGCGCGCCGACACCGTCGTGAAGGACGCCCGGGAAGAGGAGCAGCCGCCCCCGCCCCCACCCACTCCCGCCCGGGAATCGGTCGCCGCGGAGCGGGCGGCGGAGCCCAGCGCGCCCCTCCGGGAGTCGAGGCGGGCCGACCAGGCGCCCGCGCTGCTCCGGGCCCGGGACGCCGCGGGTCGGCCCGGCAACGCCCTTCCCGGTGGCAAGGACGTGACCGCCCTGGAGGCGATCACCTGGCTCGGCGGCTCGATTCGACTGGTGGAGGGATGGACGCCCGAGCGCTTCGAGCTGACCGAGCCGAAGCTCAGGGTCCACTACGGGACCGCGTTCGGTCCGGTGGTGCTGGAGCAGTGGCGGGTGGGCGACTCGCTCAAGACCACACTGCTGGCCCCGCCCTCGACGCCCAAGGACTCGGTCCTCGCCTGGGAGCGGCGGGTCAAATGACCCGCGGCCCCCGGGCGAGCACTACATCGACTCGATCAGGGCGTCGCCGAACTCGCTGGTCTTGAGCAGCGTCGCGCCCTCCATCAGCCGATGGAAGTCGTAGGTGACCCGCTTCTGCCCGATCGCCTTGTCGAGACCCTTGAGAATCCGATCCGCCGCCTCTTTCCAGCCGAGATAGCGGAGCATCATCTCGCCGGAGAGGATCACCGAACCGGGGTTGACCCGGTCCTGGTTGGCGTACTTGGGCGCGGTGCCGTGGGTCGCCTCGAAGATGGCGTGCCCGGTCACGTAGTTGATGTTGGCGCCGGGCGCGATCCCGATGCCGCCGACCTGCGCGGCGAGCGCGTCCGAGATGTAGTCGCCGTTCAGGTTGAGCGTGGCGATCACGTCGTATTCGGCGGGCCGGGTGAGGATCTGCTGCAGGAAGGCGTCGGCGATCACGTCCTTGATCACCAGACCGCCCGGTAGCTGGCACCAGGGGCCGCCATCGATCTCGGTCGCGCCGAACTCCTCCTTGGCCAGCTCATAGCCCCAGTCACGGAAGGCGCCTTCCGTGAATTTCATGATGTTGCCCTTGTGCACCAGGGTGACGCTCTTCCGACCCTCGGCGACCGCGTAGTTGATGGCCGCCCGGATCAGCCGCTTGGAGCCCTCCTCGGACACCGGCTTGATCCCGAACGAGCTGGTCTCCGGAAAGCGAATCGTCCGCGCGCCCATCTGGCCGATCAGGAAGTCCCGCACCGCCTTGGCCTCAGGCGTGCCGGCGCGGTACTCGATCCCGGCGTAGATGTCCTCCGTGTTCTCCCGGAAGATCACCATGTCGACCAGCTCGGGATGCCGCACCGGCGACGGGACGCCCTCGAACCAGCGGATCGGCCGAATGCAGGCGTAGAGATCGAGCTGCTGGCGGAGCGCCACGTTGAGCGAGCGGATCCCGCCGCCGACCGGCGTGGTGAGCGGTCCCTTGATCGCGACGAGGTGGCTCCGGATCGCGTCGAGGGTCGCCGTGGGAAGCCAATCATCGACCTGGTTCTTGGCCTTCTCGCCGGCCAGCACCTCGTGCCAGGCAATCTTCCTCGCGCCGCCGTACGCCTTCGCCACGGCGGCATCGAAGACCCGCTTCGACGCCCGCCAGATGTCGGGGCCGGTGCCGTCGCCTTCGATGAACGGAATGATCGGATGGTCGGGCACCGTGAGGGTGCCGTCTTCCATCGTGATGGGGGCGGCGGTCGTGCTGGTGGTTGCGGTCACGTCAGGTCCTCACCGCTTCGACGTTGATGGTGATCTCGACGTCGTCGCCGAGCATGTTGGAGCCCTCGACGAGGCGATTCCACTTGATGCCGTAGTCGAGGCGGTTGATCGTGGTGGAGACGCTGAAGCCCAGACGCTGGCGTCGCGGCTCCGGCGGGCCCAGCGGGCCGGCGTATTCGCCGGACAGCACCACGGATCGGGTCACGCCGCGCATCGTCAGATCGCCGGTGACCCGGATCGACGCCCCCTCGATCGCCACCGTGCTGCTCGTGAAGGTGATGGTCGGGAAGCTGTCGACGGCGAAGAAGTTGCTGGACCGGAGGTCGCTGTCCCGGCGTTCATGCTTGGTGTCGATGGTGGCGGCGTCGATCGTGACCTCGACGCGGCCGGCGCCGAGGTCGGCCGGATCGACCACGATCTCGCCCTTCCAGCTGTTGAACGTGCCGGGGACCTTGGTGAGGAAGTGGCGCACCCGGAAGGTGATCTCGGAGTGATTGGTGTCGATCCGCCAGGTGATGGAATCGGCGGCCACGGCAGGCGCGACCAGCGCCGCACTGAGCAACAGCGACAGCATACAGGAGACGTTCTCCGCGTTGGTGCGTTCGAGTCAACCGCGCTCGATGGGAACCCGGACCGAATTGCCCCACTCGGTCCAGGACCCATCATAATTGCGGACCTGGCGAAACCCCAGCAGATAGGTCAGCACGAACCAGGTGTGCGAGGACCGCTCACCGATCCGGCAGTAGACCACCACGTCGTCGTCCGACTCCAACTCGGCCTCCGTCCCGTAGATTTCCCGAAGCGCGGCCGCGTTCTTGAAGGTATGGGTGTCGGGATCGACCGCCCGCGCCCAGGGTACGTTCCTGGCGCCCGGGATGTGCCCGCCGCGGAGCGCGCCCTCGTTGGGATAGGCGGGCATGTGGAGGCGCTCGCCCCGGAACTCCTCGGGGCTCCGCACGTCGATCAGCGGGCGCCGGGCCCGCAGGTGGGAGAGCACCTCGTCGCGGGCCACCCGAATCCCGCGGTCGTGCCGGGCCCCCACCTCGATCCCGCCAGGCGGCACCACCGGCACCTCGGTGGTCATCGGTCTCCCCTCCTCGCTCCAGAGCAGACGCCCGCCATCCATCACCGCCAGCTTCTCGAGGCCGAAGAGCCGGAAGACCCAGAACGCGTAGGTGGCCCACCAGTTGTTGGCGTCGCCGTAGAAGACCACGGTGGTGTCGTCGTCGATCCCCTTGGCACGGAGGAGACGCTGCATGCCTTCGGGGCCGAGGTAGTCGCGGACCACGGGATCGTTGAGGTCCTCGAGCCAATCGAGCTTGAGCGCGCCCGGGATGTGTCCGGTGTCGTAGAGCAGCACGTCTTCGTTGGCCTCGAGCAGCCGCACTTTGGGGTCGTCCAGATGCTCGGCGACCCAGGTGGTGCTGGCCAGCGCCTCGGGATGGGCGTACCCCCGCTCTTCGATCTTCTCCATTGGCTGCTCTCCTCGGTGCGGACCGTCAGACGTCGGCGTCGCCGAGCAGGTCGCGCAGCACCTTGTCCACCACCTCGACGGCCTGGCCCTCGACGATCCGGCGGAGCACGTCGGCCGTCTCGAGCGCGAGGTCGTCGGGGTGCTTGCGATCCGAGCGGAAGCGGACCACCTGGCCGAGAAAGACCATGGCCTGCGACGGCTCGTCCTCGCTCTCGGAGTCGAAGCCGGCGCCGGGCACCGAGTCGGCCCAGGGCTCCCGCTCGCCGTCCTCGTCCTCACCCTCGCCCATGTCGACAATCGCGAAGAGCCGGCACTGGAGTCCCGGCTCCTCGGTGCGAGCCGCGAGCACCAGCTGGACCGGCTGGTCGAAGAGCCCGCGCTCCGCAATCAGCCGGGCGACCTCCTCGGGCACCGCGCAGCGCGCGATCATCCGCTCCTCGAGATACGAGGCGAGCCCGACCAGACCCGCCGGCACCCGCTCGTCCTCGATCCGCCGGATCGTGTCGGGCACCGGCCGATCGGTGGCCGCGAGCGCGACTTCCTCCTCAGCCCTACGTCAAATGTAGCCCCTTGCCGGGGAACCGCCGGTTTCTACAATCCCACGATGGCTTGGCGCGGCGTCGGGATCGCCCTCCTCGCCCTGGGGCTGGCGGCCGCCGTCCTCGGGGCCGTGGCCGCGCCGTTGTTCGACCTCGACCGGTTCGCGTTCCCGAAAGAGCTGGCGCTCAACCTGACGGCGCTCGGCCTGGTGGCGATGCTGGCGCTTCGCCGGCCGCTCACGCTCGGGGTGGTCGAGTGGGCGTCGCTCACGCTCGCCGCCTGGTCGATCGTCTCCGGGCTCTTCGCCACCAACCACTGGCTCGCGCTCAGGGCGGCCGCGCTGACCACCTCGGGCGCGATCGTCTTCGTCGGCGTCCGCCAGCTCGTGGCGGGTGCGCCTGCGCTCCGGCGGGGGTTGGGATGGGCGCTGGTGGCGATCGTGGCCGCCGCGGTGGCGACCGGGCTGGCGGAGGCGCTCGGCTGGGAATCCGAGCTGCTGGCGCCGACCCGGTCGCCGGGAGGACTGTTAGGCAACCGCAACTTCCTGGCGCACCTCGCGGTGCTCGGCCTGCCGCTGGTCGGGTGGCTCGCGATCGCGAGCCGTGGCCGGACGGCATGGCTCCCGGCGGCGCTGGCGCTGGCCGGCATGGTGGGCTTCGTCTTGCTCTCGCGCTCGAGAGCGGCGTGGCTCGGCCTTGCCGCGGTCGGCGGCGTCGGCGTGGTGCTGCTCGCCCTCGGCAACCGCAAGCAGGAGGTCCGCATCGCCCGGGGCGCCTGGCTGTCGCTCGCGAGCGGCGCGGCGCTCGGACTGTTGTCGCTGCTGGCGCTTCCGCTGCAGCTCAGCTGGAAGTCGGACACCCCGTACCGCGACTCGCTCCGCGACGTCGTCAACTACCGCGAGGGCTCCGGCCGCGGCCGGTTGATTCAGTACCGGAACAGTCTCGATCTGGTCAAGATGGATCCGGTGTTCGGAACCGGACCGGGCAACTGGGCGGTGAAGTACCCGCTGGTGACCAGCGAGGGCGACCCGTCGTTCGCGGTGGCGGACCCGATGCCCACCAATCCCTGGCCGAGCAGCGACTGGGTGGCGCTGCTGGTGGAGCGCGGCCCGCTCGGCCTGTTGCTCGCCCTCGGGACCGGTCTCGTGCTGGCCGTGGTGGCGCTGCGCCGGCTGCGTTCCGCCGACCTCGACGAGCGGGTCCGCGCGGCGATGGCGCTCGCGCTGCTGGCCGGCCTGTCGGTGATGGGGTGCTTCGACGCGGTGCTGCTGCTCGCGCCACCGACCGCGATCGCGATGGCCGGCCTGGCGTCGACCGTGCCGGAGACCCGGGCGCTCACCACGGTGGCGTCACGGGCCGGGCGGGCGCGATGGATCGCGCTGGCCGCCGTGCTCTGGACAACGCTCGCGGCCGGGCGGAGCGCCGCGCAGCTCGCGAGCGTGGTCGTGGCGGGGGCCGGGACGCCCCGGGATCGGCTGGAGCGGGCGCTCAAACTCGATGGGAGCAGCTACCGGCTGGAGGTGCTGCTGGCGCTCCGGGCGCCGTGTCCGGCCGCGCTCGATCATGCCGAGCGGGCCGCCCGGTTGATGCCCTATCACCCCGCGCCACCGACGCTCGCCCGTCGCTGCGGCCGGGTGCGGAGCCGGACCGCCGGGCGGGACGACCGTTAGGCGCCGGTCGGCGGACCGGTGTCGATCGGCGTGTCGGCGCGACCACCCCACTCGGTCCACGAGCCGTCGTATACCGCGGCGTCCCGATGGCCGACGGCGGCGAGCGCGAGCGCCAGCGCGCACGCGCTCACGCCCGAGCCGCAGGAGGTGATCACCGGGCGGTCGAGATCGACGCCGGCGTTCCCGAACAGCGCGCGGAGCTCGGCCGCGGAGCGGAGCCGACCCGAGGCGTCGACCAGCTCGCCGAACGGCAGGTTCCGGCTTCCGGGCAGGTGGCCGCCCCGGATCCCGGGCCGGGGCTCGGGCTCCCGGGCGGCGAAGCGTCCGGCGCTCCTCGCGTCGAGCAGCTGGGCCGAGCCGCTCCCGATCGCCGCCGTGACCTGCTCGAGGCTGATGACGAGCTCCGGCCGGGGCCGCGCGACGAAGCGGGTCGGGTCGCGGCGCACGATCCCGCCCTCCGTCGCGTACCCCTTGGCGCGCCAACCGGCCAGACCGCCGTCGAGCACCGCCACCCGGTCGTGCCCGAACGCCCTGAGCTCCCACCAGACGCGCGGCGCGCTCAGGTTGGTGCCGGAGCCGTCGTAGACGACGACCCGATCGTCGTTCCCGATGCCCAGCGCCCCGACCTGCCGCGCGAAGGTCTCCGGTGAGGGTAGCATGTGCGGCAGGCCGGTGTCCTGCTCGGAGAGCGCGTCGAGATCCCAGAAGATCGCGCCCGGCAGGTGCCCCGCCTGATACTCGGCCTTCGGATCCCTAGCCATCGCGGGCAGATACCACGACGCGTCGACCACGACGAGGTTCGGCTCGGCGAGGTGGCCAGCGAGCCACTCCGGATCGACGACCGGTGACGGCAGCGAAGCCTGGTTCTCGGACATGCTAGATTCCATTTGCTACGAATGTGGGACGCCCCGTGGACCTCGACAAGCTGATCCGCCGGTTTCAGCGCGCCGATCGGGCCACCCGGTTGGACGCGCTGCTCGACGCCTCCCGGAAGCTCCCGCCGCTGCCGGAGCCGCTCGCCGTGGCGAGCGAGCGGGAGCGGCACCGCGTGCCCGAGTGCCAGACGCCGGTCTTCCTCTGGCTCGACGCGGAGCGGGGGCGACTCCGCTTCCACGCCGACGTCCCGCGGGAGTCGCCCACGGTACGCGGCTTCGTCTCGCTCCTCGTCGGCGCGCTCGACGGTCAGCCGCCGGAGGTCGCGGCGAAGCTTCCGCTCGACCTGCTCCACCTGATGGGCCTGGACCAGGCGCTCGGCATGATGCGGACCCAGGGTCTCAGCGCCATCGTCGCCCGGGTGCGCCAGCGCGGCGCGGAGCTGGCCCGCGGCGGCTGATCACCCGTTGGCGCGCTCGAACTCCTTCATGAACTCGACCAGGGCCACCACGCTCTCGCGCGGGCAGGCGTTGTAGATGCTCGCGCGCATCCCGCCCACCGAGCGGTGCCCCTTGAGCCCGACCAGGCCGCGCGCTTCGGCCTCGGCGCAGAAGCGCTTCTCCAACTCCTCGCTCGGGCCCCGAAAGCAGACGTTCATGTGCGAGCGGCTTCCCGGCGCCGCCGTGCCGCGATAGAACCCGCTTTGGTCCAGCAGGTCGTAGAGCAGCGCGGCCTTTTCCCGGTTCCTCTCCTCCATCGCCGCGAGCCCGCCGCCCGCCTCGATCCACTGGAGCACCAGGCCGACCGCGTGGATGGCCAGGGTCGGCGGGGTGTTGTAGAGCGAGCGGTCCTTGGCGTAGGTCCGGTACTGGAGCATCGTCGCGATCGTGTCCGGCCCCCGCTCCACCAGGTCGTCGCGCACGATCACCAGGACGATCCCGGACGGGCCCAGGTTCTTTTGCGCCCCTGCGTAGATCAGCCCGTACCTGGCGACGTCGATCGGTCGGCTGAAGATGTCGCTCGAGGCGTCGGCGACCAGCGGCACGCCGGTCGGCGCCGCCGGCACCTCCCGCCACTGGGTCCCGAAGAG
>JBFXAS010000209.1:0-9795 GCA_050184075.1 Gemmatimonadales bacterium
GCGGTCCGCTCGGCCACCTGCATGTTCTAGCGGGCGGTGCGGACGGCGGTGCGGGATGGCGGTCTCGCTTCGGAGACCATCGCCGAGGCGACCGACGGGGCGATCGTGGAGCGGCTCCTGGCCGCCGATCCGACCGGGCTCGCGCGCGCGGTGCACGAGCGCCGGCTCTACAAGCGGGCGCTCGACCTGCCGGCCAGCGACGTGCCGGGCACCGAGGGGGCCTGGCTCTGCGCCGACGCCGACCTGCTCGAGCGGGTCGAGGACGCCGTGGCCCTCGAGCTCGGCCTCGCGCCCGGCGGGCTGCTGATCGACTACCCCGAGCGGGCCGGCATGCTGAGCGTCGACCTGCCGCTTCGGACTCGGGCGGGCACGGTGGAGCGGCTGACCGACCAGGGCCGCGCGGGTCAGCTCGGCTTGCCGCGGATCGCCTCGGAGCTCTATCAGAGCGCTCGCCGGTTCCGGGTGTTCGCCCCCGGGCCTGTCGCGGGGCCGGTGAGCGGACTGGCCCAGCTCGCGGCGATGTCCGACGAAGAGGTTCGCGGCCGGCTCGACCGCGGGAGCTCGCTGCTCGGTTAGCCAGCCGACCGCGCGACGAACAGCCCGCGGCCGGTCAGTCCGATGGGATCATGGTGGGCGTCGAGACCGGCCGCGCGAAAGCAGTCCATCATTTCGTCGCTGGTCAGCATCAGCAGCTCGTGACGCTCCGTGAGCCGCTCGATTCCGGTCGCGGGCCGACCCACCAGATACTCGAACGTGAGCCGGGAGACTCGTCCGTCGACCTCGGTCCGGCTCATCCGCACGACGGCGAGCTCGGGCGTTTCGACCTGCTTCACGAAGAGCCGCCCGTCCGTCATCTTGCCGGGCTCGAGCCACGGCTCCACCACGATGAGCCCTCCTGGGGAGAGGTGCTCTCGGAAGTGGCGGAGGGCGGACGTGGTGCGCTCCGGACTCAGCAGATAGCCGATCGCGCTGAAGAGGCAGAGGATCACGTCGTAGTGCCGGTCGAGCTCGAACTCCGCCATGTCAGCCTGGACCACCCGCCCCGCTGGGAGCTTCCCGGCGGCGATCCCGACGAACGCAGGCTCGAGGTCGAGGCCGTCGACCAGATAGCCGTGCTGCTCCGTCAGGAGCCGAGCGTGCTCTCCGGTGCCGCAGGCGACATCGAGGATAGTGCGGGCGCTCGGCGCTTCCTTGCGGATCAGCGCCGCGATCGAGGCGGCTTCCGCGGGATAGTCCTTGAGCTGCCCGTAGATGAGATCGTAGAGATCGGCGGAGCGGTCGAACATCGAAGGCGCGCCCGGCGCCGCAGCGCTCAGGTGGAGGGCGGATCGACCTCGTCGACGCGGACGATGATCGCGGTGATGTTGTCGAGCCCGCCGCGGCGGTTGGCTTCGTGGATCATCCGACCGACCCAGCTCTCGGGGGTGCCCGATTCCGCGAGGATGTCGAGCAGGTGCTCGTCCTCGAGCATCCCGGTCAACCCGTCCGAGGCGAGCAGCAGCACGTCGCCCTTGCGCAGGTTGCCGAAGTAGAGGTCGGGCACCACGTCCTCGTTGGCCCCGACGCAGCGGGTGATCACGTTGCTGTAGGGGTGGGTCCGGGCCTGTTCCGCCGTGAGCAGCCCCGCATCGACCTGCTCCTGGACGTAGCTGTGGTCCTTGGTGAGCTGGGCGAGCTTCCCCTCGCGGAGGAGATAGGCCCGGCTGTCGCCGACCTGGCCGATCAGGTAGCGCCTGGCGGTCAGCACCAGCACCGTGGTGGTGGTGCCCATGCCGCGCTTGTCCGCTTCCGCGAGGGTCCGGTCGAAGATCGCGGCGTTGGCCCGGCGGATCGCTTCGCGCATCCGCTCCCCGGCTCCGGCCTCGGTCAGCCCCCGCAGCACGCCGAGCTCCTTGGCGATGATCTCGACGGCCATCTCGCTCGCGACCTCGCCGGCCGCGTGCCCGCCCATGCCGTCGGCCACGATGAAGAGGCCGTGCTGGTAGTCGAGCAGAAAGCTGTCCTCGTTGCCGCTTCGCACGACGCCGACGTGCGTGTCTCCCGCGCAGGAAATCAGCATGGGCTAAGAGAGCAGCGCCACCGCGGCGACGATTGCGAGGAGGACCACCACCACGATCGCGGGCCAGAGCCGGCGCGCGGGCGTCTCGGAATCCGAGGGACCGACCACCCGCGGCTCCGGAGCCGGGGGACGCAGCACCTGGGTGCCGGCCGCCTTGGCGCCACCCTTGTCGCGCGGCTCGAACAGGAGCCGCACCTCGCCCAGGCCGATGACCGACCCGGGCGACAGCGGGGTCTCGTCCGAGACCGGGATGTCGTCCACCAGCGTGCCGTTGGTGGACCCCGTGTCGGCGATCATCCAGACGCCCTCGCGCAGCTGGAGCTTGGCGTGGCTCGCGCTGATGCTCGGATCGGGCAGCCGGACGTCGTTGTACTCGGCCCGGCCGAGGTTCACGACGGGAGTGGTGATGCTGACCCGATCGCCTTTGAGCTGGCCCTTCTTGACCAGCAGCGAGGCAAGCGGCGTCGGCGCGGCGCGCTCCGCCGCCGGCCGCCCGGTGCCCTGGGGCATCGAGAGCTGGGGCAAGCCAACCAGGGTATCGCCGAGCCGAAAGGCGGCGCCCTCCGGGGCGACCGGGGGCTCGGGCCGGCTCGGCGCGGGATAGTAGCGGAACTCCTCCGCGCCGATCCGAATCACGTCGAGCGCCTTGAGCTCATGCCGGCCGCTCACCCGGGTGCCGTTCACGAAGGTGCCGTTGCTGCTCAGGTCCACCAGCACGTCGCCGTCCGGGCGGTTGACGATCTCGGCGTGACGCCGGGAGCTGTCCGGCGAGGTGATCACCACGGCGGAGGTCGCCTCCCGCCCGAAGACGAAGGGCGCGACGTTCACCTGATACTCGCGCCCATCCGAGAGATTCACCAGCCGGCTCGCCGCCGGCGGGGCCTCCGACCGCTGTCGTGCGGCCGGCGCCTCCAGCACCTGGGTCGCCTGTCCCTCGGTCGACTCGTCGAGGACCAGGATCTCGTGACCCGCGATGGCGATCCGATCGCCGTGGAAGAGCGGCGTGGGGTCGCGGCCGATCGGGGTGCCATTGATGGCGATGGCTCCGCCGCCAGTCGGCTCGAGAATGGCGGTGCTGCCGGACCGCCGCACCACGGCGTGCCGTGGGGCGACCGACGCACCGGCGAGCCGGATAGCGGCCGCGGCGTCCGAACCGATAGCGAGTGCCTCGGCGGCCACGGTGATCCGGTGTTCGCCGTATTGGAGCTGCATTAGGTGCAGGTTCCCGTCCGAATAATCGCGAGTAAGTGTAGGCCCAGCCGAACGGGTTGGCAAGCCGAGTCAGCCCGGTTCTCCGGCCACCGGCCCGCCGCTGATCTCTATGTAACCCAACGAGTTATCGCACCCCACCCGGATCCGCTGCCCGAGCCGGGGTCACCCCAGGCCCACCGCCGACAACCGGCGGTAGACCCCGTCACGCGCCAGCAGCGCGCGGTGGGTTCCCCGCTCCGCGATCCGGCCGCGGTGCATCACCAGGATCTCGTCCGCCGTCTGAATGGTGCTGAGCCGATGCGCGACGACGATCGCGGTGCGTCCCGCCATCAGCTCGGCGATGCCGTTCTGAATCACGACCTCCGTCGCGGAGTCCACCGAGCTGGTCGCCTCGTCGAGGAGCAGGATCGCCGGGTCGCGCGCGAGCGCCCGCGCGAAGCTGAGCAGCTGCCGCTCTCCGACGCTCACGTTGCGGCCGCGCTCGGTGAGGACGTGGCCGTAGCCCCCCGGCAGGCTCTCCACGAAGTCGGCGACGCCGACCCGTTCCGCGGCACGCCGGACCTCGGCCTCACTGGTCGTGGGATCGAGCGCCAGGTTGCGCATCAGGTCTCCGGTGAAGAGAAAGAGATCCTGCTGCACGTAGCCGTACTGCGAGCGCAGCTCGTCCAGGTCGAGCTCCCGGAGATCGATGCCGTCGAGCGTGATCCGTCCCCGCGTGGGGTCGTGGAAGCGGAGCAGGAGATTGACGACCGTGGTCTTGCCCGCGCCGGTGTGGCCGACCAGCGCCACGGTGTCGCCGGCGGCCACTCGGAAGCTCACGTCTTGAAGCGCCCAGGGGCCGTCGTCCGCGTAGCGGAACCAGACCCGATCGAACTCGACCTCGCCGCGCACCGGTTGCGGCAAGCGCGTCGGCGCGGCCGGCTCCACCACGGTCACCGGGGTGTCGAGCAGGCGGAAGACCCGCTCCCCGCTCGCCACGGCGCCCTGGAAGAGGTTGAACTTCTCGGAGAGATCCTGGAGCGGCCGGAAGAAGCGACGCACCAGCTGGATGAACGCGGCCAGCACCCCGACGCTGAGCGTCAGGTCGGTGATCCGCCGCCCGCCCTCGAAGAGGATCAGCGCGGTCGCGATCGCCGTCACCAGCTCGACCGCGGGAAAGAAGATCGCGTAGAGGTTGATCGAGCGGAGGTGGGCGTCGAGGTGCGCCCGGTTCACCCGCTCGAACCCGGCCGCCGACGCCGCTTCGCGATTGAAGAGGTGGATCACCCGCATCCCGGCGAGCTGCTCCTGCAGATAGGCGTTCATCCGCGCCACCCGGAGCCGGATCTCGCGAAACGCCTCGCGCACCGCGCGACGGAACGCGGTCACCACGAGCCAGAGGAGCGGCATCGCGAGAAAGCTCACCAGCGCGAGCTGCCAATCGGTCCAGATCATCACCCCGGCGATCGCGAGCAGGGTGAAGAGATCGCCGAAGACCGCCACCACGCCGGAGGAAAAGAGCTCGTTCAGAGTCTCCACGTCCGCGGTCACCCGAGTCATCAACCGGCCGACCGGGTTCCGGTCGAAGAACGGGATGCTGAGCCGCTGGAGGTGCGCGAAGACCGCGTTCCGGATGTCGGACATGACCGCCTGCCCGATCCGGGTGGTCACCAGGGTGTCCACGTACTCCGCCACGAAGCTCCCGAGCAGCGCCGCGACGTAGAGCGCGGCGTAGCGGAGGAGCAGGTCGGCGTCGCCCGCCGGGATCGCGCGATCGAGGGCCGCCTGGGTGAGCAGCGGCCCCACCACGGTGAGCCCCGCCTGCACGACCAGGAGGCCGGTCGAGACGGCGAGCAGGCCCCGATAGGGGCGCACGTAGCGGAGCAGCCGGGCCAGCTGACGCCGGTCGACCGAGCCCGAGGGAATCAGGTCGGCGTCGGCATCGCTCACGTGGTACTGGGGTCCTGCTCGACCCCCTTGAGACCCTTCCGCACCCAGGAGGAAAACACGGCCGCGCCGAAGGCGATGGTGTAGTAGCTCAGGACCAGCCGCCAGAGCAGCGTATAGAGCGGGGTCAGCTCCCGCGGGACGTAGATCGACATCACGGCGGCCGAGATCAGCTCGGCGATCCCGGACCCGCCCGGGGTCGGCGCGAAGTAGAGGAGGAAGGTGATCAGGGTCTGCAGCAGCAGCACGTCCACGAATTGGGCCTCGATCCCGATCGCCCGGAGCGAGACGTAGCCGGCCAGGAGCTTGTTGGCATGCGAGGGTCCCGAGATGACCGTGGCGAGCGCCAGCGAGAGCCAGCCGCGAGCCGACTTGAACGCAGTCACCGCCTCCTCGGTCTGGTCGATGCCCCGCTCGAGACCCTCGAGCTTGCCGGCCATCCACTGGTTCCGCCGGCCGATCGCCAGCGCGATCCGGTGGACCAGCCTCCGCACCAGCTTCGGGAAGAGCATCACCGCCAGGAGCAGCACCCCCAGCACGAAGAAGGCGCTCAGGCTGGCGACGAACAGGTCGTAGAGCGAGATCCCGAGCACGATCCCGTGCGCCCCGAGCGAGCGGCCCGCCCCGAACGCGATCGCCAGCGGCCCGGCGATCGCGAAGAAGGCGATCGTCGCGATGAAGCTCATCAGCACCACGGTGAAGCCGACCGGCATCGGGATCCCGAACCGCTTCATCGTGTAGAGGGTCATCGGGGCGTTGCCCGCCTGGAGCGGCGTCAGGTAGGACGCGAACGCCCCCATCCCGCCGGCCAGCACCATCCCCTTGAGCGACGGATCGGGCATGATCACCCGCGCCAGCACCCAGTTCCGCAACCCGCCGCCGAACCAGTCGAGCGAAGCCAGCCCGGCACCCAGCAGGACCCAGCCCCAACGGATCCGGGGGATCGCCGCGAGGAAGGCCGCCGTGTTGTTGCTGTAGAAGAGCAGGACCAGGAAGCTGACCAGCGAGCCCAGCGCAAAGATCTCGAAGCCGCGGCGAAGGACGGTCGGGGTCAGGAGTCGGGCCATGAAGCCAGGAAGCTACCTTCTATCTTTCGGTCGTGTCTACGTCCACGCTCCGGGTCACCAACGCCCGCCAGCACAACCTGAAAGGCATCACGGTCGAGCTGCCCCACCGGCAGCTGATCGTGGTGACCGGGCCCTCAGGCTCGGGCAAGAGCTCGCTCGCCTTCGACACGATCTACGCCGAGGGACAGCGGCGATATATCGAGTCCCTCTCCACTTACGCGAAGCAGTTCCTCGAGCGGATGCCCAAGCCGGCCGTCGACCGGATCGAGGGCATCGCCCCGGCGGTGGCCATCGAGCAGCGGAACCCGACCGTCTCCAGCCGCTCGACCGTGGGCACCGCCACCGAGATCTACGACTATCTCCGGCTGCTCTGGGCCCGGGCTGGTCGGCAGTATTGTCGGGAGTGCGGCGAGCCCGTGGTCCGCGACACTCCTGGCGCCGCGGCCGAGCGGGCGGCCGCCCTCGGCCCGGTGCCGGTCCAGGTGGCCTTCCCGGTCCCGCCCGCCGCCCGCTCCGACCACGCCACCCTGGTCGACAACCTCCGGGCCCTGGGCTTCGTCCGCCTGGTGGTCGACGGCCAGGCCCTGCACCTCGAGGAGTTGCCCGATTCGCTCGATCTCACCGCCGCGTCCGAGGTGCTGGTGGTGGTGGATCGGGTCTCCCGGGCCGGCGAGCAGCTGGCCCGCCTGACCGAGGCCATCGCCCAGGCCATGAGCGAAGGCGAGGGTATCGCCCTGGTGCTCCCGGTGGATGGCCCGCGCCTTCGCTTCACCGAACACCCGGCCTGCAGCGCCTGCGACACCCCCGCCGTGAGCGTGTCCCCGGCGCTCTTCTCCTTCAACAACCCGCGCGGCGCCTGCCCCGGCTGCAACGGCTTCGGGGCCGTGCTCGAGTACGACGAGTCGTTGATCGTGCCCGACCCCGAGCGCTCCCTGCTCGACGGCGCGATCGATCCCTGGACCAAGCCGCGGTACGAGGGACGCCGCCGGCTCCTGCTCGAGATCGCCCGCAAGCTGGGCGCGGATCCGAAAGTGCCCTGGCACACCCTCAAGCCCGCGATCCGCCGAGACCTCTTGCGCGCGAAGATCGGGCGCTACGTCGGCGTCTTCCCGTTCCTGCAGGCGCTCGAGGTCAAGCGGTACAAGCAGTACATCCGGGTCTTCCTCCGCCAGTACCAGCGCGCCCATACCTGTCCCGCCTGCGGCGGGGCCCGACTCAACCGGCACGCGCTCTCGGTCCGGGTGCACGGCAAGACGATCGCCGAGGTCTCGGCGCTCTCGCTGCTCGACCTGGCGGGATGGTATCGGGCGCTCGAGCTCACGCCCACGGAGCGGCAGATCGCGCGGGACGTGCTCTTCGAGCTCGACTCCCGACTCGACTTCCTCCTCGACGTCGGGTTGGGCTATCTGACGCTCGAGCGGCAGACCCGCACCCTGTCCGGCGGCGAGGCGCAGCGGATCGCGCTGGCCAACGCGCTCGGCGCCCGACTGGTCGATGCCCTCTACGTGCTGGACGAGCCCACCATCGGGCTCCATCCGCGCGACACGGAGCGACTGCTCGACCTGTTGATCCGGCTCCGCGACGCCGGCAACACCGTGCTCCTCGTCGAGCACGATCTCGCCGCCATTCGGCGGGCCGACTACATGCTGGAGCTGGGCCCGGGCTCCGGCGAGCGGGGCGGCCGGGTCGTCCACGCCGGGCCGCTCGATCCCGCGGCCGACACCCTCACCGCCCAGTACCTCCGCGGCGAAAAGCGGATCGGGGTTCCCAGCGCACGCCGGCCGGCCGGACCCAACTGGCTCAGGATCGGGGGCGCGACGCTCCACAACCTGGTCGACGTGGACGCGGACATCCCGCTCGGGACCCTGGTGGCGGTGACCGGCGTCTCCGGCTCCGGCAAGAGCACCCTGGTGCATGACGTGCTCTACCGCCAGCTCGAGGCCCGGCTCAAGGGCTCGGTCTCCGCGAAGCGCCATCTCGGCGAGGCGGTGGGCACCGTCCGATCGCTCCGCGGGGTCGAGTGGCTCCAGGACGTGGTGCTGATCGATCAATCGCCCATCGGGCGCACCCCGCGCTCCAACCCGATCACCTACGTCAAGGCCTTCGACGAGATCCGCGAGCTCTTCGCCGAGCAGCCCCTCGCCCGGTCCCGGCGCTTCACCGCCAGCACCTTCAGCTTCAACACCAGCGGCGGCCGCTGCGATCAGTGCGAGGGAGCCGGCCAGGTCCAGGTGGAGATGGTCTTCCTGGCCGACGTCTTCGTGCCCTGCGAGGCCTGCAACGGGACCCGCTTTCGCCGGGAGGTGCTCGACGTCCGGATTCGCGGGCAGTCGATCCACGACGTGCTCCAGTGGACGGTCGAGGAGGCCCTCACCCGCTTCCACCATCAGCCGCGACTCGGCGCGGCGCTCTGGCACCTGAAGCAGGTCGGTCTCGGCTACCTCCGCCTCGGGCAGCCCGCGACCACCCTGTCGGGCGGCGAGGCGCAGCGCCTGAAGATCGCCCGCGAGCTGATCCAGGCCTCCAAGCGCGGCGGCCGAAAGCTCTACCTGCTCGACGAGCCGACCACCGGGCTCCACCTCGACGACGTCCGGCTCCTGATCGGCGTGCTCGACAAGCTGGTCGACGCCGGCCACACCGTGCTGGTGATCGAGCATCACCTCGACGTGATCAAGCGCGCCGACTGGGTGATCGACATGGGGCCCGAAGCCGGCGCGGGCGGGGGCCGGGTGGTCGTCCAGGGGACGCCCGAGGTCGTGGCCGCGCACCCCGAGTCCCGGACCGGCGTCCACCTCGCTCCCTACCTGACCGTCGAAGCCCACCGATGACCCACCGTCGAGCCGTCGTGATCCTGACCGCCTGCACCTTCATCTGGGGCGCGTCCTTCACGATCAACAAGATGGCCTACGTCTTCGTGTCTCCCCTGCTCCTCCTGGGCAGCCGCTCCACCCTGGCGAGCGCCTTGCTCTCGCCGGCGGTTCGCGGCATGACCCGGAGCGACTGGAAGGCGGGGGTGGCCCTCGGCCTGCTCTTCGCCGTGCAGCTCGCGCTCTTCGCGAGCGGGCTCGACCGGATCCCCTCGAACCGGGCCGCCTTTCTCTTCAGCGCCGCGACGCCGCTGGTGCCCGTGGTGATGCTGATCGTCGAGCGCCGTCTGCCCCGGGGGCGCGACCTGCTCGGCGTCGCGCTGGCGGTCGCGGGGACCTGGTTCCTTACCCAGCCGGGCGGCACCGAGGCGGGGCTCTCGCTGGGCGACGGCCTGATGCTGGGCGCGGCGGTCTGCGGGGCGGTCTACGTGGTGTGGGCGGGGCACATGGCGCCGAAGCACGAGCCGCTCCGACTCCTCGCCGCGCAGATGCCGGTCATGGCCCTGGTCGGGTTCGTCCTCTCGTTCGCGGCCGAGACCCCGCGCTGGGAGGTGACCCCGTGGTCGGTCCACCTGGTGCTCTTCCTCGCGGTCTCCTCGATCGCGACCTTCGGCGGCCAGCTGGCGGGGCAGCGGCTGGGCCGCCCGACCGAAGCGGCCATCAT
>JBFXAS010000210.1:0-9764 GCA_050184075.1 Gemmatimonadales bacterium
ACCGGCTCGCCCTCGACCGCTCGGACCGGCCATCGTCCGGTGCGGTGGTCCGGACCGCGCTGATCGGTGCCCCGTCGGTCGACGCCCTCGACCCGTCCGGATGCGGCGACGTCTTCGGCGCGACCGTCTTCGCCGCCCTCCTGGGCGGCGCGACGCTCGACCACGCCGTCCGCCTCGGCAACGGCGCCGCGGCGCGGAACGCCACCTTCCGGGGCGCGAGCGGACTCGCCGCCCACTTGAGAGGATCGCTGGTGACTCCATGATGCACGTCGTCCCGGTGCCGGGCTCGATCGACGACCGCACGCTCGACCAGCTCGCGCAGGGTTGGGGAAAGTGGCCGCCGACCGAGCGGCTCCTGTTCGACGCCCGCTCCACCACGTGGGCTTCGCCCTACGGCCTCACCGCCTTGCTCACGATCGGCCAGGCGCTGGCCGAGGCGGGGCTTCCCAAGCCGCGATTCACCGCCCCCGAGTCCGACGACACCCGCTCGTACTGGGCGCGGATCGGGTTCTTCGCGCATGCGGTGGAGTATTTCGAGCTGATTGGCAAGATTCCACGGCGGAGCGACGCGGCGAACGACGTGCTGGTGCCGGTGACCCCGATCCGCGGCGCGAGCGACGTCCACCACGTGGTCGGCACGATCCAGGAGGGCGCGGCCCGGATCCTGACCCACGACCTCCACCTCGAGGCCAAGGCGACAATGGGCTTCGCCATGGCGCTCTCGGAAGCGTGCCAGAACATCATCGAGCACGCCGGCACGGGCGGCTGGGTCGCGGTTCAGTCCTACTCCTGGCGACGCCGCCTCGGCCGTCGGGTGGTGGTGATCGCGGTGAGCGACGCCGGGGTCGGCTTCCGCCAGTCGCTCGAGGCCGCGGAGGCGAAGAAGGTCGGGGAGCGCTGGGGCGACGGCGCCGCGCTCGAGTCCGCGCTGCTCCACGGGGTGAGCCGCTTCCGCGACCCCGGTCGCGGCCAGGGACTCGCCGGGATCAAGCGCTACCTGCTCCGCTGGCGCGGGAAGATCTCGATCCGGAGTGGAACTGCGCGGCTGGCGATCGTCCCCGATTGGGACGACGACGTGCCACTGGCGGAGCACCTGCCGTTCGTACCGGGGTCGCAGCTCTTGTTGGTGATTCCTGCCCAGGAGGCCACCACCCGATGATGGAGCGAATCGAGCTCTCGCCGGTGCTCCACGAGACCCTCGGCACCACGACCTCCGACCTGGTGACTCGACCGACCGGGGCCGCCGTGCGTGAGCGGATCGAGGCCCGGATCTCCGAGAGCCCCCATCCCACCACCCAGCTCGACTTCCAGGCGATCCGGCTGCTCGACTTCAGCTGCGCCGACGAGGTGGTCGCCAAGCTGCTGCTCAGGGATGGCGGCGAGCGACCCCGCTACGTGGTGCTGGTCAACGTCGACGAAGCCCACTGCGAAGCCATTGCCCACGTGCTCGAGACCCACCGCCTGAGCATCGTCGCGGTGCCCGTCGAGCAGCAGCAGCCCGCGCTGCTCGGGTTCCGGACACCCGACCTGGTGGCTGCCTTCGAGTCGGTCGTCGCCAGCGGGCCCGGCGACGCCGGCCGCCTCGCCGAGCGGCTCGGCTGGACCATCGAGCGGGCCGCCGACGCGCTCCAGTCCCTGGCCCTCCGCCGGCTGGTGCAGGCAGGCTCCGGCACCTACTGCCCGCTCCCGACATGAGCCGCCAGCCCGGGCTCTCGACCGTGGCCGTCCACGGCCACCCCCACCGGCGTCAGACCGACGACCCGGTGGTCCAGCCGGTCTATACGTCCACCACCTACGTCAATCCGGTGGGCACCGAGCGCGAGGTGCTCTACGCGCGCTACGGCAACACGCCCAACCAACTGGTGGTGGGCCGGAAGTACGCCATGCTCGAGGGCGCCGAGGCCGCGATCGCCCTCTCGAGCGGCATGGCCGCCACCGCCCTGGCGCACCTCGCGGTGCTCCGCCCCGGCGACCACCTGGTCTCGAGCAACTGGATCTACGGCGGGACCCGCACGCTCTTTCAACAGGAGCTTGGCCGCTACGACATCGAGGTGAGCTATGTGGAGCCGGATCAGCCGCGGGCCTGGCGCCGCGCCGTCCGGAAGACCACCCGGGCCCTCTTCTACGAGTCGCTCTCCAACCCCAACATGCGCGTGGTCGATCCCGACCCGATCGCGAGCGTGGTCAAGGAGTACGGCCTCGCGCTCCTGGTCGACAACACCTTCGCCGGTCCGATCAACCACCGCCCGCTCGAGCATGGCGCCGACATCGTGATCGCGAGCGGCACCAAGTCCCTGAACGGGCACACCGACGTGACGGCGGGGCTGGTCGCCGGCACCCAGTCCTACGTCGACGAAGTGCTCCGGCTCGCTCGGGTCTGGGGCTCGGTGCTCGATCCCCATTCCGCCTGGCTCCTCGATCGCGGGATCAGGACGCTCGAGCTGCGGGTCGCCCGACAGAACGCCAACGGCATGGCCGTTGCGGCCTGGGCCGCCGATCGCGAGCGGATCGACGCGGTCCACTATCCCGGTCTCGAGAGCCACCGGGACCATGCGGTGGCCTCGCGCATCCTGAAAGGGTGCGGCGGCATGGTCGGGCTCCAGATCGCGGGGGGCGCGGCCGGGGCCGAGCGGTTCCTCAGGCGCTTGAAGATGGTGGCCCATGCGCCCAGTCTGGGTGGGGTGGAGAGCCTGATCTCGGAGCCGCGGCTCACCTCCCACGTCGCGATGAGCCCGGAAGCCCGCGCCGCCGCCGGAGTGCCGGACGGCTTCGTGCGGCTCTCCTGCGGCATCGAGAACGGGGCCGACCTCATCGACGACCTGGCCCAGGCGCTGGACGGGGCATGATTCGTTTCACCAACGTCACCAAGACCTATCCGAACGGCGCCGTCGGTCTCCGCCACGTCTCCTTTCAGATCCCCAAGGGGCAGTTCGTTTTCCTCACCGGCCACTCGGGCGCCGGGAAGTCGTCGATCCTCTCCCTGATCTTCGCCGAGCAGAAGCCAAGCGACGGCGAGGTCCGGGTCTCCGGCTATCCGATCAGCAAGCTCGGACCGAAAGAGATCCCCCGGCTCCGCCGGCGGCTGGGAATCGTCTTCCAGGACTTCCGGCTGCTGGAGTACCACACCGTCGAGGAGAACGTGGCCTTCGCCCTCGAGGTGACCGGGGCGCGTCGCGAGACCATCCCCAACCGGGTGATGCGGGTGCTGACCCAGGTCGGGCTCGCGTCGAAGGCCCGGGCCTACCCGAAGGAGCTCTCCGGCGGCGAGCAGCAGCGGGTGGCGATCGCCCGCGCGCTGGTCAACGACCCGCACATCCTGGTCGCGGACGAGCCCACGGGCAATCTCGACGAGCGGGCCACCCGCGGCATCTTCCAGCTGCTCCAGGAGATCAACGCCGGCGGCACGGTGGTGGTGATGGCGACCCACGACATGGAGCTGGTTCGCGACACCGGGTATCGGGTGATCGAGCTGAAGGGTGGATCGGTGGTCTACGACAGCGGCGTCGACGACGGGCGGGCGAGCTGATGCGACGACGGACTCCGCTTCGCGAGGCGCTGCTCACCTTCCGGCGCACCCCACTGCTCTCGGCGCTCTCGGTGTCGTCGATCGGCTTCTCCCTCTTCACCATCGGGCTCTTCGCGCTGGTGGCCCTCAACTTCCGCCACGCGCTCCAGAACCTGGCGGAGCGGGTCGAGGTGGTGGCCTTCGTGCTCCGCGGCACCCCGACCGAGACCATCAGCTCGGCCGCGCAGGACATCGCGGCGTTCCCCGAGGTGCTCGAAGTCAGCTTCGTCACGGCGGAGCAGGCGCTGGCGCGGGCCCGGACCGAGCTGGTCGAGTTCGCCGAGGCCTATCGGGACCTCGAGGTCAACCCGCTGCCGGCCTCCTACGAGATCCGGCTGCGGCCCGAGTTCCGCGACGCCTCGCACGCGCAGGCGGTGGCGGAGCGGGTCCGCGGCTTTCCCTTCGTGGAGGACGTGCGCTACGGGCGCGACTGGGTCGAGCGGCTCGACACCATCCGCAACCTCGCCGGCGCCGTGGGCCTGGTGATCGGACTCGCATTCGCGGCCGTCGCGATCGTGATCATCGGGGTGACCATCCGGATCACGGTGCTGCAGCGCGCCAAGGAGATCGCGATCATGCGGCTGGTCGGGGCCACCAACAGCTATATCCGCGGTCCCTTCCTCCTCGAAGGCGCAATCAAGGGGGTGCTCGGCGGCGGGCTCGCGATCCTGATGTGCTGGGCCATCTTCGCGGCCTTCCGGCAAACGGCGGCGGGCGCCGGCTCGACGCCGATCTTCTTCGGCGCCCTGCAGATGTTCCTCTTCCTGGTCTTCGGCACGACGATCGGATTGGGAGGGAGCCTGCTCAGCGTCGGGAGGCACCTCCGGCATGTCTAGCTGGCGGGCGAAGGCGCTCGCGGCGCTGCTGCTGATCGTGCTGCCGGGGAGCGGGCTCCTCGCGGGTCGGGCCGAGGGCCAGGCCGACCTCGAGAGGAGCCGGCGCCGACTCGAGGAGATCCGGGCCGAGCGGGAGCGGCTCCGCCAGGAGCAGGAACGGCTCCAGAGCCAGGTGCGCGACGCCGGACGCGAGCTCCAGAACCTCGAGCGCCAGCGCGAAGCCACCAATCGGATCGTCAACGAGCTGGAGCGGCAGATCGGCGGGCTGGGCGGCCAGCTGACCGACGCCAGCGTCCAGCTGGCACTGGCCGAGGACAACCTCGCCGAGCGGCGCGCCGTGCTCCGGCGACGGCTGGTCGAGATTTACAAGCGGGGCCCGCTCCACACCTTCCAGGTGCTGCTCACGGCGGAGTCCTTTTCCGACCTGCTCTCGCGCTACAAGTACCTCTTCCTGACCAGCCGCCAGGATCGCGCCGTGGTCCAGGACGTCGAGCGGCTCCGCAACCGGATCCAGGCGCAGCGCGGCGAGCTGGTGCTGGTCCAGGACCAGCTCGACCGGCGCCGGCGGGAGCGCGAATCCGAGCTGCAGAGCTACCGCGAGCTGGCCCGCGACCGGGCCTCGGCCGTGCGGCAGCTCCGCCGCACCAGCGCGACCACGGCGCGCCGACTCTCCGACCTGGCCAAGGACGAGGAGAACCTGATCGAGGTCCTCGCCGCCCTCGAGCGCAGCCGCAACAACGCGGCCGCCGCCGACAACAGCGGCGCCCGGCGGCGGGGCGTCTCGACCGCCGACCTGGGCCAGCTCGACTGGCCGGTCGACGGCAGCATCATCCACACGTTCGGCGCCGACACCCTGGCGAGCGGCGCCCGAATCACCCGGCACGGGATCTCGATCGCCGCCAACGCGGGCACGCCGGTCAAGGCGGTGTCCGCCGGCAAGGTGGTGCTGGTCCAGCGGCTCGGCACCTACGGGCTCTCGGTGATCCTGGAGCATCCGACGGGCTACTACTCGCTCTACATGCAGCTCAGCACGGCGAGCGTCTCGGTCAACCAGCAGATCGGCAAAGGTGAGGTCCTGGGCACCGTCGGCGGCGCGAACACCCCGGACGGGGCGCACCTCTATTTTGAGATTCGGGGCGACAACCAGATCGCGCTGGACCCGACCGACTGGCTCCGACGCCGGCGTTAGGCGCTCTTTGCCACTCCGCTCACGCGCTCGGCCTGGGCCGCGTCGCCCAACGCCCGCTCGGCCACCGCGAGCGCGTCGCCGGCCTGGAGCACGCCCTCCTGCGGAAACGCCGCCACCCCGACCGTGAAGCCGATCGCCCCCTCCTCCAGCTGCCCGAGCTTCTGGCGGGCCAGGGCCCGCTCGATCCGACGAACCGTGTCGAGCGCGCCGAGCGTGTCGGTCTCCGGCAGGATCAGGGCGAACTCGTCGCCGCCGTAGCGCGCCACGAAGTCGGGCCCGCGCAGCTCCCGCATCAGGAGCGAGCCCAGCTCCGCCATCACCTGATCGCCGGCTTCGACGCCGTGGACCTGGTTGATCCGGCGGAGCCCGCGAACGTCGAGCAGCGCCAGCGCGAAGGGCCGGTTGTAGCGGCTGGCGCGGAACAGCTCTTCGCTGAGCCGTCGCTCCAGCGCGTCGAGCCCGCCGCAGCCGGTCAGGGGGTCGATCACCCCGGCGCTGGCCTGGCGGCGGTAGAGCGTCGCCCGCCGCTCCTCGAGATCGAGCAGTCGCGAGGTCACCCCGACCAGGGTCTCCACAAAGGCGATGTCGTCCGCGGAGAGCGGCCGCCCGGAGCGCTCGGTCCTGAGCGCCAGATACCCCACCGTGCGCCCCTGGAACGGCACCGGCACCGCCGCGGCGCTGCTCGGCAACCCGACGCGGCTCCCGTCGAAGAGCGGGTGGTCCACCGTGGCCGGGATGTAGACGGTGTGACCGGTCTCGATCGCCCGCGCCACCTCCGGATAGTCCGCGAGGGCCACCTCGCGGGAACGGCCGTCGCGCTCCTCCGCGACGGCAACGACTCGCGCGTTGCCGCCTTCCGTCGGCAGCAGGCAAGCCACGTGTGCCACGTCGAGCGAGCGCCCCAGCCCCGCCACCAGCACCTGGAGCATCTCCTCCGGCCGAGCCGCGAGCGCCACCCCGGCGAAGACGTGGAAGAGCTGCGCCTGGACGCTGGCCGAGCTGGTGGAGCGGAAACCGTCGGCGGTTTGCCGGATCCGCACCGCCACCCGCGCGCAGAGCTCTGGCAGGTGGATCGGGGCCACCATCGCGTCGGCCGCGCCGAGGGCCAGGGCCCGACTCGCGGCGTCGGCGCAGTCCTCGGGTAGCAACACGATGGTCGGCGTCCCGCGCCAGGCCGGATCGGTGAGCGGGAGGAGCGCCCGATCCCACGCCGTGTCGTCGCTCGCGACCGAGAGAATGGTGAGGTCGGGCGAGCCCGAGTCTCCGGGAGCCGGGGGCAGCTCCACCGCTTCGGCGATCGCATAGCCGGCCCGGACGATGGCTCGCTCGAGTCCATCAGGCCGGAGGTCGGGATCGCCAAGCAGCAGGATGCGTGTGTGCAACGGGCCTCGTCTCGGTCGCCGGACCGGCAGCCGAGCCGCCGGTCGAAAAAACGCCGGGCCGCGCATCGTCGCAGTCCGGTCTCGCGGAAAGCAAGGCACGACGCGTACCCTGCGGGCCCGAGCCAGCAATCACTCCTCAAGTCGTTGTAGAACAATTCTTTATGAATGGGGGGTGCGATTCCGTTCAGCACTGCGGCGGTCCCGCATTGTCGCGACGGCTCAACGGGCGATGGGGCTTGGCGTTCGGCCCAGTCGGCTTGTCGATCCCGCGGCGGATGACGATCTTTGCCGTCTTGCAGCGCCCACGGGCCCGTTTCACAATGAAACGTTGCCCAGGCATGGTCCCGGTCCTGCCCCAAAGGGCACCCCGACCATCGCCATGACTCGAGACCCCCATACACATGAGCCCTGAGACCACGACGCGGCCCGAAACCACCTCCCTCTCCCAGCACGGGATCTCCGCCACCACGATCTGGCCCAACCTCGGTGCCGCCGGACTGTACGAGCACGCGGTCCGGCGCGGCGAGGGCAAGCTGACCGACCACGGCGCCTTCGCGGCCATCACCACGCCGCATACCGGCCGCTCACCCAAGGACAAGTTCGTCGTCGACGAGCCGGGCACGACGGCCAGGATCTGGTGGGACAAGAACGAGCGGTTTCCGGAGGCGCGGTTCGATCGGCTGCTCAGCGACGTCCAGCAGCACCTCTCCGACCGGAAGGAGCTGTTCGTCCAGGACCTCTTCGGCGGCGCCGATCCGAGCCACCGCCTGCCGGTCCGCTTCATCACGCCGAACGCCTGGCAGGCGCTCTTCGTGCGCAACATGTTCATTCGCCCCAAGGCCGACGAGCTGGCCCGGTTCGCGCCGTCGTGGGTGGTCTATCACGCGCCCGAGTTCCAGGCCGATCCGGCGGTGCACGGCACCCGGAGCGGCACCTTCATCGTCCTGAACTTCGCCCGCCGGATGATCCTGATCGGCGGGACCCGTTACGCGGGGGAGATGAAGAAGTCGATCTTCACCGTCTTGAACTTCCTCCTGCCCGAGGCCGGGGTGCTGGCGATGCACTGCTCCGCCAACGTCGGGCAGGCGGGCGACACGGCGGTCTTCTTCGGTCTCTCGGGCACCGGCAAGACGACCCTCTCGGCCGACCCCAATCGCCGCCTGATCGGCGACGACGAACACGGCTGGACCGATCGCGGCGTCTTCAACTTCGAGGGCGGCTGCTACGCCAAGGTGATCCGCCTCTCCGCCGGCGGCGAGCCCGAGATCTGGGGCGCGAGCCACCGGTTCGGCACCGTGCTCGAGAACGTGGTGCTGGACCCGAACACCCGGGCCGTCGACTTCGACGCCGACGCGATCACCGAGAACACCCGCGCCAGCTACCCGATCGACTTCATTCCCAACCACGAGCCGTCGGGCGTGGGCGGGCATCCGAAGAACGTGCTCTTCCTCACGGCCGACGCGTTCGGGGTGATGCCGCCGATCGCCATGCTCACCCCCGAGCAGGCCATGTATCACTTCCTCTCGGGCTACACCGCCAAGGTGGCGGGGACCGAGCGCGGCGTGACCGAGCCCTCGGCGACCTTCTCCGCCTGCTTCGGCGCCCCATTCCTGCCGCTCCATCCGGGCGTCTACGCCAAGATGCTGGGCGAGCGGATCGCGAAGCACGGCGTGTCGGTGTGGCTGGTGAACACCGGGTGGACCGGTGGCGCCTACGGCGTCGGCTCGCGGATGAAGCTGGCCCACACCCGCGCGATGGTGACGGCGGCGCTCTCCGGCGCGCTCGCGAGTGCCAGCTACCGCCGGGACCCGGTCTTCGGCTTCGAGGTGCCCAACGCAATCCCGGGCGTGCCATCGGCGGTGCTCGACCCCCGGGCGACCTGGAAGGACCCGGCCGCGTACGACGCGCAGGCCGCCAAGCTCGCGGAGATGTTCCGGCAGAACTTCGCCGGGTTCGCGAGCGGCGTCGGCCCGGAGGTGGCCAAGGCCGGACCGTCCTGATCGGCCCGGACCCGAGCCAGTCGAGTGGGGCGGCTTGCCTTGGGCTTCCGCCCCATTTGCTTTGTGGCGATGGAGATCATCCGCGACCCGCTCTGGGACAACATCCAGCTCGACGACGTGGCCGTGTCCCTGCTCGACACGCCGGCCATGCAGCGGCTCCGCTACGTCCGGCAGCTTGGCCACGCGTTCCTGGTCTATCCCGGGGCCACCCACACCCGCTTCGAGCACGCGCTCGGCGCCTATCACCTGGCCGGCCAGGCGCTCACCAGCCTCGACCAGAAGGGTGAGCTCGCCGGCCTCGCGGAGGCCGAGCGGCTGGCCGTCCGCCTTGCGGCGCTGCTCCACGACGTCGGCCACTACCCGTTCTCGCATGGCCTGGAGGAGGCGGGGTTTCCCCACCACGAGCGGCTCGGCGTGGCCAAGCTCGAGCGCGGCCAGCTCCGGGAGGCCCTCGACGCGATCGGGGTCCCCGATCTGATCCCGACTCTCGGCGCGCTGATCCGCGGCCAGTCGGCGAGCCCGCTCCAGGGCCTCATCTCGGGCACGCTCGACCTCGACAAGATCGATTACCTGAGCCGGGACGCCCGCGCCTGCGGGGTGCCCTACGGGCGTCTCGACGTCGACCGGCTGCTCGCGGCGCTCACCATCGTCGAGTGGAGCGACGGACGCCGGGAAGTCGGGGTGATGGAGAAGGGGATCAGCGCCCTCGAGTCGATGCTCTTCGCCAAGTATCAGATGTATCGCAACGTCTACTGGCACCACGCGGTCCGCTCGGCCACCTGCATGTTCAAG
>JBFXAS010000211.1:0-9691 GCA_050184075.1 Gemmatimonadales bacterium
CGATCACGCAGGCGATGATCGGGGTGGGGAGCGAGGCCATCTCCAGGATGTTGGTGGCCAGGGCCTCCGACTGGCCCCGCTCCTCGGCACCGATGCCGGGGTAGGCGCCGGGCGTGTCGATCAGGGTCACCACGGGCGCCTTGAACTTGGCGGCCATCTTCATCAGCCGGAGCGCCTTGCGATAGCCCTCCGGGTGCGACATCCCGAAGTTGCGGCGGATGTTCTCGCGGATGTCCCGCCCTTTCTGATGGCCGATGACCATCACGGACTGGCCGCCGAGCCGGGCCCAGCCGCCCACGATCGCCTGATCGTCGCGGTAGAGCCGGTCGCCGTGGAGCTCGACGAAGTCGGTGAAGATCGCGCCGAGGTAGTCGAGGGTGAACGGCCGCTTGGGATGCCGAGCCACCAGGACGCGCTGCATCGGGGTCAGGCTCGCGTAGATCTGCTCCCGCAGCTGAGTCAGCTTCTGCTGCAGCGTGCTCAGCTCGTCGTCGACGTCGAGGTCGCCCTCGTCGTTGACCCGCTTGAGCTCCTCGATCTGCCGCTCCAGCTCGAGCAGCGGCCGTTCGAAGTCGAGCGTGTAGGTTGCCATTCGGTTACCCCGCCTTGACGAGACGCACGGCGTCGGCGCCCAACAGCGTTCTCAGAGCCTGGACCAGCTCCTCGTCGGGCCGAACCCGGATCCGGCGCGAGCGGAGGCGGACGGCCTCGCCGTTGCCGTCGGACCACTCAATATAGATCGGCGCCGGACCGGGGTGCTCCGCGCAGAGCGCGGCCACCGCGCTCAGGTCGCCGGCCGCCGGGGGCGCGGGCTTGGCCCAGCGGAGCGCGAGCGCCACCTGGCCCGAAATCCGGAGCTGCTCGATCGGCTTGGCGCTCTCCACCACGAACGGGGCGCGGTCCTCCCCGCGATCACGCTCGCTGTAGCCCCCCACCAGCAGGAGGCAGGCGTCTTCCAGCACGACCTGGTTGAGCTGGGCCCAGGTGTCCGGGAAGACGATCGACTCCGCCGTGCCGTGGAAGTCCTCCAGCACGAGCCGCGCGTATTCCTTGCCGGTCTTCCTCGAGATCTGCCGCTTCACCGCCGTTACCACGGCGCCGATCGTCACCGACTGCTCGCTCCACTGACCCAGTGTGGCCGTGGTGCGGGTTCCGAAAAGCTCGACCTCGCGGCGGAACCGCGCCAGGGGGTGCCCCGAGATGAAGAATCCGATCAGCTCCTTCTCCCGGGCGAGTCGCTCCGCCTCGCTCCAGGCGGGCAGGTCGGGCAGGGTCACCATCCGGGGCCGCTCCTCGGGCGCCTCGCCGAAGAGGGAGCCCTGGCCGCTCTCCTTCTCCTGCTGGAGCAGCTGCGCCTCGCCCAGCACCATGTCGAGCCCGGCCATCTGCTGGGCGCGATGCCCCTCGAGGGAATCGCAGGCGCCGGCGGCGATCAACGACTCGACCACCCGCTTGTTGCAGAGCCGGAGATCGACCCGCGTCGCCAGCTCGAAGAGCGAGGTGTACGGGCCTTCCGCGCGCCCGGCGATGATCGACTCGATCGCCCCGCGCCCGACGTTGCGGACGGCGCCCAGACCGAAACGAATCCGCTTGTCCTCGACCACGGTGAACTTGAAGCCCGACTCGTTGACGTCGGGCGGGAGCACCTCGAGCCCCAGGTCGCGCGCCTCGTTGATGTACTGCACCACCTTGTCGGTGTCGCCGATCTCCGAGGAGAGCAGCGCCGCCATGAACTCGGCCGGATAGTGCGCCTTGAGCCACGCCGTCTGATAGGCCAGGACCGAGTAGGCCACCGAGTGCGACTTGTTGAAGCCGTAGCGGCCGAAGGTCTCGATCTGGTCGGCCAGCCGCTGCATCAGGTCCTTCGCGTGGCCCTGGGTCACGCCCCGCTCGACGAACTTGCCCAGCTCCTGCCGGATCAGCTCCGCGTCCTTCTTGCCGACCGCCTTCCGGAGCACGTCGGCTTCCGCGAGGGAGAAGCCGGCGAGCACGTTGGCGATTCGCATCACCTGTTCCTGGTAGGTGATCACGCCGTACGTGGGCTCGAGCACCTCTTCGAGCAGCGGGTGCGGATAGGTGACCCGCTCCTGGCCGAGCTTCCGGCGGATGAAGACCAGGTGCATCCCGGTGTCGAGCGGGCCGGGGCGGAGGAGCGCGTTCGACGCGACCAGGTCGTCGAAGCGGTCGCAGCGCATCTGCCGGAGGGTCTCGGTCGCGAGCGCGGACTCGAACTGGAATACCCCGGCCGTGCGGCCCTGGCGGAGGAGGGCGTAGACCTTCGGGTCGTCGAAGGCGAGGCCGTCGATGTCGACGCGGACCCCGTGCCGCTCCCGGACCATTCGCACGGCGTCGTGGATCACCGTCAGGGTCTTGAGGCCCAGGAGGTCCATCTTGAGCATCCCGACCTTCTCGAGCGCCACCATGTCGAACTGGGTGATCATGGCGTTCTCGCCGTCGGCGGTCTGGCCGGCGCCCTTGGTGGGCGCGGTGCAGACCGGGACGTAGTCGGGGAGCGGTCCCGGGGCGATCACCACGCCGGCCGCGTGGACCGAGAGGTGTCGCGAGATGCCCTCGATGCGAGACGCGAGGCCGGCCATCCGTTCGTACACCGGGGACGTCGCCATCAGCTCCTTGAGCTCCGGCACCTTGGCGACGGCGTCGGCCACCGAGAGGCTGTAGGCCGGGCCCGAGGGGATCAGCTTGGTGATGCGATCCGCCTCGCCAGGGGGGATCTTGAGCACCCGGGCCACGTCCTTGACCGCCGCGCGCGCCTTCATCGTCCCGAAGGTCACGATCTGACCGACGCTGTCCCGCCCGTACCGCTCCCGCACGTACTCGATCACCTCGCCCCGCCGCTCGAAGCAGAAGTCGACGTCGATGTCGGGCATCGAGACCCGCTCGGGGTTGAGGAACCGCTCGAAGAGGAGATCGAAGCGGAGCGGATCGACGTCGGTGATCCTGAGCGCGTACGCCACCAGCGAGCCGGCGGCCGAGCCCCGGCCGGGGCCCACCGGGATCCCGCGCTCGCGGGCCGCCGCGATGAAGTCCTGGACGATGAGGAAGTAGCCGGCGTATCCCGCCTTGGTGATCACCCCGAGCTCGTACTCGAGGCGCTGCCGGACCTCGTCCGGCAGGGGGTCGCCGTAGCGCTCCTTCGCGCCGCTCTGGGCGAGGTCGGTCAGCAGGTCGTCGTCGGTGGCGTAGCCCTCGGGCCGCGGGAAGCCGGGCACGAAGTAGCGTTTGTCGAAGTCGAACTCGCAGAGCTCGGCCACCTTGACGGTGTTGTCGAGCGTCTGCTCGTGGCCCCGGAAGAGCGCCCGCATCTCCGCTTCGCTCTTCACGTACGATTCCTCGCCCGTGAAGCGGAACCGGTTGGGGTCGTCGAGGTCGGCGCCGGTGCCGATTGCGAGCAGGACGTCGTGGGCCTCGGCGTCGTCGCGGCGGAGGTAGTGGGCGTCGTTGGTCGCCACGACCGGGAGGCCCAGGTCCTTCGAGAGCGCGAGCATGCCCTGCATCACCAGCTTCTCGTCCGCGATCCCGTGGTCCTGGATCTCGAGCCAGAACCCGTCCGGTCCGAAGAGCTGCGCGAACCACTGCGCGGATTTCTTCGCCTCGTCGTACCGCTCGGCCCGGAGGGCGTGGGCCACTTCGCCCGAGAGGCACGCGGCCAGGCAGATGATCCCCTCGTGATGCTGGGCGAGGACCTCCTTGTCGATCCGTGGCCGCCGGTAGAAGCCCTCGGTGTAACCGATCGACGACAGGCGGATCAAGTTCTGGTAGCCGACCTTGTTTTTGGCGAGCAACACCAGGTGACTGTAGTGCGCGGGGGCGTCGGCCGGCTTCTGGGAGCTCCGCCGGTCGCCGTAGGCGAGGTAGGCCTCGAAGCCGAGGATCGGGCGGAGCTTCCGCTTCCTGGCGTACTCGTAGAACGACCAGGCCCCGTGGAGATTGCCGTGGTCGGTGACGGCCAGGCTGTCCATCCCGAGCCCGAGGACGTGCTCGACCAGATCGGGGATCCGGTTGGCCCCGTCGAGCAGGGAATACTCACTGTGGGTGTGGAGGTGCGCGAACGCCATGGGGCAGGTCCCGAAGCGGCCAGCGGGCCACCGCGGTCTCGACTATGTGGGTCACCGGGCTGGCTCGGCTCCGGACGCGGAACCGGTCAGGGCCCGGAATTGCTTGGGGTGTCACCCCGTTACTCCGGGGCGGGTGCCGCGGGCGACGATCTTGCCCATATTTCCCGCCGGCGCCGCGTCGCCCGTGGGCTCAACCTATCCGAGCCGCCGAGCGTTGTCAAAAGTCTTTGGCGTGATTGAACTTGCGTCGGGTACCTGAGGATGCACATGGCTCGAATTGGGCGAGGGACAGGAGTGGTGGCCGCGCTGGCCCTGGCGGCTTGCGGCGGTGAACCGACGGACGTGACACCGCCGCCGCCTCCCCCGGTGGCGCTGGACTGCAGCGGGGTGACCCCGGTGCAGCTCGCCGTCGGCCAGCACACGGTGGTCGACCCGGCGCAGAGCAACGGCTGCGTGCGGGTGCCGGCGGCGGGATCGGCCGGCGCCGAGTACGTCGTGGTGGCGGCGTCGACCGCGTCGAACCGGACCGAGTTCGGGGTCTCCGGGTCCTACGCGCTGCGCACGGCCAACCCGGGCGCGACCGCGGCTCCGCCCGCGGCGCTGATCGTGGCGGAGCCGGAGCCGCCGGCCCGCGCGCCGTCGGCGCAGGAGCTCTTCCACGACCAGCTGCGCCAGCTCGAGACCCGGATCGCCGCCGATGCGGGCACCCGGATCACCGCGGCGCCTCCGGCCGCGGCGGTCCCGCCGGTGGTCGGGAACGAGCGCACCTTCAAGGTCTGCGCCAACCTCACCTGCTCGTCGTTCGTCGACGTTGCGGCCACCGCGCGGCACGTCGGCAACCATGCCGCGATCTACATGGACAACACCGTCCCGATCGCGGACACGCTGCAGACCTCCGACTACGACGACCTCGGCGACACCTTCGACACCTGGCTCTATCCCTTCGACTCGACCAACTTCGGAATGGAGTCGGACATCGACGGGAATCAGCGGATCGTGATCCTGATGACGGACGCGGTCAACAACCTCACGCCCGACTGCACCAACGGCCGGGTGCTCGGTTACTTCTTCGGCGCCGATCTCCAGAACGTCGGCAACTCGAACCAGAGCGAGGTCTTCTATACGTTCGTGCCGGCGCCCGCGACCACGAACTGCAACGCGCTCTCGCGGCAGACGGCGGTGAACGCGCTCAAGCCGACCCTCGTCCATGAGCTCCAGCACATGATCAGCTGGAATCAGCGGGTGATCATGCGGGGCGGGCCCTCCGAGGAGCTTTGGCTCAACGAAGCGCTCTCCCACTTCGCCGAGGAGCTCGCGGGGCGGCAGGTGCCGACCGACGAGTGCGTCAACGCCGGGTTCTCGTCCTGCCGGAGCCAGTACATCTCCAGTAATCTGTTCAACGCGTACGACTACCTGGCGAATCCCGAGGCGACCTTCCTCATTGCCCCGACCTCGTCGAACGCCACCCTCACCGAGCGCGGCGCCGGCTGGCTCTTCCTCCGGTGGGTGATCGATCAGTTCGCGAGCGACTCGATTCTGGGCTCCACGTTCACCCGGCAGCTCCTGTCGACGACCGCCGCCGGCGCCGCCAACATCACCGCCGCCACCGGTGCCAGCTTCTCGACCCTGGTGGTGGAGTGGCTCCTGGCCTCGTACCTCGACGACCGGAGCGATCTCGCCACGCCGGCCTCGCCGAGGCTCCGCTATCGCAGCTGGGGCCTCCGCTCGATCTACGAGGACCCGCGCAATGCCCAGTTCTTCTCGGGGTACCCGCTGGCGCCGCCCTCGACCGGCGGCAGCTTCTCCGCGAACGGGACCCTCCGGGGCGGGAGCGGCCGGCATCTGCTGCTCACCCAGGGCGCGAACGGCGCCGCGATCGACGTGCAGCTGGTCCGGAATGCCAACGGCGACGCCGTCGATCCGGCGCTGGTGCCCCGTCTGGGCATCGCCCGGATTCGTTAGGCGACGAGTGGTCGGTGGTCGCGCGAGCCCGGCGGCGGTGGCGCTCCTCGTGAGCGCCACCGCCGTCGCCGCGCAAACCAGGCCCGTCCCGGCGATCCTCTCCTATCCGGCCAACGTGCGCTCCGCGGGGCTCGCCGGGGCGGGCACCGCCATGCTCGGCTACGCGGGCTCGGTCTTCAACAATCCCTCGGGGCTCGCCCCGATCCGGGCACTCAGCCTCGAGGCGTCGCTGGCGCGGCTGCCGGACCGTTCGACCTACACCATGGGCGCCGCGGCGGTGCGGGTCGGCCGCTTCAACGTCGGCGGGGGCTATCAGTACCTGCGGCTTGGCGACGGGAGCGACGTCTACGACAACCTGACCTGGGCGCTGGCCGGGGTGTACCGCCGGGGCGGGATCTCGATCGGCTCGGCGGCCAAGTACGTCTCGCTGGAGGACTCCGCGGGCGCGATCACCCGGGCGTTGACCACGGACCTCTCGGCGACGGTCGCCTTCTTCGACATCGCCGCGGTGGCGCTGAGTGTCCAGAACGTCGGCAACTGGACCCTCACCGACCCGGGGCTCGAGCTGCCGCGCGCCACCAGCCTCGGCTTCAGCGTCAACCTGCTCGACACGTACTCGAACGGCCGCCTGCTGCTCACGGCCGAGACGGTGTGGCGCCAGGGGCAGGACCGCCGCACCGTGGTCGGGCTCGAGGGCGGGGCGGTGTTCTACGGCGTCGGGATCGTGGCCCGGGTCGGGACCGGCGGCGAGCCGGGCACCCCGATCACCCCGTTCTCGACGACCACCTACGGCGGCAGCGTGGTGGCCGGCACCGCGCGGCTGGACTACGCCTACCAGAAGCGGAGCGCGCTCGGGCGGAGCGTGCACCTCTTCGGCGTCCGCTGGACGCCGTGACCCGGCGGCGCATCCTGATGGCCATCCTGATCGCGGCCCTGGTGCTGTTCGCCGGTTACGGCACCGCCTATCTGGCGAGCGCCGACGTCCGCTACCTGACCCGCGCCGGACTCGAGCAGACCCGGATCCTCCGCGACGCGACCCCGCTGGAGGAGCGGATCGCCGATCCCGAGGTCCCCGAAGCCGAGCGCGCCTTCCTCGGGCTGGTCGTCGCCGTGCGCGAGGCAGCGCCGGGTCTGGGCCTCGACGCGGGCGATACCTACACGACCTACACCGACGTCGGCCGGGACACGCTGCTGCTCTCGCTCACCGCGTCCCGGCGCGACTGCATCTGCCCGGTCACCTGGAAGTATCCCATCGTGGGGCGCATTCCCTACAAGGGATTCTTCGACCCGGAGATGGGACGGCGGGAAGCGGACAAGCTCGCGGCCAAGGGGCTCGACGTCTCGCTCCGGCCCGCGGCCGCCTACTCGACGCTCGGCTGGTTCAACGATCCACTGCTCTCGACCGCGATGGTGCGCGACTCGGTCGAGCTGGCCGCGCTCGTCTTCCACGAGATGACCCACAACACCATCTACGTCAAGAGCGCGACGCCGTTCAACGAGAGCGTCGCGGAGATGATGGGATACCGGGCGGCCGAGACGTTCTTCCGGGAGCGCGGCGACACGGCGCTGGCCGCGCGCGCGCTGGCCCGTTGGCACGACGAGCTGGTGCTGGCCGGGTACTATCGCGCCCTGATCGACAGCCTGAGCGCCTTCTACGGATCGAAGCCAGACTCCGCCGGCCTCGAGGCCGGACGGCAGGCCATCGCCCGGTGGTCGAAGGACCAGCTGGAGACGGTCTACGGTCCGCGCCTGAGGACCTATCGGATCGCCCGGCTCACCGAGCGTCCGCTCAACAATGCCCAGCTGGTTGGTGTGTTGATCTACCGAACCCACCTCGATTGGCTCGACCGCTGGTTCGAGCGCCAGGGGAGCGTGGTCGACGCGGTCGGCCGGCTCCGCACTCTGGTGGAGGGCGCGTCCGGCGACGAGGCGTTCCGGCGGCTCGCGGAGGCCATCGACGTCGAGCCCGACTCCTGACGCGACCGAGCGGCCCGCTCAGGTCAGCACGTCTTCGACCCGGCGGGCCAGCTCGGTCGGGGTAAAGGGCTTCCGCAGCAGCTGGGTGCGATCGTCCTCGATCACGGCGTTCTGGCCCAGCACCCCGTCGGTGTGGCCCGACATGAAGAGCACCCGGGTCTCCGCGCGGCCCCGCGCCAGTCGGTCGGCCACCTCTCGGCCGTTGAGTCCCGGCATGATCACGTCGCTCAACAACAGGTCGATGGCCTCGCTGTAGCGATCCGCCAACTCGAGCGCGTCCTGTCCGTTGCAGGCCTCGAGGACCCGATACCCGTACCGGCCGAGTGTCCGGCAGACGAGCCCGCGGACGGCGTCGTCGTCCTCCACCACCAGGATGACCCGGTCGCTCATGGCGCCAGGCGTCGGGGCCGGCAATGCCGAGGGTGCGTCGCTCGGCTGCGGGGCCGCCGCGACCGGGAAGTAGAGGGTGAACGAGGAGCCGCTCCCGGGTCGGGCCTCCACCTCGATCTGTCCGCCGTGCTGCTTCACGATCCCGTACACCATCGCGAGGCCGAGCCCGGTGCCCTGGCCGACGTCCTTGGTGGTGAAGAACGGCTCGAACAGCCTCGCGCGGGTCGCCTCGTCCATGCCGGCGCCGGTGTCCGCGACGACCAGCGTCACGTAGCGACCCGGGGCCATGTCCGCCGCCACCGGGGTCTCGACGATCACGGTCCGGGTGGCGATCGTCAGCCGCCCGCCGGTCGGCATCGCGTCCCGCGCGTTGACGGCCAGATTGACCAGGATCTGGTCGAGCTGCGACGGGTCGGCCCGGACCCAGGGCGGCTCCGCCTCGAGCGCGAGCTCGAGGTCGATGTTGGATCCGATCAGCCGGTCGAGCATCCTGGCGGCGTCCGCGGCGACGAGGTTGAGGTCGACCGTCTGCTGCCTGGACGCCTGTTGGCGGCTGAACGCCAGCAGCTGCGCCACCAGCGACGTGGCGCGGTCGGCCGCACGGCGGATGATGGCGAGGTCGTGGTGGACCGGATCGCTTTCCGTCAGGGTCTCCGTGGCGAGCTCCACGTGACCGACCACCGCGGTGAGCAGGTTGTTGAAGTCGTGCGCGATGCCGCCCGCGAGCCGACCGACGGCCTCCATCTTCTGCGCCTGGCGGAGTTGGGCCTCGAGCCGGGCCTCCTTCTCGCCGGCGAGCTTGGCCTCGGTGATGTCGGTGAGGGAGCCCACCAGCGCCACGACCCGCCCGTCCCGCACCACCGGCGCCTCGTTGACCTCGACCCAGATCCGTTCCCCCTCGGCACCCCAGAGCTCGGCGTGGTACGACGGCTGCTTCTGCCCTGTCGCGAAGGCGCGGTCGGTGGCGCGCCGGGCCACCTCGTTCTCGGGGTGCTCGGTGACCAGCATGCTGCGATGCCGTTGAACCTGCGCCGGGTCGATGCCCAGCAGACGGCGCGACTGTGGGCTCACGTAGGTGAGCGTCCCGTCGGGCGCCTGCGAGTAGAACACGTTCGTGCTGTGCTCGAGGATCTCCCGGAGCCGCTCTTCCTTGAGGCGGAGCTGCTCCTCCGCCGCGACCCGCTCGGCCACCTCGCGCGCCAGCTGCTCGTTCTGCTCGGCCAGGGTGGCGGTGTGGCTCGAGACCAGTCGCTCGAGCTGCGCGTTGGCGCGCCGGAGCCGCCTGG
>JBFXAS010000212.1:0-9628 GCA_050184075.1 Gemmatimonadales bacterium
GCCCATGGGACGATCGCACGACACCGGGCGGACGACGCCTAAGTGCTTGTCCCGCAGCCGCGTTCGGCCGCGGCGAGCGGCCCACCCCGAGAAAGGGCAAGGGCTACGCCAGGGATGGCGGCTGTTGGTAGGGCTGAATTCCGGACCGGCTGATCCGGTGGCTGATGAGGGGAAGCGGAGCCGGGAGGCCACCGAGCTCGATCGCGCGCCGGACCGCGCTCACGGCGATGGCGGCCGACTCGGCGTCCCGGGCATGCACCTCGGCGAGCGGGGCGCCACGGTCGACTTCGGTGCCCGGCGCCACCAGCACCCGGACGCCGACCGACGGATCCACTCGATCGCTGGCGGCGCGTCGTCCGCCACCGAGCTCGACGATGGCGTGGCCGATCGCGCGGGGCTCGACCCGCGAGACGATTCCGGCCGAGCCGGCGGTCACCGGCTGCACCACCTTCGCCCTGGGCAGCAGGCCCGGCCGATCGAGCACCCGAGGATCGCCGCCCTGGGCTTCGATCAGCCGGCCGAACGTCTCCCTCGCCCGACCGGTGTGGACCGCCGCCTTCGCCGCGGCCCGCGCGCCGTCGGGGTCCGTCATCCTCCCGGAGACCAGCAGCATCTCCACGGCGAGGGCGTAGGTGAGCGCCATCAGCTCGGAGGGGCCCGAGCCTTCGAGTCCGGCGATCGCCTCGGCCACTTCGAGCGCATTGCCGCAAGCGACGCCGAGCGGCCGGTCCATGGCGGTCACCAGCCCGACGGTGCGACAGCCGTTGGCCTCACCGAGACCGATCATGGTCTCGCCGAGCTCGATGGTCCGGGCCGGCTCGGTCAGGAACGCCCCGCTCCCGGTCTTCAGGTCGAGCACCAGGCCGGTCAGGTCCTCCGCGAGCTTTTTCGACATGATGCTCGCGGCGATCAACGGAATCGACTCGACGGTCCCGGTCACGTCGCGGAGCGCGTAGAGCTTCCGATCGGCGGGGACCAGCTCCCGCGTCTGCCCGATCATCACCACCCCCAGCGACTCGAGCTGGCGGCGAGCCGCGTCGAGGGAGAGATCGGTGCGGAAGCCCGGGATGCTCTCCAGCTTGTCGAGCGTTCCGCCGGTGTGGCCGAGGCCCCGACCGGAGATCATCGGCACCGCGACGCCGAGCGAGGCGAGCAGCGGGGCCAAGAGGAGCGAGGTCTTGTCCCCCACCCCGCCGATCGAGTGCTTGTCGACCCGGGGAACCGGCAGGTCGGCCAGAGCGAAGCGATCGCCCGACCCGAGCATCGCCCGGGTGAGCGCGGTCAGCTCGGCCGGCTCGAGGCCCCGGAAGACGATCGCCATCGCCAGGGCGGACATCTGGTAGTCCGGCACCTCGCCGGCCACGTAGCCCGTGACGAGCGCATCCCACTCCGACGGCGCCAGCGATCCGCCGTCGCGCTTCCGCTCGATCAGGCGGGGGACGTTGAGCATCGCTCTGTCCTCGGACTCGGGGATAGATTGCGCCATGCTGCGCGTCGCCGGTACCGCTCTGCTGCTGCTCCTCGGACTCGGGTCGCTCGCCGACGGTCAGTCACCATCCGGACTCCTCGAGCGCGCGGAGCGCGCCCGGCTCACCGCGCCAGACAGCGCCCTCGAGCTCGCCGAGCGGGCGCTGGCCCTCGACACGCTCGACTACGAAGCGAATTGGCGAGCCGCCATCCTCGCGGTCGAGCTCGGCCAGGACCCGCCGGAGCAGACGCGGACCGCGCGCCAGGATTCGCTCTACCGCCTGGCCGAGCGCTACGCCCGCCGCGCGGTGACGATCGACTCGAACGACGTGAACGGACTGTTCGCGCTCTCCATGGCGCTCGGCCGTGCGGCGCTGACCCGCGGCCCCCGCCAGCGGATCGCGATGGCGGGCGAGGTCTATCGCGCGGCCAGCCGGGCGAGGGCCCTGGCGCCCGATCACGACGGGGTGCTCCACGTGCTCGGGCTCTGGCACGCGGAAGTGATGCGGACCTCGGGCTTCAATCGGTTCATGGCCCGGAATATCCTGGGGGGCAAGCTGCTCGGCCAGGCGAGCTGGGACAGCGCGGTGGCCCTGCTTTCCCTGGCCGTCGAGCGGGATCCCGATCGGATCTATCATCGGCTGGACCTGGCGCGGGCGCTGGCGGACCGCAAGCGCTACGAGGAGGCGCGGCATCAGCTGGACACCCTGCTGGCTTTGCCGGACCGCTATCGGCTCGACCCGCGCTACCGCCGCGAGGCGGCCGCGCTGCTGGAGACGGTCGAGCGGCAGTCGGGCGGCGGGGGGGCTTGAGCGGGTCCGCGGCGCCTAACGTTCGATCCTGCGGCGCAGCCGGCGAGCCGTGCGGCTCGCGCGCTCGCCGAGCTCCTGGGTCGCCTCCTCGGCCCGGTCGCGAGCCTTGGCCAAGCGACGCCGGAGCCGCCGGCGGGTCACCACCCCGCGCTCGGGGGCGAGGAGTAGCGCGGCCACGCCGCCGAGCACCGCGCCCACCGCGATGCCGAGCGCGAAGCCGCGGACGCGCTCGGTGCGGATCCGATCCGGCTCAACGACCTCGAAGGGGAGTCTGTCCTTGAATGCCATGACCGGAAGGTATCCCGGGGAGTCGCGATCTACCAAGCCGGTCGGGCGCCCGTCGCGGACCGAGGCCTGGCTTGACCTCCCCTTCGACGGCGCCCCATCTTCATTCCCGGCATGAGCGCCCAACCCGCACGCCCCATCCCGATCGACCCCGTCTCGCGCCTCCAGGCGCGGGTCGAGGAGCTCGAAGCCGAGCGTCGCCGGCACCTCGCGATCATCGAGCTGCTGCGCGATCTCTCGAGCGCGCTCAACTACCGCGACATCGTCCAGACCGTGGCCCGCCGAATGGGCTCGGCGCTCGGCCTCGATCGCTGCTCGGTCTTCCTGGCCGAGCGCTCACGCGGCGCCGTGCATCTGGTGGCGAGCTACGAAGACCCGAGCATCAGGAGTCACGTCGTCGATCTCGCCGCCTATCCGGAGCTCCGCCGGGCGCTCGACACCGGGCAGGTGGTGAACATCCCCGACGCCGCCGCCGATCCGGCCCTCCTGCCGGTACAGCCGACCCTGGCGGGCCGCCGGGTTCGCTCGATCACGGTGGTGCCGCTCGTCTGGAGGGGCGTGCCGATCGGCGCGATCTTCCTCCGAACCGACCATCAGCGCTCCGCCCTCGACCCGCCGGAGATCGAGTGGGCCCGGCTGGTCGCCGACGTCACCGCGAACGCCCTCCGCACCGCGAGCAAGCTCGAACGGCTGCGCGGCCGCCTGCGCGGCGGCCAGAGCGGACTCGCCGCCGACCGGGAGCGGGCGGCGCTGGTGGAGTTCCTGCGCCAGACCCTCGACGCCTTCGCCGCCCGCGAGGGAGCCCAGGACGACCCGATCCTTCCCAAGGCCGGCGCCGCCGAGATCGAGCGGCTGGTCGGCGTGGCGATGCGGGTGCTGGAGCGCGAAGCGACGCGATGAGGCGCGCACCGGCCGCCGCCGTGGACCGGGCCGCCACCCTCCGACAACAGATCGAGCGAGCCAACCGCCTCTACTACCTCGAAGACGCTCCCGAGATCACCGACGAGGAGTGGGACCGGCTCTTCCACGAGCTCAAGGACCTGGAAACCCGATATCCCGACCTCACCACGCCCGACAGCCCCACGCACCGGGTCGGGATGGCTCCGCAATCGGCGCTCAAGAAGCACACCCACCGCCGGCCGATGCTGTCCCTGGCGAACGCCTTCAGTCCCGAGGAGCTGGCGGCGTGGGAGGAGCGGAACGCGCGGCTCGACCCCGACGTCCCGTCCGGTGGATACGCCACCGAGATCAAGATCGACGGCGCCGCCGTCAACCTGACCTACCGACGAGGTCGGTTCGAAATCGGGGCCACCCGCGGCAACGGGATCATCGGCGAGGACGTCACCCCGAACCTCAAGACCGTGTCCGACCTCCCGCTGGTGCTCGAGGGGCAGGAACATCCGGAGCTGATGGAGGTGCGCGGCGAGGTCTATCTGCCGCGCACCGCCTTCGTCAAGCTGAACGCGCGCCGGGAGGCCGAGGGCGAGCCGCTCTTCGCCAACCCCAGGAACGCCGCCGCCGGCGCGCTCCGCCAGCTCGACCCCTCGGTCACCGCCCGGCGACGGCTCCGGCTCTTCGTGTTCCAGGCCGAGGTGATCGAGGGCCGTTGGGAGCGGAAGACCCACGCGGAAACCCTCGAGCGGCTGGCCGAGTGGGGCTTCCCGATCGAGGAGCACCACCGGCGTTTCGCCTCGCTCGCGGAGGTCCAGGCGGCGATCGAGGAGTACGAGGCCCTCTTGCCGACCCTGCCCTTCGGAGCTGACGGGGTGGTGGTCAAAGTGGACCGGCTCTCGCTCTGGGAGGACCTCGGCGTGGTCGGCGGGCGCGAGCCCCGCTGGCAGATCGCGCGCAAGTTCGCGCCCGAGGTGGCGGTCACGAGGCTCCTGGAGATCCGGGTCAACGTCGGCCGCACCGGCGCCCTCAACCCGTACGCCGTCCTCGAGCCGGTGGAGGTGGGCGGCGTCACCGTCTCGAACGCCACGCTCCACAACGAGGACCTGATCGCGCAGAAGGACATCCGGATCGGCGACCTGGTCGAGGTGGTGCGCGCGGGCGAGGTGATCCCCCAGGTGATCGGCCCGCTCCGGGAGCGGCGCGACGGAAGCGAGCGCCCCTTCTCGATGCCGACGCAGTGCCCGGCGTGTGGCACGACGACGGTGCGGCCACCCGACGAGGCGATGCGCTACTGCCCGAACGCCGCCTGTCCCGGCCGGATCTACGAGGGGCTCTTCCACTTCGCCTCGCGCGAGGCGATGGACATCCGCGGGCTGGGTTACGAGCGGGTGGGGCAGCTTCTCGAGGCGGATCTGATCCAGGACCCGAGCGACCTCTACCGTCTGAGCGTCACCGACCTGGTTGGGCTCGACCGGTTCGGCGAGCAGTCGGCGACCCAGCTGGTCGAGGCGATCGCGGCCTCTCGGGAGCGGCCGCTCTCGTTGCTGCTCTTCGGCCTCGGGATTCGCCACGTGGGCAAGACGGTCGCCCAGCTGCTGGCGCGACGGTTCGGGACCCTCGACGCACTCGCCGCCGCCACCGCCGAGGAGATCGCGGCGGTCAACGGCGTCGGACCGACCATCGCCGACGCGGTGGTCGAGTTCTTCGCCAACCACTCCAACGCCGCGTTGATCGAGCGGCTCCGGGAGGCCGGCCTCAACTTCGCCGAGCCGAGGGCCGCGGCCGGCACCGGCCCGTTGGCCGGGCAGACGGTGGTTCTGACCGGCACGCTCCCCACCCTCTCCCGCGGCGAGGCCACCGCCCTGATCGAGGCCGCCGGGGGCCGGGTGAGCGGCAGCGTGAGCAAGAAGACCTCGCTGGTGGTCGCGGGGGCTGAAGCGGGGGGCAAGCTCGAAAAGGCCGTGGCGCTCGGTCTCACCGTGATCGACGAGGCGGAGCTATTGCGCCTCGTCGGGAAAGGTCTCTAGCTTCCCCGCATGTCTACCGTGCTCTCGGTTCCCCGCCTGACGGTCGGCCGCGCCACCATCAACCAGCTGCGCCAGGTGCTCGAGCGGGAGGTTCCCGCGGAGGCCGCTCAACTGGTTCGGGAGGTCGGGTTCTCGGCCGGCGCCGCAGCCTACGACGGTTTTGCCGATTGGTGCTCGACCCGCTACGGCGTCGAGTCGCCGCAGGGGCTCGACTCCCGCTACCTGAGCGAAGCCCTGGGCGGCTTCTTCCGTGAGGATGGGTGGGGAACGGCCAGCACCGACATCCTGGCGCCCGGCATCCTCGCCTTCGACACCCCCGACTGGTTCGAGGCGGAGCCGCGGGGCGCCGATTATCCCTGCTGCCACTTCAGCGCCGGGATGCTCTCCGATTTCTTCACCCGATTGTCGGGACAGGCCGCCGCGGTGCTCGAAGTCGAGTGCCGGGCCACCGGACAGCCCCGCTGTCGCTATCTGGTCGGCAGTCCCGAGATGCTCACCTGGGTGTACGAGGGGATGGCCGACGGGGCCACGCACGGCGAGATGATCACCCGCGCACGAGGCTGAGCGCGGGAGGGGACGACGCACGACGGGGTGGGCTTTCGCCCACCCCGTCGCCGTTTCCGGGCCTTGCTCTAGCGGCCGCCGCCCGCGCCCCGCGCCTTCCAGGCCGCCAGCACCTTCGCGTCCCGCTCCAGCTGCAGGTTGAGCTTGGCCTGCCGGTCTGCGGGCTGCTCCTTGAACCAATCGAGGGTCTCCGCCGCCGTCACGGCGAGGGGCCGGAACTTGAGCCCGGCCGCGACCGCCTTGTGGGAGCGAACCTTGGAGATCCCCCGGAAAGGGCTGTCCTGCGGAATCCAGATCGGGTATCGCACCTGGTTGTCGCTCAGGAACTTGGCATCGATCCACTCGAAGTGGACCGGCGTGCTGGTGATCGCCCGGATCCCGTAGAGGAACTGATCCATCGGGGTCTCCTCGAGCGCCGGGCCGGCCGTGTTGAAGGTGCCCGGGATGTCGTTCTCGAGACAGTGGACCGTGAACTCGGCCAGGTCGCGCGCGTCGATGAACTGGCACGGGTCGGCCGGGTTGCCGGGCGCGATCACGTCACCGCCCTTGTCGATCCGCACCGGCCAGAAGGTAAAGCGGTCGGTCGGGTCGCCCGGACCCGCCACGACGTGCAGGCGAAGCACGGTGGACCGGGGGCCGTAGCGCTCCCGCACCGCCTCCTCGCAGAGGATCTTGAGCGGGCCGTAGTACTTGTTGACGTCTTCGCTCTTGGGATCTTCGATCGGGAGCAGCTCACCCTCTTCGGTGATCTCGTCCTGATCGAACTTGTAGACCGACCCGGTCGAGATGAACAGGTAGCGACCGACGCGCTCCTTGAGCAGATCGGCCGAGTCGCGGACGTGGCGCGGGACGTAGCCCGAATTGTCCACCACCGCGTCCCACTCCCCCCCCTTGAGGGCGTCGAGCTTGCCGTCGCGGTCGCCGACGAAGGCCTCGGCGCCGGGGAACATGTCCGGCGCCGTCCGGCCGCGATTGAAGAGGCTCACCTTGTGGCCCCGATACATCGCGTAGCGCACCATGTGCGGTCCGATGAACCCGGTCCCGCCGAGGAAGAGAATCTTGAGCGACTTCGACGGCCGCCGGGCCGCGCCGGCCGTCGGGCCGAGCGAGAGGCTGGACGGCTGTCGGGAGGCGCGCGCGATGCCGGGAAGCGCGAGGGCGCCGGCTGTGAGCGCCAGCGAGCGGTCGAGGAATTCCCGCCGAGAGGCCATCAGGCTGCTCCAAAGAGAGTGAAGTGGCGCTGGGAAGTTACTCGGCCGGGTCACCGGGGCCAGCCCCGGGATCAGACCTCTAACAAGGCGAGCGGCTCGACCACCAGATCGGGCAGCGCCCAGCTCCCGTCCCATTCCGCGGACCGCCCGACGGCGACGACCCCCGCCAACGCGTCGAACGCGTTGCCGGCCACGACCGCGCCCGGGATCCGGCCGACGACTTCGCCGCCACGCACCCCGATCGCCCAGGGGGTGCGGGCCCGAAAGACGCCGGTCTGGCGTCCGGGGGTCGGCCCCCAGGGCAGGTCGAGGAGCAGCAGCCCGGTGCCTAACGCCCGTCCCAGGGCCTCCCGGTCGTCGCCGCCCGGCTCGAGCCGGAGGTTGGAGAACGCCGCCCGGGGGGCGCCGAGACCCCGCCGCAGTCCGTGCCCGGTGGCCGGCTTGCCGGAGCGAGCGGCGGCCGCAAGGTCGACGATCCGCTGCCGCACCGCGCCGCGCTCGACCAGCGACAGACGCCGGGTCGGCACGCCGTCGTCACAGATCGGCCGGCTGCCGGGGCGAAGGGGTGCCAACGGATCGTCCGAAAGCGTGAAGCGCGGATCCAGCGAAAGCTCGGCGCCGGTCCCGCCATCGACCCGCAGCCGGTCGAGCAGCGGCCAGAGCAGCGTCCGCACCGCGCGAGGCGCCAGCCAGACCCGGGTCGGCCCGAGGGGCCAGGCGTCGAGCGTGGGAAGATCGAGCCAGCGGCCGATCCCGTCCGCCAGGCGCTCGATCGCGGCCAGACCCGGAAGCGCGACCTCGCCAAGATGGAGGCGGAAGGGCGCCTGTCCGCCGCCGGCGGATCCCCGCGCCACCGCGCCGACCCCGACCAGGGTGCGGGGATACTCGGCCGTGACCCCCCGGGTGTTGGAGACCCGGACCGAGCCGACCACCCTCTCCGCCCAGACCTCGAGCCGCCGGCCGGGGCCCGCGAGCCGATCACGAAGCGCCCGGGCCAGACCGAGCACCTCGAGATGGCCGAGCCCGGAGACACCGGGTGCCGCCGTCGCCACCGCGGGCAGCGGCGACGGCACGGGCAGGTGACACTCGAGCGGCTCGCCTCCCGCCGCCGAGCGGATCGCCGCGTCGACCACCTCGTCCCCCCGCTCGGCCTGCCCGGCCGCCCACCCGACCCGGCCGCCCTGGAACACCCGGGCGTGGACGGTTTCCGAGGTGGCCAATTCGCAGGCAACGTCGCCCGCGGCGTCCACGGTGGCGGTGATGCGGTCTTCGGCGGCTTCGACGAGATCGGCGGCATCGACCTCCCGGGCGAGCCGCTCGACGAGCCGACCGATCATGCGAACATCGCGCCGACGTCGAGGTCGAGGAAACGGGTATGGGGGGCGCCGGTGGTGACCGGGCGCCCGGGGATGTGGCCCTCGTGGAGCTGGGAGGCGCTCCGGTCCCAGACGAAGTCTCCGGCCACCGCGTCGAGCCGGCCGAACAGCGCCAGGGCGTCGTGACTGATGGCGGGACACTTGACCGCTTCGGCCAGCTCTCCCCGCCGGATCACCCGGGCGAAGCCGGGCACCAGCGTGAGTCGGCGGCCCTCGGAACCGATCACCGAGACATCGGAGAAGTAGAGACCGTCGCCCGTGTCAGCCAGGAAGGCCTCGAGGTCCTGCTGCCCGTTCGCCAGATAGGCGTTGGTCGGACGGGCGCCGGGGACCGCACGCAGCGCGTGGGCGAGCGCGTGTCCGTTGGGAGCGGCGTGGTCCCGCGCCGCGGTCTCCCGGGTGTGGAGGTGGCCCACCACGACGCCGTGCTGAACCAGCACGGTGTTGCTGACCGGGGTTCCCTCGTCGTCGAGCGCGAGGCTGGTGCGGAGCCCGAGCGCGGTGGGGTCGTCGCCCACCGAGAGGCACTCGGGCCCGAGCCTTGTCCCGAGCTCCAGCACGTCGCGCTCCTGGCCGCGGGCGGCGGCGCGGCAGTGATCGGCCACGGCCTGGAGGATCAGGGCGCCCGAGGCCCTCGGGTCGAGCACCACGCTGTAACGCCCCTGGGCCACCGGAGCGGCGTGCAGCCGCTGCACCGCCCGCTCTGCCACCGGCGCGAAGATCCCGCCGTGCTCCCCGATCGCCCGCCACCCGCCACGGAGCGCCACCGAGTCGACCGCGCGCTCCGTGGCGCCGTCCTCGCTGGCGATGGCCAACGCGCCCAGCGCGGCCTCGCTCTTCAGCTCGTGGAGCCAGCTCCCGTCGCTGGTCGCGAGCCACGTCTCATGGACCGTGTCGGCGTAGGTGGTGCGGGAATCGACGATCCGCCGGTCGGTGGCAAGCAGCTCATGGGTGAGCTGCTCGAGACACCGCCGCTTCTCCTCGCGCGGGGC
>JBFXAS010000213.1:0-9580 GCA_050184075.1 Gemmatimonadales bacterium
AAGACGACCCCAAGCTGGTGGTGGTGGACCTCAAGCCGGTCCGCCGGGTCGCCAAGCCCACCACGCTGGCCCGGGTCAAGTCCGACAAGCGGTTCGAGGGCTGGGAGCTGGTCCGGTTGCCGCGGCTCTCGGTCATGCCGGTGACGGCCGAACGGTTCAAGTTGCTCGCCCAGGGGCTTTGAGGCCTCGCGGCGAGGGCCTTTCCGACCCGAAGAAAAACCGATATACTTCCGTCATGCCCCGGTTCGAAGTCGAAGCGCCGTTCCAGCCGGCGGGTGATCAGCCCGCGGCCATCGCCAAGCTGACCGCCGGTCTCGAGGAGGGGGCCAAGTACCAGACCCTGCTCGGGGTCACCGGGTCGGGGAAGACGATGACCCTGGCGCACGTGATCGCCAACTACGGCCGGCCCACGCTGGTGCTCTCCCACAACAAGACGCTCGCGGCGCAGCTCTACGGCGAGCTCAAGCAGTTCCTGCCCCGGAACGCGGTCGAGTACTTCGTCTCGTACTACGACTACTACCAGCCGGAGGCGTACGTCCCCTCGACCGATCTCTACATCGAGAAGGACGCCTCGATCAACGAGGACATCGAGTCGCTCCGGCTGCGGGCGACCTCGAGCCTGATGGAGCGCGAGGACGTGGTGATCGTCGCCACGGTCAGCGCGATCTACGGCCTGGGCGACCCGGCCACCTATCGGAGCCTGATGTTCGCGCTCCGAGTGGGCGAAGAGAAGGGGCGCGACGGGATCCTCGCCGACCTGGTGCAGATCCAGTACTCGCGGAACGACGTCTCCTTCGAGCCGGGCACCTTCCGGGTCCGGGGCGACACGGTGGAGATCTTCCCCGCCTACGCCGAGCAGGCGGTGCGGGTCGAGCTCTGGGGCGACACCATCGAGCGGATCTCGAAGATCCACCCGACCACGGGCAAGACCATCGCCCAGCTGGAGCAGTGCGCGATCTATCCGGCCACCCACTACGTGACGGAGCGCCCGCAGGTCGAGCGGGCGGTCGCCACGATTCGCTCGGAGCTGGCGGAGCGGCTGCTGCAGTTTCGGACGGCGGGAAAGCTGCTCGAGGCGCAGCGGCTGGAGTCGCGGACCAACTTCGACATCGACATGCTGCTGGAGATCGGAACCTGCCCGGGGATCGAGAACTACTCGCGGCCGCTGTCGGGCCGCCGTGAGGGGGAGCGCCCGGCCTGCCTGCTCGACTACTTCCCGCCGGAGTTCATGGTGCTGGTCGACGAGTCGCACGTCACCCTGCCGCAGATCGGCGGGATGTACAACGGCGACCGGGCCCGCAAGGAAGTCCTGGTCGAGTACGGCTTCCGGCTGCCGTCCGCGCTCGACAACCGGCCGCTCCGGTTCGCCGAGTTCATGGAGCTGGTGCCGCAGCTGGTGGCCGTCTCCGCCACCCCGGGGGAATACGAGCTGGGTCTCTCCGAGGGCCGCGTGGTCGAGCAGATCATCCGGCCGACCTTTCTGGTCGATCCACCGGTCGAGGTGCGGCCGGTGAAGGGACAGGTCGACGACCTGCTGGCGGAAATCCGCGAGCGGGTGCGCCGTCGCGAGCGGGTGTTGGTGACGACCCTCACCAAGCGGATGTCGGAGGACCTGACCGACTACCTGCAGCAGGTCGGGGTGCGCGTCCGCTACCTCCACTCGGACATCGACGCGATCGAGCGGATGGAGATCCTCCGCGGGCTCCGGCTGGCCGATTTCGACGTGCTGGTGGGCATCAACCTGCTGCGCGAGGGGCTCGATCTGCCCGAGGTCTCGCTGGTGGCGATTCTCGACGCCGATCAGGAGGGCTTCCTCCGCAGTGACCGCTCGCTGATCCAGACGGTCGGCCGAGCCGCGCGGAATCTGAACGGGCTCGGCATCCTCTACGCCGACCGGGTCACGGGCTCGATGCAGCGGGCCCTCGACGAGATGGAGCGGCGTCGGATCCGGCAGCTGGCGTACAACGTCGAGCACGGCGTGACCCCGACGTCGATCGTGAAGTCGATGGAGCAGGTCAAGCTCACCACCGGCGTGGCGGACGCGCGGAGCGAGAAGCCGAGCAAGGAGAAGCGCTCGCTCTTCGACGATCTCCGCGATCCGGCCCGGCGGGCCGCCGCGATGCAAGCGCTCGAGCAGCAGATGCGCGAGGCGGCGGCCAATCTCGAGTTCGAGCTGGCGGCGATGCTCCGGGATCAGCTGAACGAGCTCCGCGCGATGGAGACGGGCGCGAGCAAGCCCGCCTCGGGCGGTTCCGCCCGGCTCGGCCGCGCGGCCCGGCGGGCCCGGGCCTGAGGTGGACGAGGCCGCCCTTCTCGACCAGGCCCAGCTGGTCGAGCTCGGAGAAGCGTTAGGCGCCCGTCTCGGCCCCGGGGAAGTGATCTGGCTGGAGGGCGAGCTCGGCGCCGGCAAGACCACCCTGGCCCAGGCGATCGTTCGCGGGCTCGGTGTGGAGGAGACCGTCACCAGCCCGACCTACGACCTGGTGCATCGCTATCCCGCCCCCGACGGCTCGGTCTACCACGTCGACTGCTACCGGCTGCGGTCTCCGGCCGAGGCGGCCGCCCTCGACTGGGAAGCGCTCAGCTCCGGACGGGCGCTGCTGGTGGAGTGGCCCGATCGCGGCGGCGCCTGGGTGGCCCGGCCGAGCCGACGGATCCGGCTCGCCCACGTCGAGGATCCGAGTCGCCGCCGGGTTCGAGTCGAGGAACGCGCCGGATGATCGCGCTCGCGATCGATACCGCGACCGATCTGCTGGGCATCGCCGCTCGCCGCGATCGGGTCACGGCGACGCGCCTGGCCAGTGGCGCCCGGCGGCACGCGCGCGAGCTGGCCGGGCTGATCGACGAGGCGCTGGCCGAGCTCGGCGGTGGCTGGGATGACGTCGGTGAGCTGCTCGTGGCGGACGGGCCGGGCAGCTTCACCGGGCTCCGGGTCGGGGTCGCCTTCGCGAAGGGGGCGAGCCGCGCCCGCGGGCTGCCGATCCGGACCGCGTCGACGCTCATGCTCTCGGCCTGGGGCGGGGCGGGCGAGCGGCGGCCGGTCGCGGTGGCCGCCGTGGCGCCGGCCCTCCGCGGCGAGGTCTACGCCGCCCTCTACCGGGTCGAGACCGATCGGATCGAGTGCCTGGTGGGGCCGCGGGTGGTGGCCCCGGGGGAAGCGTTAGGCGGCCCGACCCCGGACCGGCTGGTCAGCCGGGTGGCCCAGCAGGCGCTCGGCGAGTGGCCCTGGGCGGCCGGCGTGGCCTACGTTTCGGAAGCCGCGGGCCGCTCGGCCGAGCATCTGCTCGACCTCCGCGAGGTGTCGGGCGGTACCCGGATGGTGGACGACGTCGCGGGATGGGAGCCAGAGTATGGCCGGCCGGCGGAAGCACAAGCGCGCTGGGAGCGGGACCATGGCAGGCCCCTGGTCGATCCGTCCCGCTAGCGAAGCCGACGCGGCGGCCCTGGCGAGGGCCGAGCGGGAATGCTTCACCGATCCGTGGAGCGAGGGGATGATCCGCGATTCGTTGCAGGATGCAACGGTATCTGGGGCCATCGCCGAAGGACCCGAGGGCCTTGCAGGATACCTCCTGGCTCGGACGATTGCGGGTGAGACCGAGATCCTGAACCTTGCCGTGCTGCCCGGGGCCCGCCGGGCGGGTCTCGGGCGCCGGCTGCTGGAGCTCGGGCTGGCCGACGCCGCTCGCGCCGGGGCCCGGTCGGTCTACCTCGAGGTCCGCGAATCGAACGAGGCTGCCCGCCGGCTCTACGAGGGGGCTGGCTTCCGGCCGGTGGGGCTCAGGCCGGGCTACTATCGGCGGCCCCGCGAGAACGCGCTGCGGTTGATGGCCGAGCTCCCCGGGATGCGTGAGGACGCTGCCGGCAGGCGTAGCTTTGGTTGAACTAACTGCTTGGAATTCCTATAGTTTCGGTGGGTCCGCGTCGCTTCGATGGTAGGCAACTTTCGGGAGGAGTCCATGAGCCGCAGTCTCAACAAAGCCACCCTGATCGGGAATCTCGGCGCCGACCCCGAGGTTCGGAGCACCCAGAATGGGGGGCGGGTCGCCACCCTCTCCGTGGCCACCAGCCGCCGCTGGCGGAACCAGGCCGGCGAGATGCAGGAAAAGACCGAGTGGCACCGGGTGGTGCTGTGGAACAACAAGGGCTCAAATCTTGCCGACGTGGCCGAGCGGTACTGCAAGAAGGGCGACAAGGTCTACGTCGAAGGGAGCATCGAATATCGGAGCTGGCAGGACCGCGAGGGGCAGACTCGGTACACCACCGAGATCAACGCTCGCGAGTTGATCCTGCTTTCCGGTCGCGGTGGCTCAGACGGGTCCGAGTCGTTCAGCTCGTCCAAGGTGGCCGCGGGGGCTCCGACGCCGCCAAAAGACCAGTCGTTCGATGACTTCCCGGAGGCACTCGATGCCGAGGATGACGATCTCCCGTTCTAGCACCGCGCTCCTGGCGCTCCTGCTCGCCGTGGCCGTGGCCCCAGTGTCCATGGCCGCGGCCCAGGCGGCGCCGCGGACCTACACGGTCAAGCCTGGTGACACGCTCCGCTCGATCGCCCGCGAGGTCCTGGGTGACGGGGAGCGCTGGCGGGACATCTTCGAGTGGAATTCCGACAAGCTCAGCAACCCGAATCAGATCGAGCCGGGGCAGGTGCTGCGGTTGAACGTGGCGGAGCGGGCGACCGAGCCGACCCGCCCGGCGCCCGCGGCCGAGCCGCCGGCGCGGCGCGATCCGGACATGCCGATGCCCCGGCCAGAGCCCAACCGGCCGCCGATCGTGATCGAGACGCCCGTCGACCAGACCCCGAGCCAGGAGCCGGGCGAAGAGTCGCTCTTCGCCAAACGGCGCGGCGTGGACGCCGCCACCGCGCTCCGCACCTACCGGGAGCAGCCGTACCAGCCGCTACGGGCCGGTGAGTTCTATTCGTCGGGCTTCCTCACCGAGGGCGACGCCCTGCCGTTCGGTCGGATCCTCGGCCAGGTCACCCCGCAGCAGATCCGGAATCTGAGCGAGCGGGCCAGCGCGGCGCTCTTCAGCGTGATCGCCGTGATGCCGCCGGAGGGCGCGCAGTACCAGGTGGGCGACTCGCTGCTCCTGGTGCAGACCGTCAATGGCCCGATGGGCTACGGCGACATCGTGCGTCCGACCGGCATGGCGAGGGTCACCGGGCACAACGGCGACCAGGCGATCGCCGAGGTGATCGCCGTCTACGGCGCGATCCGCAACGGGCAGCAGGCCCTTCCGGCGGAGCACTTCGCCGACGCGGGCACCTCCCGAGCGCAGCCGGTCGAGGGCGGCGTCTCAGGGAGCGTCCTGACCCAGCGCGACGTCCGCGAGCTCAAGCAGCCGCAGAACGTCCTGTTCATCGACCTGGGCCGGCGGGACGGTGTGGCCCGCGGCGACATCTTCGAGATCCGGCGCGACGCCGGCCCGCGGCCGGAGGCGGCCGACACCATCGACGAGCTGATGGCGGTGCTCCAGGTGGTCCACGTTCGGGAGCGGAGCGCCACGGTGCGGATCCTCAACGTGACCTCGCCGGACATCCCGCCGGGAACCCGGGTCAAGCAGGTCGGCAAGCTGCCCGGCTGAGCCGGTCGAGTTAGGCAGGAGCGCGAGCGGGCCGTCCCCCGGGGGCGGCCCGCTTCGTCGTCGGGGGCTCGGAGGCCCCCGCGGGCGCCCCGATCGCTTCCCCATCCGTTTATCTTACAGCGCGTTATGTCCATTCGGGGCGCGGCCGAGCGTCCCCCCCACGTGTCCATCGGAGGAACCGAGGCCCGTGATCGAGACGCCCGCATGATCCTAACGCTCCAGGCCGAGAACGTCGTCCCTTCCAGCACCTGGCAGCTGCTCCAAACCTCGGGTCCCGAGACCCTGGTCATCCTGGGCGTGACCCTGTTCTTCTCCCTCCTCTCCTGGTTCGTGATCGGCGTGAAGGCCTGGCAGTTCCGGCGGATCCGCCGGCAGGCGGGCCGGTTCTTCCAGGCGGTGGAGGGGACCTCGAAGCTGCAGGACGCCTACAAAGTGGTGATGAAGCTCCCGAACTCCGCCTACAACCGGCTGTTTCGGGAGGGGATGACCTTCTACAACGAGCTCCAGCCCGGGGTGGTCCGCGACGGTCCGGCCGAGGGCCGCATCGCGTTCTCGCCGACTCAGCTGGATGCCTTCAAGATGGTGTTGGGCAAGGAGGTCGCGGAGGAGCGGGATCACGTGGCGCGATTCGTCCCCTGGCTCGCCACCATCGGCAGCGTGAGTCCGCTGATCGGCCTGCTGGGGACGGTGCTCGGCGTGATGAACGCCTTCATCGGGATCAGCGCCGAGGGCTCGGGGAACATCTCGGCCGTGGCGCCGGGCGTGGCTCAGGCCCTGATCACCACGGTGGCCGGCCTTTTCGCCGCGATCCCGGCCGTGATGTCGTACAACTACTTCGCCGCCAAGACCGCGCAGTTCGAGGGTGAGCTCGAGGGGCTCGCCAACTCGCTGATCGGGTGGATGGCCCGCGAGGGCTGGCTATGAAGGCCGGCGGCGAGGGCCTCGGGCTGGGCCGGCGTCGGGGACTCCCGCTGCAGGCCGACATCAACGTCACCTCCCTGGTGGACGTGGCCTTCGTGCTGCTCATCATCTTCATGATCACCGCGCCAATCATGCAGGGCGGGGTCGAGGTCGAGCTGCCCAAGGCCAGCGTCGCGCCGATCTCGTCGAAGGACGGGGTGATCGTGACCCTCGACCGGCGGGGGCAGATCTTCGTCGACGACGTCCCGGTCACCTACGAGGAGTTCCGGGCCAGCATCCGGCGCCTGGTCGATCAGCGCAACACCTCGAGCGTGTACCTGCGGGGCGACCGGAACGCGCTCTTCGGAAACGCCGTTCGCATCATGGGGGCTCTGCACGATGCCGGGATCACTTCGATCGGCGTCGTGGCGGAGGAGGAAGACCTGCGGCAATGAGGCTCCGCAGCACCGATCGTTTCTCGCGGGAGGGGATGGTCGCCGGGCTGGTGGGGTCGGTGCTGGTGCACGTCGGGTTCGCGGGGCTCCTGCTCGCGCTGGCGGTGCTCCAGCCGCGGGCCTACACGCCCCAGGTGTATAAGGTCGAGCTGGTGGCGGCGCCGGCCGCCCGGGAAACGCCGCGACGCCAGGTGACGCCCCCGCCGCCGCCGGCGCCGCCCAAGGTGGAGACCAAGCCGTCACCGACGCCGCCGGCGCCGGTGCCGAAGCCGAGGACCCCGCCCAAGGTCGACCCGAAGACGGAGCCGGCCAAGCCGACCCCCGCGCCCCCGCCGGTGCCCGGCGCCACGCCGAGCACAGGGACGGACGTCGACAACGTGCGAGTGGAGCAGGGAATCGAGTTTCCGTTTCCCGAGTACCTGCGCCACATCATGAACGAGATCCTGCGCCGCTGGGCGCGGCCCGCCGGGCTGGGCTCGCTCACCGCGGAGGTCAGTTTTACCATCCTGCGGGATGGATCGGTCAAGGAGATCAAGCTGATTCGAAGCTCTCGCAGCTACACCTTCGACCTCGAGGCCCAGGGGGCGGTGGAGCAGGCCGCCGCCGACCACGCGATCCGGCCGTTGCCGGACGGCTGGAGCGCCGACGTCCTGAACGTGGCGTTCCGCTTCGAGCCGAGGCGCCAATGAGCGGACTCCGTGCGCTTGCCCTGGTGAGCCTGCTGGTCGGCGCGGCCTCGACGGCCTCGGCCCAGGACACGGTCAGGGTGGTGGGCCGGTACGACCCGTCGATCCGCCCGGGGCTGGTCGTGCTCCCGGCGGGCGGCCTCGACTCGGTCCGGGCCATCCTGGCCCGGGATCTCGACTTCAGCGATCGGTTCGAAGTGATCGAGGTCCCGGAGGGCGGGGCCAGCGGGGTGCCGGGGTTGGGCCTCACGATCAACTATGAGCTCTATCGGACGTTGCGGGCGAGCCTCGCGGTCGAGTTGTTAGGCAGGAGTGGAAATGTTACCGTGCGACTCCACGACCTCGTGACCGAGACGGTCAAGCAGGAGCAGACGGTGCCCCTCGACTCCTCGGGTGTCGGGGAGGCGCGGATGGCGGTCCATCGGGTGGCCGACGACATCGTGCAGTGGGTGACCGGAGAAAGCGGGGCGGCCGCGACCCGGATCCTCTTCCTCAACAACGGGGACAAGCGGATCTATCGAGTCGACAGCGACGGGTACGGAGTGATCCCGATCACCCCGGCCAACATGCTGGTCATGTCGCCGGCCTGGTCGCCGGACGGCTCCCGCTTCGCCTACATGGTGCTGGGTGGGCCGTCGCCCGGCACCATCGTTGTGCAGTCGCTGGCCACCGGCACCCGGGTGGTCGTGCCGACGACCGACCAGGGGCAGAGCATCACCCCGGCCTTTTCGCCGGACGGGACGTTCCTGATGTTCTCCCGGATGAGCGAGCAGGCCTCCAACCTGTACGCCGTCAATGTGGCCGACCTCTGTTGCGTCGAGCGGCTGACGGCGGGACGGTTTGCACAAAACCTATCCCCTGCCTATTCTCCCGACGGTCGGCGGGTTGTGTTCGTCTCGACGCGATCCGGTTCGCCGCAGATCTATTCGATGGCGAGCGACGGGACGGACCAGGACCTGTTGGTGCCATTCGATTTCGGCTCGACGGGGTCGTCGTACGCGCCCGATTGGTCACCCAGGGGAGCGGCGGTGGTGTTTCACCGCGAGTACGATGGCGTTCCGCAGATCGTCACCTACGATCTCGCGAGCCGACACGTCAGGCAGCGGACCTCGTCGGGCCGCAACGAAGATCCGAGTTGGGCGCCCGACGGTCGACATGTGGTGTTCGTGTCGGACCGTGTTGGCCGGAAGCAGCTGCACGTGCTGGACCTCGAGACGGGCCGGGTTCGACAGATCTTGACGCCGGGCGTCGCCAGGTTACCGGCCTGGTCGCGCTCACTCACTCGTGGGAGATGACCACCATGCACCTCCGATCGCTCGCCCTCGCGTTGCTCGTGGTGGCCGCGGCCTGCGGCAAGAAGGCTCCCGAGACGACGCCGGACCCGACTCCAACTGCGCCGCCGCCCGCGCCGCCTCCGGCGCCGCCGCCCCCCCCGCCGCCGCCGGCCACCGATCCGAACGCGGCCGAGCGTGAGCGGGCCAATCTGCTCCGCATCCTCCAGGAGCCGATCCACTTCGAGTACGACCAGGACGCGATTCGCGGCATGGACGCGGCCATCCTGGACCAGAAGGCGCGGGTGCTGCTGGCCAACCCGTCGGTCCGGATCCGGATCGCCGGACACGCCGACGAGCGCGGCTCGGACGAGTACAACCTGGTCCTCGGCACCCGCCGGGCCACCAGCGCCAAGCGCTATCTCGAAGCCAAGGGCATCGACGGCTCGCGGATCGAGATCGTCTCCTTCGGCGAGGAACGGCCGGTCGACGCCATGTCGTCGGAGTCCGCCTGGGCCAAGAACCGGCGTGACGAATTCGCCGTGCTCTCCGGTGCCGATCGGTTGGTTTCGCCTACATGAGCATGAGGGCCGGGTGGCTGCTCCTGGCCGGTGGCGCGCTCGCAGGGTGCGCCACCAAGGGTCAGGTTCGCCTGGTGGAGACTCAGGTCGCCGTGCTTCGAGCG
>JBFXAS010000214.1:0-9512 GCA_050184075.1 Gemmatimonadales bacterium
CCCGCCGGGAAGACCGGCAATTCCCTGCCGCGGCCGCGGATCCAGGGCGCCGTCGGGGCGGTGCGCGCGCACGAGCCGATGGAGTCCATGATCGCCTGGCGGGCCTAGCCGTCGAGGTTGCACTCGCCCATCCCGATGCCGCCGGAGGGATGGACGTGGGTGTCATGGAAGCCCGGGAGCACCATGCGGCCACCCAGGTCGATCACCTCGGTGCTGTCTCCGACCAACGAGTCGGCGCCGGCGTTCGAGCCGAGGTAGGCGATCAGGCCATCGCGGATCGCGATGGCTTCGACCCGGGCTGGCGAGGTGGTCATGGTGTAGACGGCCGTGTTGCGGATCACCCAGTCGGCCGGTCGCTCGGGACGGCACCCCACCAGGGCGACAAGGACGGTCGCGACGGTCGTGCTTTTCCAGATCATCGTGGCCCCGGGTTGGTGAGACGGTCGGATCGCGCTCATGGCACGACGGGTGGGACGATCCGGGACGGATGGGCGCCGCCGGTCCGGACCCGCAGGGTCGCGGTCCGCCACTCGGCGGAGCGGGTCTCGAGCTCTCCGAGGTGGAGATCGACGCCGTGGCGCGGCAGGAACGACGGAGTGATCACGATCCGGAGGGGCTCCTCAGGCTCCGCGCCGGGCTGTCGGGCGCCACCTCGAGCAGCTCGACGACAAGACCGTTGTCGGGCGCGTTCACAGAGAGGAGGATCTCCGGCGCGATCGTGCCACCGCCGTGCGCGGCGCCGCGAGGAGCCGACCCGGCCGTTGGACCAGGGCTGGGCGGCCACCCCCTCGATGGTGGCGTTGCCGCCGCGGCCCGGCTGCCGGTAGGGGTCGGACTCTCCGGCTGAGCCGGAGCGGCCGCGGACGTCGAGGGCGAGGACCGCAAAGCCCCGGGCCGGGGCCGTTCGGAAGATCGAGCAGGTGCCAACCGCCGTCTCGCCCCTTGGGTGTTCGAAACGGACGGCCCTGCAAGGCCGGCAGCAGCGGATCGAGGCAGGACGGGCGGAGGTGCCACCGCTACGGCCACCGGGCCTCGGGCCGTCGCAGCCAGCCGGCGAGCCCCACGCCGTCGCGCAGCGGGATCGAGACCGGGTCGGGCGGGGTCTGAGGTTCGGGCGCGGTGGCGGTCAGCGGCAACGACAGAAGGGCGTGGGCGGTCCACACGACGGCGACGCTCGCTTTCGAGAGAGAGAGAGGGCCTGGGCGACAAAGCTACTCCGGGCTGTCGGAAAGGGGGGACGACGCGTTAACCTAGACCCTCACCCAGACCCCGTCCCATGACCCATCGCTACCCCGAAACGCCGGTCTTCTACCGGAAGCTCAACCGGAGCTATCCCCGGGTGGTTCGGGGAGAGGGCTGCTACCTCTTCGACGAGACCGGCAAGCGCTACCTCGACGGATCCGGCGGGGCCTACGTCGCCAATCTCGGCCACGGCGTGACCGAGGTGGCGGACGCGGTGGCCGAGCAGATCCGGCGCGTCGCGTACGTGAGCGGCGCGGCGTTCACCAATGACGCGGTCGAGGACCTGGCCTCGCTCCTGGTGCCGCTGGTTCCGGGTGACCTCGACAAGTTCTACTTCCTGAACAGCGGCTCCGACGCCAACGAGGCGGCACTCAAGCTCGCCCGCCAGTACTGGGTCGAGAGCGGCAAGCCGGGCAAGCACAAGATCATCGCGCTCAAGCCGGCGTACCACGGCAACACCATGCTCGCGCTGAGCGTGTCCGCGCGGGAGCACTACCGCGCGCTCTACCGCGAGTGGCTGGTGCCGGTCGTCCAGATGCCTGGCCCGTATCCCTATCGCTGCGACTGCGAGGGCGCGGCCGACTGCCCGCGGTGCACCGGCCGGCTGCTCGAGGAGGTGATCGCGCGGGAAGGCGCGGATTCGATCGCGGTGCTGATCGGCGAGACGGTCGGCGGCTCGTCGACCGGCGCCTCGGTGCCGCGGCCGGAGTACTGGCGCACGATCCGCGAGATCTGCAGTCGGCACGGGATTCTGTGGATCGCCGACGAGGTGCTCTGCGGCGCGGGCCGCACCGGCACTTGGACCGCCGTCGAGCAATACGACGCCGTGCCCGACCTGCTGGTGATGGGCAAGGGCCTGAGCGGGGGCTACGCGCCGCTCGCGGCGGTCGCCGCCCCGGAGCGGATTCTGGATCCGATCGCCCGGCGCTCCGGCGCGTTCAATCACGCCCAGACGTTCTCCCACGCGCCGATGGCCTGCGCGGCCGGCGTGGCGGCGGTGCGCTATCTGGTGCGTTACGATCTGATCGGGCGCTGCCGGGAGACCGGGAAGCGCTTCCAGGAGGCCCTGCGGCCGTTAGGCGGGCTCGAGGCGGTCGGCGACGTGCGTGGCCGGGGGCTCCTGGCGGGCATCGAGTTCGTCGCCGACAAGGCCACCAAGGCGCCCTTTCCGCGGTCGCTCAAGTACGCTGAGCGGTTCACGGACCTGGCGCAGGAGCTCGGCCTGATCGTCTGGCCCAACGTCGGCCAGGCCGACGGGAGCAACGGCGATCTGGTCTGTCTGGCGCCGCCCTTCGCGATCGGCGACGCGGAGATCGCCGAGCTGGTGTCGCTGTTCGAGGTGACGCACGCGCGGATGTCCGCCGAGCTCCAGAGCGGCACGGCGGCCTGACCATGGCGGGCGTCGGCAAGATCACCTACACCACCAGCAGCGTGGACGTCGAGCGGTTCCACCGGCTCTTCGACGAGGGGCTCGCCGAGATCCGGCGCGAAGCCGGCGGCGAGCGTCCGTTCTACATCGACGACCAGCCGATTCCCGCGCGACGCAACGCGATCGAGATCCGCTCGCCGATCGACACGTCGCTCCTGCTGGGCCGCTTCGGCGCGGCCGCCCCGGAGCACGTGGACCTGGCGGTCGCCTCGTCGAAGCGAGCCCAGGCGGAGTGGGGTGCCGCGCCGTGGCGGGAGCGGGTGGCCATCCTCGGACGGGCAGCCTCCCTGCTGCGTGACCGCAAGTTCCGACTCGCGGCCCTGATGAGTCTCGAGGTGGGCAAGAACCGCATGGAGGCGATGGGCGACGTCGAAGAGGCGGCGGACCTGATCGACTACTACTGCCAGTCGATGGCGGACGCCGACGGCTTCGTGAAGCCGATGGCGAACCTGACGCCCGGTGAGCGCAACCTGGACCTGCTCCGTCCCTTCGGCGTCTTCGCCTGCATCTCGCCCTTCAACTTCCCGCTGGCGCTCTCGACCGGGATGTCGTCGGCGGCGCTCGTCGCGGGCAACGCCGTGGTCTACAAGCCCTCGGAAGAGGTGCTCTGGACCGGGCTCGAGCTCCATCGCGTCTATCGCGACGCCGGGGTGCCGGCCGGCGTGTTCAACGTCCTGACCGGCCGGGCGCGGGAGATCGGCGACCTGCTCTGGCAGCATCCGCGGATCGACGGCGTGGTGTTCACGGGGTCGAAGGCGGTGGGGCTCCGCATCCATCGCGGGCTCGCCACCACCTTCGTCAAGCCCTGTCTGTTGGAGCTCGGCGGAAAGAACGCCACCATCGTGATGCCGAGCGCGGATCTCGAGGCCGCGGCCGAGGGGGTGATGCGCTCGGCCTTCGGGCTCCAGAACCAGAAGTGCTCGGCGACCTCGCGGGTCTACGTCCATCAGGAGGTGCGCGACCGCTTTCTCGAGTTGTTGCTGGAGAAGACCCGCGGCATCGCCATCGGCGATCCGACGGAGCGGGACGTCTACTTCGGTCCGGTGATCAACGAGCGGGCTCTGAATCGGTACCTCGACATCGTGGCCGAGGCGCGGCGGGTTGGGAGCGTGCTGATCGGTGGCGAGCGCCTCCGCGGGGGCGCGCTCGACCGGGGCTGGTACGCGGCGCCCACCGTCGCGGTGGCGCCGCTCGAGAGCCGGCTCTTCTTCGAGGAGTTCTTCGTCCCCTTCGTCGTGGTCGGCGCGGTCGACTCGCTCACCCAGGCACTCAACGAGACCAACCTCGCCGACTACGGGCTCACGGCCGGGCTCTTTTCCCGCGAGCAGGCGGAGATCGACCGCTTCTTCGACGAGGTCCAGGCCGGCGTCTGCTACGTCAACAAGCGCACCGGTGCGACGACGGGCGCGTGGCCCGGGTCGCAGCCGTTCTGCGGATGGAAGGGCAGCGGCTCGACCGGCAAGGGCGGATGTGGGCCGTACTACGTGCAGCAGTTCATGCGGGAACAGAGTCGCACCGTCATCGTCCCCACCTCCTGACCCAGGCCCATGGCTCCCAACGGTCCGAACATCGTCGTGGCCCCGCCGGGTCCGAAGGCGAGGGCGATCCTCGAGCGCGATCGCGCCTGGACCTCGACCTGCTACATCAAGGAGTACCCCCTGGTGGTGGAGCGCGCCCGGGGGGCGATCGTCGAGGACGTCGACGGCAATCGCTTCCTCGACTTCATGGCGGGGATCGCGGTCGCGTCTACGGGACACGCGCACCCTCGCGTGGTGAGCGCGATCCAGGAGGCGGCGGGGAAGTTCCTCCACATCTGCGGGTCGGATTTCTACTACGAGGGGATGGCCGCGTTGGCCGAGCGGCTCGCCCGGCTGGCCCCCGGGCGCTCGAAGAAGCGGGTCTTCCTCACCAACTCGGGGACCGAGGCGGTCGAGGGCGCGATGAAGCTGGCGCGGTTCTACACTCGCCGTCCGGCCTTCATCGCCTTCAAGGGGTCCTTCCACGGCCGCACGTTCGGCGCGCTCAGCCTCACGTCGAGCAAGGTCGCGCAGCGGGCGGGCTTCGCGCCGTTCCTGCCGCAGGTCTACCACCATCCCTACCCGAACTGCTACCGCTGCGAGTTCGGGAAGACCCATCCCGAGTGCGGCCTCCATTGTCTCGACCTGCTGGAGCGCGAGTTGCTCGGCCGCCTGGTGCATCCGCAGGACGTGGCGGCGATCGTGGTGGAGCCGGTGCAGGGCGAAGGCGGCTATGTGGTGCCGCCGGCCGATTTTCTTCCCCGGCTCCGGGCCCTCTGCGACCGGCATGGGATCCTCCTGATCGCGGACGAGGTCCAGTCCGGGGTGGGACGCACCGGCCGGATGTTCGCCTGCGAGTGGGCGGACGTGGAGCCGGACATCCTCACGGTGGCCAAGGGCCTGGGCTCGGGCATGCCGATCGGCGCGTTCATTTCCAAGGACGCGATCACCACCTGGGGGGCCGGCGCGCACGGCTCGACCTTCGGCGGGAACCCGGTCTGCTGCGCGGCCGCGCTCGCCACGCTCGACCTGGTCGAGGGCGAGTACCTGGCCAACGTGCAGGCGGTCGGTCCCATCCTGCTCGAGGGCGCCCGGGCCCTCGCCAGCGACTTTCCGGTGATTGGCGAGGTCCGTGGCCTCGGTCTGATGATCGGGATCGAGTTCGTGAAGGATCGCGCCACCAGAGAGCCGTACCCCGAGCTGGTGCACGACCTGGTGCAGCGCGCCTTCGGCAAGGGACTCCTGCTCCTCGGCGCCGGGAAGAGCGCGCTCCGCCTGGCGCCGCCCCTGGTAATCGGCGAAGCCGACGTCGCATCGGCGCTGGGCATCATCCGGAGCTGTCTCACCGAGCTGCTCCAGAGATGAAGGGCCTCCGAGCTGGGTTGGCCGCGGTGGCGCTGCTGGGCCCGCTCGCGGGCGCGGTCGAGACGGCGACCGGTCGGACGGAGCGGCTCCTGGCCGACCCGGTGAGGGCCAAGGCGATCTTGGTCGAGCGGGGGCGGGCGTAGGCCGGATGGCGGAGCGGCGTTACGGCGGTCAGTCCGAATACGGCGCGCTCCGGCGGGTGGTGGTGCGTCCGCCCGGCCGCGCGTTCGGCGATGCCGATCCCACCCGGTGGGACTATGCCGGGCGGCCCGATCTCGGCCGCGCCCGTGACGAGCATCGCGCGCTGGTGGCCCTGCTCGAGGAGAGCGGCGTCGAGGTGCTGATACACGATGGGGGCCTCGCCGATCACGCCGACGCGATCTACGTCTACGATCCGGTCCTGGTCACCGACCAGGGCGCCGTGCCGCTCCGGATGGGCAAGCCGCTTCGTCGCGGTGAAGAGGCCGCGCTGGGCGAGCTGCTCGAGCGCGTCGGCGTCCCGCTGCTCGGCGGCTTGACCGGCGACGCCACGGCCGAGGCCGGCGACACGCTCTGGCTCGATTCGACGACTCTCGCCGTCGGGCTCGGCTTTCGGACCAACGCCGCCGCTGTCGAGCAGCTCCGGACGCTGCTTGGCCCCGCGGTCACCGTGCTCCCGGTGGAGCTGCCCTACTTCGAAGGGCCCGACGCCTGTCTCCACCTCAAGTCGCTGATCAGCCTGCTCGACGCCGATCTCGCGGTGGTCCACCTCGAGCTGCTGCCGGTGCCGTTCTATCAGGAGCTTCGCCGCCGACGGATCGAGCTGATTCCGATCGACCCGGCCGAGTTCCGTACCCAGGCCTCGAACGTCCTCGCGGTCGGCCCGCGGGATCTCGTGATGCTGGACGGCAATCCGAAGAGCCGCGGGGCGCTGGAGCGGGCGGGATGTCGGGTGCGGAGCTACCGGGGCGAGGAGATCTCGCTCAAGGCCGAGGGCGGCCCCACCTGCCTGACGCGGCCGGTCTGGCGAGCCTGATCCGGAGCAATGCGAAAGCGTTAGGCGGAGTCGACCTGCTCCCCGCGCTGGCGCGGGCCGGCATGGGGGACTCGGACCGCCGAGCGCTCATTTGATGATCCGGAAGGTCTCCTCCGGCTTCACGAAGGTCGTGCCCCACTTCCCCACCACCGAGAACTGGACGATCGTCTCGCCGACCGCGCCCTCGAAGTGCGCCGTCTCCGCCTGGATCACGGTGAACCCGCCGGCGTGGAGCAACTCGCCGGCCGACGAGTCGAAGGCCGCGCCGCGCGCCACCCGGAGGGCTCCCTGAATGACGTTGATCCGCTTGGCGGACGGATGGGTGTGCGGCAGGATCCAGAAGCCGTGCGGCAATCTCATCCAGAAGGTGAAGCCGTCGGCGGACCGCTCCACCGTGGCGATGGAGACGCCCGGCCAGCCGGCCGGCTGCCAGGCGACCGATTCCGGTGTCGCGTGGCTGGAGTCGTGCCGGATCGGGTGATAGATGGCGTCGAAGGTCGGTCGCCAACTCGCGCCGCCATCGGTGGAGATCTCGATCAGCTGCCGGACCCGGCCTTCCGGTCGTTCGGAGAGCGTGGTCCGGTCGAGGTAGCTGCGCCCGTCGGCCAGCGCGATCGTGCCCTGGAAACGAACCTCGCCGTCGGCCCTGGACTCGACCAGCTCCTTCTCCTTCACCCCGCCGGGGGCCAGCGCCCTGCCGGTCACCCACACCTGCCGCCAGACGCGCCGCGCCGGGAAATAGTAGAAGAGACTCTGTCCGGTGCCGCCGTCGGCGGCGGTCCATTCCTCCCGAATCGCGCAACCGTCCAACACCTTGCTGATCCGGTTGACGCCCACCTCGCGGTCGCCGACCGTGACGGTCCATTCCCCCACCCAGAAATCGAGCGCGGCGAAGGCGGCGTCGGCGCAGCGGTATTGGTCCTGCGCAGGAAGGGCGGGGGCCGCGAAGATCAGGGCCGCGCCGAGGAGCCAGCAGGGAGATTGGGACATGGGCGTCGGGACGAGGGGTTCGATGGCGCGACTCCTCATCCCGACGCGCCGAGCCGTGGCGGAGTTTCCTCTAGAAGGAGAACTCGAGCCCGGCCATCCAGGCGGCGTTCGGCTGCAGACCGCCCTGCCTGAGCGGGATCAGCGTGTTGAGCAGCAGATTGGCGGCGGGACTCAAGCCGATCTTGCCGCCGATCGAGGCCAGCGCGATGTCGTCCCGCCGGTCGGGAATGTTGGTCGGCCGGATGATTCGCACCGCGCTCGACGGCCCGACGAGGGCGTTCACGGTGACCGGCTCGGGAAAATCGAGCTTGGTCTCGCCGACCTGCCACGACGTGATCAGGTCCACGGCGAGGGTCATCCGCCGTGCCATCAGGTGATCGAAGCCCACGGTCGCGAGGATGGCGTCGTTCTGGAACTCGCCGCCGCGGTGGATGTAGCCCGCGTTCAGGTGCGGCGAGAACGCGCCCGAGCGGAGCGAGCCCACACCGAGCACACTGAAGCTGGTGCCGCCGGCGCCGAGGAAGTCCTCCTCCTTGCCGGTCGGAAGCCGGACGTCGCCGAGCAGCGCGAAGGCTCCGCCGGGGCGGTTGGCCACACCGAGCTTCAAGCGGAGGGCGATGTCGCCGACGCCGGTGGACGACCCGGACGCCGAGGTGGTGACCCGAAGCAGCGGATTCTCGTCCGTGCCGAAGAAGTGCGGCGTCGGGTTCTCGAAGGGAATGATCTGGGCCTCGCTGGTGCCGTCGAGCGAGGTCCTGACCAGCGGCACGGCCACGCTCAGGTCGAGGAAGTCCGTGAGACCGTAACTCAGCACCGAGGTGATCGAGGTGACCGACAGCCCGATGTTGGTGCGCACCTCGATGATGTCGCTCTCGAAGTTCGGGTTGCCAAGACCGGCGGGGTCGTTGTCCTCGTGGGTGAAGGTCAGCACCAGGCCGTCGAGCGGCACGCCGCGAATCGAGCGGTAGTCGAAGTGATTCATGCTGGTCGCGAAGAGCAGCCGGCCGCGACCGAGGGTCTGTCCCCGCTCGGCGAACACGGGGCCGGACGAGGTCTCGGTTCGGACCGGGAGGCCCTGGGCCGAGCGTCCCCAGATCGCGCCACCGGAGGCCGCGCTGATCGGGATGTTCGAGACGCTCACCCCGATCGCGTCGGTGAGGAAGTTGATCAGGTTGAACTGACCGGTCTGGACGGCGGGGTTGTAGTGATCGCCGTGGGTGCCGTCGACCGAGAGACAGACCGGATCGGTGCAGCCGTTGCCGAAGCGGAAGAGGTCGGTCACCAGGTCTCGCAAGCCGCCCGAGGTCTGGGCGGAGAGCGGCGCGGCCATGGCGGCGAGAATGAAGAGCGCGACGATGGTGCGGCGCATGGTTCCGTTCCTCGGTTCAGTTTTGCGGCGCGCCCTGGACGATCCAGGCCGCGAACAACTGCACGATGTTGGCGGGGAACTTTCCACCGCTGTGGGACAGTGAGGGAACGACGTTCGCGTCGATCTTGGCAAGCAGGCGATTAAGGGTTGCAGTCGAATCGTTGTCGGTTCTCGCCCATCCCTGGGCGATGATGTTCGCGTAGCTCAAGTCGCCGTTGTTCGGGTGGCAACCGGTCGCGCTGCAGCCACCGTTGAAGTCCGGGAGGAAGGTCACGTTGCCGATGTCGGGATTGTACTTGACCTGCGCGGTCCCGGCGAAGGTGATCGGGCTACCGGTCGCGCCCTGGACCACGGTCGCAATCAACTGGTTGTGGACGTTGAGGGTGCCCAGCGTCGTCGTGCCCACGGCCCGAATCAGCCAGTTGGTCAGCCGGGCAACCCCGGTGGCATCGGCCGCAACCGTGCCGACCGTCGGCGTGAGCGTTGTCGCCCCGCTCGCGACCGAGAAGTTCACCGGAGCACCGACCGTGGGATTCCCGAAGGCATCCACCACCTGCACCGCCGGAGTCGGGCTCACGTTCTGTC
>JBFXAS010000215.1:0-9484 GCA_050184075.1 Gemmatimonadales bacterium
CCCCGAGACCGCCGGAGCATGCGCACCCCACCGCCGATCCTCGCCCCGCTCGATGCCTACGACGAGCAGGCCTCCACCCTGCTCGCCCGCCACCGGGCCGCGGACCCGCAGGCGATCGCCTGCTTCCATCACCACCACCCCCGCTTCCTCGATCCCGAGGTGCCCTGGAAGCCGCGGGACGTCGCAGAAGGCGAGATCGCCGGGGCAGCGCTCACCCTGGAGGACGCCCGTCTCGCCGTCGCGCGGGGCTTGAGCTTCCGCGATTGGGCCGCGCTCGCGGACCTCGTGGGCCAGCTCCAGGACCCGGCCTCGCCGGTGCGGGCCTACGAGCTCGCGGTCGAAGCGGTGATCCACGGCGACCTGCCGGCCCTCGACCGGATGCTCGCGGCCAACCCGTCGCTCGTCCACGCGCGATCGACCCGCGTCACCTGCCACGACCCGCCCGTGCACGGCGCGACCCTGCTCCACTATCTCGCCGCCAACGGCGTCGAGAATTACCGCCAGCTCTCACCGCCCAACGCGGTGGCCATCGCTCGGCGGCTCTTCGACGCTGGCGCGGACCCGAACGCCCTGGCCGGCTTCTACGGCGGCCGCTGCGCCACGCTCCCCCTGCTGGTCTCCAGCACCCACCCCGCCCAAGCCGGGGTGCAGGTTCCCCTGATCCACGCGCTCATCGATGCCGGCGCGAAGCTCGATGGCGTGGGCGAGGGACCCTGGACGTCGCCGGTGTTGACGGCGCTGGTCTTTGGCTTCGTCGACGCGGCACGCGCCCTTGCCGAGCGGGGCGCGCAAGTCGAATCGTTGATGGTCGCCGCGGGGCTCGGCGATCGGCCCGAGACGGCCCGTCTGTTGCCGATCGCTTCGGCCGAGGAGCGCCACGCCGCGCTCGCGGTCGCGGCCCAGGTCGGCAACGAGGAGGCCGTCGAGCTGCTGCTGGCCGCCGGCGAGGATCCCAGCCGCTTCAACCCCGACGGGTTCCACGCTCACGGCACGCCGCTCCACCACGCCGCCCTTTGCGGGCACCTCGGCGTGGTGCGTCTCCTGGTGGAGCGCGGGGCCCGTCTCGACCTCGAGGACAAGCTCTGGCACGGCACGCCGCTCGGCTGGGCGGAGCACGGCGGCCAGGCCGCCGTCGCGGAGTATCTCCGCTCCGCTCGACCCGACCTCAGAAGGGGTTGGTGGCGAAGACGGAGAATTCCGGAATGAAGCCCCGCCGGTCGACCTTGAGCGCGCCCACGATGGCGGTGGCGATCTCCTCAGGACGGAGCTTCGTGTCCGAGACTTCCTGGGTCCGGCCGGCCTTCTCCGCGAAGTCGGTCAGCACCTCGCTCGGATTGACCAGCATCACCCGGACGTTGTGACGGCGGAGCTCGTCCCGCCAGCACTCGGTCATCCCCCGGAGCGCGAACTTCGACGAGCCGTAGGCCGTGCTGTTCCGGCCGCCCTTGAGACCCGAGGTCGACGAGATGTTGATCAGCTCGCCGGCATTCTGCTTCACGAATTGCCGAGCCGCCTCGCGCGCCATCAGGAAGGCGCCGAAGACGTTGGTCCGATAGACCCCCTCGAGCTCCTCGAGGCTCATCTCCACCAGCGGCTTGAAGATGCCGAAGCCCGCGTTGTTGACGAGGACATCGAGCCGGCCGTGCTTGGCAACCACGTCGGCCACGGCACGGACGGCGTCGGCCTCGCTCCCGACGTCGCCTCTCGTGGCCTCGACGCCCAGCTCGGCGGCCGTCTTCCGGAGCCGCTCCTCGTTTCGCCCCATGATGGTCACCCGCCCGCCCTCGGCCGAGAGGGCCGCGGCGATCGCCCGCCCGATGCCCTCGCTCCCGCCCGTGATCAGTGACACTGCGCCCTTCAGCTCCATGATTCGCTCCGCTGACCCGATGTGAGTTTGGATCGCCAATACTACGGCCTGACCGCCCCGACCTGAAGATCTCCTCATCCGAGCGCGGCGATGCAACGCCTGCCACCCGAGCACCGTCCTATTGAATGTCCAACCCGCACACCCGAGGCCTCGATGGGCTCCTACCCCTCCAGCTGGCGCCACGCGTTCCGCGGACTGGCCCGCTCGCCCCTGCTGACCACCGTCGCCGTCCTGACCATCGCGCTCTCGATCGGCCTCAACACGGCGATGTTCAGCGTCGTCGACGCCGTGGTGCTCCGCCCGCTGCCCTTCGACCGGCCCGACCGGCTGCTCGCGTTCTGCGAGCACGACCGCGACGAGGAGGTCGACTGGTGCTCGAGCTCGGTCCCCGACGTGCACGACCTCGCCGAGCGGAGCCCGGCGATCGAGGTCGCGGGTGTGGCCCGCTCCTGGCCGCTGATGCTCCGCACTGACGACGGCGCCGTGGGCGTGGCCGGCGGGCTCGCCACCGCGGACGCCTTTCGCGCGCTCGGCGTCCAGCCGCTGCTCGGCCGGCTGTTCGCCCCCGAGGAGTCGGGCGACGCCTGGAGCCGGGTCGTGGTCTTGAGCTACGAGCTCTGGCGCGACCGGTTCGGCGGCCGGGAAGACATCCTGGGGCGATCCGTCACGGTCGACGACGAGCCTCACACCGTGATCGGCGTGCTCCCGGCGGATCTCCGGATCCCCCTGCTCGAAAAGGTCCGCCTCTGGCGACCGGTCCACGTGGGCCCCACCAACGAGGAGCGGCGGGGCTGGCGCGGGTTCCTCGCCTATGCCCGCCTCCGCGACGGCGCCACCGCCGGCCAGGCACAGGCCGAAGTCCGCGAAATCGCCGCCGAGATCCAGAGCACCCACTTTCCCGAGAAGGAAGGCTGGACCGTCGACGTTCGCAGCTGGCAGGACGTGGTGGTCGGCTCGGTCCGCCGCTCGATGTACGTCTTCGCGGGCGCCGTTGCCCTGGTGCTCCTGATCGGCTGCGCCAACGTCGCCAACCTGCTGCTCGCGCAGGCCACCTCGCGCGAGCGCGAGCTGGCGATGCGAACCGCCCTCGGCGCCAACCGGGCGCACCTGCTCCGGCTCCTGCTCGGAGAGAGCTTGGTGCTCGCCAGCCTTGGCGCGCTGGCCGGGATCGCGGTCGGAACCTTCGCCTCGAATTGGTTCGTCACGCTGGCCCCGGCCGGAATCCCGCGCATCGAGGAGGTGGCGCTCGACGCCCGGGTCCTGGGATTCACCGCGCTCCTCACCCTGGTGGTGACCGTGCTGGTCGGCATCGCGCCGGCGCTCCGCGCCACCCGGCTCGATCCGCACCAGGTGCTGATCGAAGGCGGCCGCGGCGGGCGCTCGCGGCGGAGCCGCCGTGCCGGCGAAGTCCTGATCATGACCGAGATCGCCTTGGCGGTGATCCTGGTGGCCGGGGCCGGCCTCCTGGCGCGAAGCTTCGGCACCCTGCTCGCCTGGAACCCGGGGTTCGAGCAGCAGCGCCTGCTCACCGTCTGGACCTTCGCCTCGCCCGGCAAGTTCCAGAACCGGCAGCAGGTGGCGGATCTGATCGCCCGGGGCGAGGCCGCCCTCGCCGCGATCCCCGCGGTCAGCTCGGTCGGCTCGGGCTCCGCCGGCCCCCTCTTCGGCGGCGACGGCGCGATGGACTTCACGCTCGACGGACGGCCCACGCCACAGACCGGCCCCCGGCAGGCCGCCGAGTGGTTCGACATCTCGCCCGGGTACTTCCCCACCATGGGGCTCCCGATCACCAACGGCCGCAATCTGGGTGCCGGCGACGCGATCGGATCGCCCAACACGGCCATCGTCAACCAGACGTTCGCCCGGCGCTTCTTCGACGGCGACCCGCTCGGCCACGTGGTCCACATGACCGGGTACGACGCCGACTTCACCGTGGTGGGCGTGGTGAAGGACGTCCCCGCGGTGCATCCCGACCGGCCGACTCCACCGTCGATCTTCTGGTCCAATCGCCAATTCCCGCGGCCCGCCACCTACTACCTGGTGCGCACCGCCGGCGATCCCGCGCCGGTTGCGGCCGCCATCAGCCGAGCGCTCGGGGAGGCCGATCCGGATCTCCAGATCTCAGACGTCCGCTCGATGCGAGACTGGCTCGACCTCGAGCTGGTCCGCCCTCGCTTCGGGGTCGTGCTGCTGGGCACCTTCGGCGCCATGGCGCTGCTGCTCGCCGCGGTCGGCGTCTATGGTCTGCTCGCCTACACCGTGTCGGAGCGCACCCGTGAGATCGGGATTCAGCTCGCCCTCGGCGCCCGGCCGGCGGCGATCGTGGCCGGCGTGGTCCGCCGGGGCATGCTGCTCGCCGGCGGCGCGGTGGCGATCGGTCTGGTGGGGTCGTTGGGCCTGACCCGCCTGCTGCGAAGTCAACTCGCGGGCGTGGAACCGACCGACCCCCTCACCTTGCTGGTGACGGTGGCCGTCCTACTCGGCGCGAGTCTCGCGGCCTCGCTGCTCCCGGCCCGAAGGGCAAGCCGGGTCGACCCGCTGGTCTCGATCAGGGCCGAGTGAGTCGTCGCCTCATTTGAGACGGGTCAGGTCGAAGGCGTGGTCCACGTCCGGATTGTCGCCCTCGACCCAGACCTCGGCCCAGCGGAGGCCGAGCCGCTCGGTGGCAACGCGGAAGCCCTCGTCTCCTTCCAGCTCGTGGACCAGTCGGAAGTGATCGCGCCCGACGTAGACCGGGTGGCTCAGCGGGTCGGCAACGCCCGTGTAGTGGACCCGGACCAGCGCCCGCGGCGCCGCGCCGGCCTTGTCGAGCAGCGCCTTGATCACCCGCTGGGTTACCAGAGGCTGATCGCCCAGCAGGATCACGATCCCATCCGCGCGGGAATCGATCGCGGCGACGGCCGCCTTGAGACTCTCGGACAGTGGACCGTCGGGCGGGGGGTGGCAGACTCGACACTCGTCGGCCACCGCCAGGCTCTTCAGGCGGGTTGCGTCGGCCGGCGCGACCACTACCACCTCGCTCACCAGCTTCGCGAGTCGCGCGTTGGCCGCCGCCTCGAGCACGTGCTCGATCAGGGTGCGGCCCCGCCATTCGGAGAGCAGCTTGCTGTGGGGCCCCGCGAACCGGCGATTGGCGCCGGCGGCCAGGACCACGGCTGAAACCTGCTTGGCTCGCATCGGCCAGCCCCCGGGCGAGGGATCGTCCCGCTTGCTCTGAAGTATAGACGACCTCGCCGGGGTTCCCGCACCCGAGCGGCGAGGTGTACCTTGCTCCCACCCGACACGCTACCCATCGAGCCTCCGGATTACCCCCATGCGACCGTTCGCACTGCTCGCGCTCGCCCTCGTTTCCGCCAGCGTCGCCGGCGCCCAGCGCCCCAAGGATCCGCTCGCGGGGCTGGATCGCTACGTGGAGAAGGCGCTCGCCGATTGGGGCGTTCCGGGGGCCGCCGTCGCGATCGTCCGCGGCGACTCGGTGATCCTGGCCAAGGGGTACGGCGTGCGGCGCCTCGGTGAGAGCGCCCCGGTCGACGCGGAAACCATCTTCGCGATCGGCTCGAACTCGAAGGCCTTCACCACGGCGGCGCTCGCGCTCCTGGTCGACGAGGGCAAGCTCGCCTGGGACGACCGGGTGATCACCCACCTGCCCTGGTTCCAGCTCCGCGACCCGTGGATCACCCGGCAGCTCGACATCCGCGACTTGGTTTCACACCGGAGCGGCGTGGCCCGCCACGACGCCCTCTGGTACGCCACCCGCCGCTCGACCGAGAACGTGGTGCGGCAGCTCCGCTTCGCCGACACCGAGCTACCCTTCCGCTCCGGCTGGCTCTACAACAACAACCTCTACCTCACCGCGGGGCTGGTGATCGAGCGACTCGGCGGCGCCAGCTGGGACGACTTCGTCGCCAGCCGACTGCTCCGACCGCTCGGGATGACGCGAGCGAGCACTACGGTGCGCGGTCTCGAGGGGACGCCCAACGTGGCGGCGCCGCACATGACGCTCGACGGCACCCTGCAGCCCGTGGCCTTCCGGAACATCGACAACGCCGGACCGGCGGGCTCGATCAACGCGAGCGCGCGGGACATGGCCCGCTGGCTCCAGTTCCAGATCGACAGCGGGAGGGTCGGCGGGCGGCGGCTGCTCGCGGCCGGGCAGTTCGCCGAGATGTGGCGCGCGCGGGCCATCATCCACGACCCGCTCTTCCGGAGCCTCTTCGCACCGTCCGAGCTGGTCGAATACGGGTTGGGCTGGTTCCTCTTTCTTCATCGCGACCGCAAGGTCGTGCTCCACGGCGGCAACATCGACGGGATGAGCGCCCTGGTGAGCTTCATCCCCGACGAGCGGATCGGCGTCGTGGTGCTCACCAACCTCAACCAGACCTTCGCGCACGCCGGGGTCACCCGGTGGATCTTCGACCGGCTGCTCGGCGCGCCCGAGGAGGATTGGAACGTGAAGACCCTCGCGCTGTTCGAGCGGGCCCGCGCGGCCGACGCCGGCCGGCCCTCCTGGAAGTCGGGCCGGGTCGAAGGCACCAAGCCGACGCTGGCGCTCTCGGCCTACGCCGGCGCGTACACGGACTCGCTCTACGGCGGCGCCACGGTGCGGGAGCGCTCGGGCGCGCTCGAGCTGGAGCTCGACCCGGGGCACGTCGCGCGGCTGAGCCATTGGCACTACGACACCTTCCGGGCGGTGTTCGAGGATCGGACCATGAACGAGGGAGCCAACCTCGTCACCTTCCGGTTCGACGCGCGGGGCCGGGTCAGCAGCGTCGAGGTCCCCGGCTTCGCCGAGTACTCGCGGGCTCGGGAAGGCCGAGCAGGATCCTGAGCGGACCGGGGGTGACGGAGTCGGCTGAGCCGGACCCGGCTAACGGCCGCCCCGCGGCCGATCGTACCCGTCCAGGCGCGTCTCGTCGATCCGACGTCGAGTGGCGGAAGACGCGGGGCCGACGACCTTTGCCAGCGCCGCGCTCTGCTTGATCCTCAGTGGATCGGCGTGGTGTGAGCGACGATCCAGTCCCCGATCGCCTTCAGCGCCTCCAAGTTGAAGGTCTCCCGAATCGTCCGGTACTCGTCGATCGAGCCGGGCCCGCGATCCGCGGAAATGGCGAGGAGCCCCGACTCGGGCCAGATTCCCTCCATGACCAAGCCCGTCCGCTCCCTCGCCCTGCTCGCGCTCCTCCCCTCCGCGCTCCTGGCCCAGCGGCCCGCCGAGTTCGGCCCGGAGGTGCAGCCCTTCATCACCGTCGACGCGCCCGTCGTCGCGCTCACCGGCGTGACCGTGATCGACGGCACCGGCGCCGCCGCCCGCGCGAGCCAGACCGTGGTGCTGGCCAACGGCCGGATCCAGGCGGTCGGCGCCGACGGGTCGGTCACCATCCCGACGGGCGCGCGGGTGCTCGCGCTCGCCGGGCACACCGTGATCCCCGGGCTGCTCGGGATGCACGACCACATGTTCTACACCCCGCCCCAGGGCGGCTCGATCCAGATGCCGTTCTCGGCGCCCCGGCTCTACCTCGCGAGCGGCGTCACCACGGTGCGCACCACCGGCAGCTTCTCGACCTACGCCGAGCTCAACCTCAAGGCGAGCATCGACCGCGGCGAGGTACCCGGGCCCAGGATGCACATCACCGCGCCCTACATCATCTCGCCCGGGCCGAACGCGGGATTGAGCTCGATGGGGATGCAGGAGGTGGACACCGAGGAGGCCGCGCGGCGGACGGTCCGCTACTGGGCCGAGGAGGGCGCGAGCTGGATCAAGGGCTACACCCAGCTCCGGCGCGACATCTTCAGGGCGGTGGTCGACGAGGCCCACAAGCACGGCCTCAAGGTGACCGGACACCTCTGCTCGATCAGCTTCACCGAGGCGGTCGAGCTGGGGATCGACGCGATCGAGCACGGCTTCCGCACCAACTCCGACTACGACCGCGCCAAAGAGCCCGACGTCTGCCCGGCCACCCACTTCGCCACGCTCGCCAAGCTCGAGATGAAGGACCCGCGAGTCGCCCGGACCTTCGAGACCATGATCGCGAAGGGCGTGGGGATGACCACCACCACGGTCAACGAGGAGCTGGCGCCCAACCGGCCGGGCCCCGACGCGCGGACCCTCTCGGTGATGGCGCCCTGGATCGCCGAGCGCGAGCTGGAGCGGCGCCGGCTGCTCGATTCCGGCGACCCCGCGGGCCAGACCTATCCCCACATGGGCGAGATCTACCCCAAGTCGCGCGAGTACGAGCTGGCCTTCGTCCGCGCGGGCGGCCTGCTCGCCGCGGGGGTCGACCCGGCCTTCGGCACCCTGCCCGGCTTCGGCGACCAGCGGAACCTGGAGCTGCTGGTCGAGGCGGGCTTCACCGTGCCCGAGGCGGTCAAGGTGATCACCGCCAACGGCGCCACCATGCTCGGCACGATCGCCACCCAGGGCACCATCGAGCCCGGCAAGCGCGCCGACCTGCTGGTGATCCCGGGCGACCTGGTTCGCGACCCGAGCGCGATCCGCCGCACCGTCACCGTCTTCAAGGACGGGGTCGGCTACGACTCGGCCAAGCTGATCGCCGCGGTGAAGGGCCAGGTCGGGATCCGCTAGCCGCGCCCGACCCGCTGCGCCGCGGCGGCCGAACGGAACCCCGACGTTTGGTGTCGAGCTCACCAGGGCGGTAAGATCCACCCATGACTGCGGCCGGAGTCCCCGGTGCGGATCTCATCGAGGCCGGGCTCAGCGACCTGGCGCGAGGGATCCGGTCCGTCGAAGCGTTCCTGGTGTCTATCGCCGCGCCCCGGCTCGAGGCGCTCGGCCTGGACGTGCCCCGCCGGCTATCGGACCCGGAGGTCGGCCTTTACCGGATGCTCGCCGCGCGATACGGAGACGCCGCCCACGCCCGCTACAACGCGCTCATTCGGCGCGCGGTGAGCTATCAACGAGCTTTGGCGTGCGCGAGATAGCCGACCGAGCGCGAATCGAGGCCTTCCTCGAGGCGCTGGCGCGGGCGGCGACGCAGGACACCGATGTGTTCGTGGTCGGAGGCACGTCAGCCGTGCTCGCCGGTTGGCGTGACACCACGATCGACATCGATCTCGTGATGCGCCCGGAGTCCGATGCGATGCTGCGGGCGATCCCGGTGCTAAAGGAGCGGCTGCACCTGAACGTCGAGCTGGCCGCGCCCGATCACTTCATTCCGGTGCCGGCTGGTTGGGAAGATCGGAGTCCGGTGATTAGGCGAATCGGTCGCGCCACGATTCGCCACTACGACCTCTGCGCGCAAGCGTTGGCAAAGCTGGAGCGCGGTCATACGCGCGACCTTGCCGACGTTCGCGCCATGCTCGATCGCGGTCTGGTCAGCGCCGCGGGACTGCGGCGGATGTTTGCGGCCATCGAGCCGGAGCTCTATCGGTATCCCGCGATCGATCCGCCCTCGTTTCGACGTGCGGTGGAGGCAATCGTGATGCCCTGACCACTGCCCGACGGGCTGACCCCGCTCTCGCGGACAGCGACCGGCCGATCGCGAAAGCGGACCCACCCGCTCAGCTGGCTCGGATCGCGTGGGCCGGATCGATACGCGCGTCCCGGAGCGCCGGGATCCAACACGCCAGCACCCCGATCCCGGCCATCACCAGCGCCAC
>JBFXAS010000216.1:0-9482 GCA_050184075.1 Gemmatimonadales bacterium
GGGCGAGCCTGGGGGGGGGCTCGCCGCCGGTGGCCAGCGCGCTCCGGAGCATCCGGGCCCGCGCCGGACGCCGGCCCCGGCCCCGAGTCGAGACCCAGCGTCGGGACCGGCGCGTCGGGAGCGCCGGTCGGATCCGGTCGATCATCCGGGCGGCGTCGTGGAGCTCCGCCGCGGTGAGCGCGGCGAAGTCGGCGTGGCGGATCCGCTCCGCCTCGCTCGCCGCGGCGGGAGTGGCCCGGGTCGGCGCGTTGTCGATCGTGGTGTCGGCTCTCGCGGAGGCCGGCGCCGGAAAGGTCGGCGGGCGCTCGCTGGACTGGCGGATCCGGGGCAGCAGCGGAGCGCCGCCCAGCGGAACGTGGCGGCGCCAGAACAGGTCGAAGGCGCGGTCGAAGATCTCCCGCTCGTCGCGGCGCCGGACGTAGACCGCGCGACCGGCCGCGCGAGTCACCCGTTTCCTGTCGAAGCCGACCAGCGCGAGCGCCGCGGCGAAGGTTCGGGTCTGCTCGGGCCCGACCGCGAGTCCCGCCCGGCGGAGCAGCCGGCCGAACGCCACCACGTTGCCGAGCAGCGCCCCCGCCCCCGCCCCCGCCCCCGCCTCCGTCACCGCCGCGCCTGGATCTCGGCGAGCAGCGTGCGAACGGCGTCGCCGCGAAGCCGGGTCACGTCCTCCTGATACTTGAGCAGCACGCCCAGGGTCCGATCCACCGCCTCGGGCTCCACCCGGTGGGCGCCCAGCGCGTCGAGGGCCGACGCCCAGTCGATCGTCTCCGCCACCCCGGGCAGCTTCGAGAGGTCGGTGGACCTGAGCCGCTGCACGAAGGCCACGGCCTCCGAGGCGAGCCGCTTCCCGATTCCCGGCACCCTCGCCTCCAGGATCTCGAGCTCGCGCTCCGAGCTGGGATAATCGATCCAGTGGTAGAAGCAGCGTCGCTTGAGCGCGTCGTGGACCTCGCGGGTCCGGTTGCTGGTCAGAATCACCCGGGGCCGGCGGATCGCGTGGATGGTGCCGACCTCGGGAATGGTGATCGCGTAGTCGGCCAGCAGCTCGAGCAGGAAGGCCTCGAACTCCTCGTCGGCCCGATCTACCTCGTCGATCAACAGCACCGGCGCGACCTCCGCCGTCGACTCGATCGCCCGGAGCAGCGGCCGCTCGATCAGGAACTCACGGCCGTAGATGTTCCGGGTGTCGGCCTGACGCGCCTCGCCGCGGGCCTCGAGCAGGCGGATCTCCAGCATCTGACGCGGGTAGTCCCACTCGTAGAGGGCGGTGGCCGCGTCGATCCCCTCGTAGCACTGGAGCCGGATCAGCTCGCCGCCCGTGACCGAGGCCAGGGCCCGGGCCACCTCGGTCTTCCCGACGCCGGCTTCCCCCTCGAGAAAGAGCGGCCGCTCCAGCTTGAGCGCGAGGAAGAGCGCGGTCGCCAGGTCGTCGTCCGCGAGGTAGCCGGCCGTCCGGAGCAGCGCGGCGATCGCCGCCGGGTGCTCCAGCTCGAGGGTCGGGTCGCTCACGAGGCTTTGGCTTCGCGAGACACCAGATCGGCGAAGTCCTGCCAGAACTCCTCGGTCAGTCGGCGGGCGGTGCCCTCGAGCAGCCGGGCGCCCACGCTCGCGATCGTGCCGCCGACGTCGGCGTCGGCCTGCCAGTGGAGCGTCGTGGCCGCGCGTCCTGCATCCTCGAGTCGGAAGGAGGTGGTCGCGTCGACGGTGGAGCCCGGCGCCTTGCCGCGCACCCGCATCTTGGCCCGCTGGCCCTCCACGATGTCGAACAGCTCGGCCGCCATCTTGAAGCGGAGCCGGAGCACGCCCACCCCGAGCGAGGCGATCACGGTGAAGTGGGTGTCGTCGTGCCGCTCCACCGATTCGATCGCGGTCGCCGCTCGGGCGACGGTGTCGGGGTCGAGGAGCGCCTTCCAGACGGTGGCGCGGTCGGCCTGGATCGCCGGCGCGCCGCTGAAGCTCATCCGCATGAGGAGTCCCGTTCGAGTTTCTCGAGGTCCGCCTCGCGGTCCACGTCGGGATTGGTGCCCTCGACGTCGACCGGCTCGAAGCGGATGCCGGCGGCCTTGAACAGCGGTCCGAGCCCCGTGTCGCCCTCGGCCCGCCGCGCCAACGGCCAGAAGTCCCGTCCGATCAGCGCCGGATGTCCCGGCGCGCTCGGGTCAGAACGATAACGGGGTCGGAGCACTCGGTCCGGACCCGCGCCCGCGACCAGCCGCCGAACCGTCTCCAGGCGAACCGCCGGCTGATCGCCCAGGAAGACCAGCGCGGCGTCGCCGGGCGGAAGCGCCGCGAAGCCGGCCGCGAGGCTCTCGCCCATGCCTCGCTCCGCGTGCGGCGCCACGACCACCCTCGCGCGGTGCCGCGCGAGCAGCGGGGCCAGCTCGCCCCCGGCCGGAGCCCGAAGCACGACGAGGGCCTCGGCAACGAGACCCTCGTCGATGGAGCGGTCGACCGTGGCGAGCGTGTGGTCGAGCAGCGGTCGTCCCCGCCAGGGCGCCAGCAGCTTCCACCCGGGTCGATCGAACCGGCGGCCGATCCCGGCCGCCAGCACGATCGCGTGGACCGTCAGCCCGCCCGACCGTAGGCGGTCGCGATCGCCCGCCGCGCCACGACGCCCGCCAGGTGCGCCCGATACTCCGACGACGCGTGGATGTCGTTGTTGACGTCGCGCCCCGCGGTCACCCGGGCGGTGGCGGCCTCCAGCGCCGCCTGATCGGCGTGGGTGCCGACCACCCCGCTCACGTCGGCCAGATACGCGCAGTCGGAGACGCCGGTGAGCGCCACCACCGCGGTCTTGACCGTCTTCCGACTCCTGGTCACCACCGCGGCCGCGCCGGCCATCGCGTAGCCCGAGGCCTGCTGCTCGATGCTCACATACGCCGCCCCCGCGCCCTTCGGAAGCGGCGGCAGCACGATCTCGGCCAGCACCTCGTCGGGCCGCATCGCGGTCGCGAACGGGCCCTGGAAGAACTCGTTGGCCGGAACGGAGCGCTTCCCGCCCTTGGAGCGGAGCGTGAGGTCCGCACTCAGCGCGAGCATCAGCGCTGGCATGTCCGATGCGGGATCGGCGTGCGCGATCCCGCCGCCCACCGTGCCGAGGTTGCGGACCTGGAGGTCGCCGATGCCGAGCGCGGCCTCGATGATGATCGGGAAGCGCTGCGCGATCTCGGCCGACTCGATCAGCTCGCGATAGGTCACCAGCGATCCGATCTTGGTCTTCCGTCCCGTCGCGTCGATGCCCTTGAGCTCCTGCACCCCGCCGATGTCGAGCAGCTTGGCCGGCTGCGCCAGGCGGAAGCGGAGCATCGGCAGCAGACTGTGCCCGCCGGCGATCAGCTTGGTGCCGTCGTCCTTGGCGAGCGCGTTCATCACCTCGCGCAGCGACGAGGCGCGTTCGTATTCGAAGCCGACCGGGATCACTGGGCACCCCCCTTGGCCTGCTGGATCGCCGCCCAGACCCGGGCCGGCGTGAGTGGCTTGTCGATGTGACGGATCCCGAGCGGCGCCAGCGCGTCGATCACCGCGTTCACCACGCAGGGCGTCGAGGCGATCGTGCCCGCCTCGCCGATGCCCTTGACGCCGAGCGGATTGACCGGCGACGGCGTGTAGGTGTAGTGCGACTCGACCCGCGGCATCTGGCTCGCCTTGGGCACCGCGTAGTCCATCATCGTCCCGGTCACCAGCTGACCGTCGTCGGAGTAGACCGCGATCTCCTGGAGCGCTTCGCCGATGCCCTGGATCACGCCGCCGTGTACCTGGCCTTCGACGATGGTCGGGTTGATGTGGGGGCCGCAGTCGTCGACCGCCACGTAGCGGAGGATCGAGACGGCGCCGGTCTCCGGGTCCACCTCGACCGTGGAGATGTGGGTGCCGTACGGGAACACGAAGTTGGTCGGATCGAAGGCCGCGCTCGCCTCGAGGCCCGCCTCCATGCCGGCCGGCATGTTCCAGGCGACGTTGGCCATCAACGCCAGCTCGGCAAAGCCCTTGGCTTTGTCCGGGCTGCCCTTCACCCGGAAGGCGCCGTCCTTCCACTCGAGGTCGTCCACGCTCGCCTCGAGCAGGTGGGCCGCGAGCTGCCTGGCCTTCTCCTTGACCTTCCGCGCGGCGAGGACCACCGCCGAGCCGCCGACGGCCGTCGTCCGGCTGCCGTAGGTGCCCCAGCCCTGCGGAGTCGACTCGGTGTCGCCGGCCACGATCTCGATGTTCTCGACCGGGATCCCGAACTCGTCGCCGACCACCTGCGCGAAGGTCGTCTCCTCGCCCTGCCCGTGCGGCCGGGTGCCGATGTAGACCCGCACCACGCCGGTCGGATAGACCCGCACCACGGCCGACTCGTAGAGCCCGCCGCCGAAGCCCACCGCGCCGGCCACCTGGGAGGGGCCGATGCCGCAAATCTCCGTGTAGGAGCAGACCCCGATGCCGAGGTAGCGGCCCTGCTTGAGGGCCTTCGCCTGCTCGGCGCGGAAGCCGGCGTAGTCGATCGTCGACATCGCCTTCTCCATCGCCCCGTGGTAGTCGCCCGAGTCGTAGGTGATGGCGGTGGCCACCGTGTACGGCATCTGCTCCTTCGAGATGAAATTCTTCTTGCGGACGTCGGTCGGGTCCTGGCCGATCTCGCGGGCGAAGGTGTCGACCAGACGCTCGATCAGGTAGGTCGCTTCGGGACGGCCCGCGCCGCGGTAGGCGTCGACCGGCGTGGTGTTGGTGTAGACGCCCTTCACCACGCCGTGGATGTTGGGGATCGTGTACGCGCCCGAGTACATCAGGCCGTGCAGGATGGTCGGCACGCCGGGAGCCGCCGTCGACGCGTAGGCGCCGAGCCCCGCGAAGACCCGGGTCTTGAGCCCGGTGATGGTGCCGTCCTTCTTGCCGCACATCTCCACGTATTCGACGTGGTCGCGGCCGTGGATCGTGGCCTTGTAGTTCTCGGAGCGATCCTCGGTCCACTTCACCGGCCGGCCCAACCGCGTGGCCATCAGCGCCACCAGCAGCTCGTCGGCGTAGCAGGGAATCTTGCTGCCGAAGCCGCCGCCCACGTCGGGCGAGATCACCCGCACCTTGTGCTCCGGGATCCCGAGCGTCACCGACGTGAGGAAGCGGTGGATGTGGGGATTCTGGCTCGTGGCCCAGAGCGTCAGCTGGCCGGTGGCCCGGTTGTGGCTCGCCACGGCCGAGCGCGGCTCCATCGCGGTGGGCAGGAGTCGCTGCTGCACGATCCTGAGGTCGACCTTCACTTCCGCCTGGCTGAACGCGGTGTCGGCGTCGCCGCCGGCCACCGTCCAGGTGAAGGCGGTGTTGCCGGGCACGTCGTCGTGGAGAATCGGCGCGCCGTCCTTGGTGGCCTTCTCCGGATCGATCACTGTCGGCAGCGGCTCGTAGTCGACGTCCACCAGGTCCACCGCGTCCCGCGCGGCTTCCCGGCTCTCGGCCACCACGATCGCGACCCCGTCCCCGGCGTAGCGCACCTTCTCGGTGGCGAGCATCGGGTGCGGTGGGGTCTTGAGATCGCAATCGGGCACGTTCCAGGCGCAGGGGATCGTGCCGACCTTGCCCGCCAGGTCCTTCCCGGTGACCACCGCCACCACCCCGGGCGCCTTGGAGGCGTCCCTGGTGTCGATCTTGGTGATCTTGGCGTGCGCGTAGGGGCTCCGGACCACCGCCATGTAGACCAGGCCGGGGAGCTTGAGGTCGTCAGTGAACAACCCGGTGCCGGTGAGCAAGCGGGGATCTTCGCGGCGCTTGATGCCGGATCCGAACAGAGTCGCCATGGTCGCCCCCTAGCTCGCCGACGAGGCGGCTTGGACCGCCTCGACGATGTTCTGGTAGCCGGTGCAGCGGCAGAGGTTGCCCTCCAGCGCGTGGCGGATCTCGTCTTCGCTCGGCTTGGGATTGCTGGCCAGCAGGTCCGCCGCCGTCATGATCATGCCCGGGGTGCAAAAGCCGCACTGCAGCCCGTGCTTCTCCCAGAACGCCTGCTGCAGCGGGTGGAGCTGCTCGGCGCTTCCCATCCCCTCGATCGTGGTGACCTCGTGACCCTCGGCCTGGACGGCAAGCACGTTGCAGCTCTTCACCGCCCGGCCGTCGAGATGGACCGTGCAGGCGCCACACTGGGTCGTATCGCAGCCAATGTGGGTGCCGGTCAGGTTGAGCTGATCGCGGAGCGCGTGCACCAGCAAGGTGCGTGGCTCCACGGTCACCTCGCGGGCGGTTCCGTTGACGGTGAGTGTGATGGTCCGCTTCATGTGCAGGTAATCCCCCGGGGAAACGGTGAGGCGGCGCGGCGGATGCGGCTGGGAGGAGCAATACCAAACGAAAGGCTATCGCCCGGCTGGCCCCATGGTCAAGGTCGCCGCCGCCGATCCGCGCCGCCCACCCCATCCCCGGGTGTCACCGACTCGTCATCCGACGGTTCCGCCAGACGCCGAGCCGGACGGTCTTGCCCGGCGCCGGCTCGGCTTCGCTCACGATCACCAGCTCGTCGGGGCCATCCAGCCGGATGCGGTTGCGAAACGGACCGTGCTCGCCGTTCGGCCCCTCGGCGTCGGGCCACTCCATCACGAACTCGGAGCCCTCGAACCAGCTCTTTGCCTCGACCGTGCCGGTCGGCGACTGCGGCAGGGTCTCGAAGCGCCAGGTGCGGTAGTGTTTGGCCCGCTCGTCCCAGGTGGTGAGCATCCGAAGCTCCCGATCGATCGGCCCGTGGCGGGTCTCGATGATCCACTCGACGTACCAGCCCCGAATCGCGGGTCTCACCACCAGCGTCCCGGCGAACGGCCCGACGCCGGTGTAGAACTGGCCCACGTGCTCGTACGAGCCCAGAAACCGGTCCAGTCGGGCCAGCTCCGCCTTCGGCGGCCGTGGTACCTCGGTCGTATCGACTTGGGCCGCCGCCGGCGCGGCGAGCGCGATGAGGGCGACGAGGGTGGGTGTGAGATTGGGCATCGTTCGCCCCCTGGGCTCGAGGATGGGTGTCGCGTCCGTCCCGTCGGGTGTCGGGCTCCCGCCGGCGGCCCTATCTTCGAGCGGGAGCCTCATGACCCGCTCAGCATTTCCTCAACCGCCTACCCGGCATCGACTTGTCACCCTCGGCGGGCTGGTGCTGCTCGAGGACGGTCGGCCGGTGGAAGGCGCCGGCGTCCGAGGCCGGAGCCTGGCCCTCCTCGGCCTCCTGGCCAGGAGCGGCGACGCCGGCTGCAGCCGTGACAAGTTGATGGCCTTTCTCTGGCCGGAGAGCGAGGCGGCGCGGGCCCGACACTCGCTCGATCAGGCGCTCTATACGCTCCGTCGGGTGCTCGGGCCCGAGGGATTCGTGACCGGCCCGGCCACGCTCGCGCTCGACCCACGGGTGGTCGCTTCCGACCTCGCCGAGTTCCGCGCCGCCGTGGCCTCCGCGGACGTTGCCCGGGCCATCGACCTCTATCAGGGCGACTTTCTCGACGGCTTCCACTTGAGCAACGCCCCCGAGCTCGAGCGTTGGGTCGATGGGGAGCGGGCCAGCCTGCGAGCCGAGTTCGCGCGGACGGTCGAAGCCGCCGCGCGGCGCGCGTCCGTGCTCGCCGATCACCCGGGCTCCGTCGCGCTCTGGCGGCGCCTGGTGGCGCTCGAGCCGATCGACTCGCGGCTCGCGTTGGGCCTGATCGATGCGCTCGCCGCGGCCGGCGATCGCACGGGGGCGCTCCGTGCCGCCGCGGCTCATGCCGATCTGGTGCGCCGGGAGCTCGATCTGTCGCCCGACCCTTCGATCGTCGCGGCGGTCGAGCGGCTGCGATCGGAGCCGGCGCCCCTGTCGGCCCCGCCCCGCTCGCGAGCCGCCGATGCCCGGCTGGTCGACCCCGCGGCGACTGTCGCTTTACCGGCGGACCGGGCAGGACCCCGTCGTTGGGCGTTCGTGGCCGGACTCGGCGTGGCGGCCGCCCTGGTCGGAGCCGTTCTGGTGCGTTGGGGGCTGACCGATTCCGCTCCTCCCACCAGGCCCCGCGTGGCCGTCGCCGCCTTCGTCAACGAGACCGGAGACTCGACGCTCGATCCGGTGGCGCGAATGGCCAGCGACTGGATCACCGAGAGCCTGGTCCGCACGGGTCTCGTGAGCGTCATCGATCCGGACGGCGCCGCGGAGCCCGCGGAGCGGGGCATCGCCGGGCGGCTCTACCGGGCGGGGGATTCCGTCTGGATCCAGGCCAGGGTCACCGACCGGGCCAGCGGCGCGGTGGTCCGGGCCCTGGAGAGCGTGCCCGCGACCGCCCTGAGCCCCGGCCCCGCGCTCGAGGCGCTCCGGCAGCAGGTGCTCGGCGCGTTGGGCACCCTCTACGATCCGCGCCTGAGCGCCTGGGCGGACGCCGTGCTCCGCCCTCCGTCCTATGCAGCCTATCGCGAGTTCGCGGCGGGCCTCGAGCTCCAATCGGCGCCGCGCGAGCTGGCCGCCGCGGTCGAGCGCTTTCGCCGAGCCGCGGAGCTCGATCCGGACTATCTCCTGCCACAGCTGTGGATGGGGTGGGCCTCGGTCCTGGCGGCCGATTGGCCCCGGGCGGACTCGATCATCGAAGCGCTCGCGCCCCGGCGCGGCGCGATGTCTCCGCTGGAGCGCGCCTGGCACGAGCGGATTGCCGCGCTCCTCGCCGGCGACAACGAAGCCTCCTATCGGGCCGCGCGTCGGATGATGGAGATCGCGCCGCGCTCCGGCTGGGTCATCGCGCTCGCCAACACCGCGCTCGATACCAATCGCCCGGCCGTCGCGGCGGCGGCAATCGCCGAGACGGGTCCCGAGCGGCTCGGGCTCGAGCAGGGGTACGGGTGGTTCCTGTTGACCGCCGCGTACCACCAGCTCGGCGAGTATCGGCGCGAGCTCGCCGCGTCCGATCACGGGATCCAGGCGGTCGGCCTCGGCTGGGGTATGCTCGGTCCGGGCGTCGCCGCCCTGGCGGCGATGGGGCGGATGGACGAGCTCGAGAGCCGCCTGCTCGACCTCGAGCGGGTTGCGCTCGACGATCACTCGAGCGACCGCTACCGGGCGATTCGGACCGCGGTGGAGGAGCTTCGCGTCCACGGGTTCGGCGATCGGGCTCGCGCGTTGCTGGACCGGATGCTCGATCCCGAGACAACCGGCCTCTCGCCGGAGCCCGAGCAGGCGCCGGTCTCCTGGGACCGCGTCCTGCTCGCGTACGAGGCCGCCGACTGGCGCGGGGCTGCGAAGCTGTTCGGCCGGCTGGCTCGCTTCGAGGGTGACTCGATTCGGGTGCGGGCGCTCTCGGGCCTGATCGCCGCGCGGCTCGGCGACACGGCCGGCGCCCGCCGCGTCGCTAATTCACTCGTGGCCCTCCGGGGCGACCATCTCTTCGGCGAGCCGGCGCTCTGGAGCGCGCGGATCGAGTCGGTGTTGGGACACCGCCGTCGCGCCCTCGCGCTCTTGCGCCGCGCTTTCGCCGAAGGCCAGGGCGCGCCGGCCCGCTACGACCTCCACGTGAGCCGCGACGTCGACCCGC
>JBFXAS010000217.1:0-9442 GCA_050184075.1 Gemmatimonadales bacterium
CTACAAGATGACGGGGTCGGGGAACGACTTCGTCTTTCTCGACGGGCGGTTTCACGACCTCGCGGCCTGGCCGGCTGACCGAATTCGCGCCATTTGCCACCGGAGGACGGGGGTCGGGGCGGACGGCATCGTCCACTTCGAGACCGCCGGGCCGGGCCGACTCCGGATGCGGTACTACAACTCGGACGGGTCCCACGCCGAGATGTGCGGCAACGCGGCTCTCTGCGCCACGAAGCTCGCCGTCCATCTGGGCCTGGCCGGGGGCACGCGGGTAGTCCTCGACACCGACGCCGGTGAGCTCGAGGGCCGGACCGTCGGCCCGGGTTGGACGGCGGAGCTCCGGTTCCCGACCGCGGCGCTGCCGCGGCCGCTCGCCGGATTCGCGTTGGGGGCGGGCGAGCGCCTCGCGCTTCAGGGGACTGTCGGGGTCCCGCACACCGTCATCCTGGTCGACCGGCTGGCCGAGCTGGACGTCGACGGGCGGGGTCGGAAGGTCCGCTTCGATCCGGCGGTCGGGCCGGCTGGTTCGAACGTCAACTTCGTGGCCAGGACCGAGGACGAGGATGCTGGCTGGGCGATGCGGACTTACGAGCGTGGGGTCGAAGCCGAAACGCTCGCGTGCGGGACCGGCACGATCGCGGTGGCGCTGGCCCTGGCGGCGGCCGGGCAGCTCGTGCTGCCGGTTCGGATTCGATCGGCCGCCGGCTGCGTCTATTCGGTGACCGGGGAGGTCGGGCCGGACCAGGCCCGGGACGTCTGGCTCTGCGGGGAAGCCAGGCTGGTGTTCACGGGCGAGCTTCCCACACGCTGACGGCTTATCAACAGGGTAACTTTACATAATACATCTTATACGACATTGACGTCGATCAAGAAATAGGGGCCGCTGGCTTCTCGCCTTCGGCCCCTCAAGTTCTTCTTTCCCAGCCTGCTACGGCGCCAATGAGGGGTCTGGTCTCAGCGCCCGCCGGTCAGCTCCGCCAGCCTGACCTTCGCTTCCACCGAAGCCGCGCTTGCCTCGGGAAGCGTCCTCACGATCCCTTCGAGGGTCTCCGCGGCCTTCGCCGAATCGCCCGCCAGGCGCTCGCACCGCGCCGCCGAAAGCAGCGCGTCTCCCTGGATGTACTCCGGCTGGCTCGGATCGGCGGCGGCGTGGTAGGCCTCGGCGGCTTCCTTGAACTGCCCCAGGTTCTCGAGCGCCATGCCCAGATGGCTCTGCGCCAGCGCCTGGTACCTGGCCGGCGGACCCCTGTCGATGAAGGCCTTCAGCTCGTCCACCGCCAGCTGGGACTGTCCGGACAGCATCCGGACCTGGTTGAGGGACAGGACCGCGTCGAACGCCGCGTCGGTCCCGCCGTAGACCTGGGTGATCCGCTGGAGCTCGGTCGACGCCTCCGGGTACGATCCGGCGTCGATCGCCGCCCGGGCTCGATCCATGGCCTCATTGGCCTGGATCTCCTTCCGGCGACCGCTCTCCACCATGTACCACGTCACCAGCCCGACCAGCACGACCGCCCCGAGGGCGTACGACAACGGGCGCTGCCTGGCCTTGACCCACTCCACGATCGGATGGGCATCGTCGCCGGATTGGTGTCGGGTTGCCTGCTGTGCCGCGGTAGTCGCCATTGGCTGTGATGCGCCTGGTTGGGTTCGAAACATCGCCCGGTATAGTGCCCCCGGGGCGACTCGAACGCCCGACCTTTGGTTTAGGAAACCACTGCTCTATCCAACTGAGCTACGGGGGCGAACCGCCAAACATAGCCAGGCGTCGGAGGTCTATCCAGATCCGACTGGCGCCATAGGCCTGCGAACCCGGGCCCGCCGTTACGCAGCCTCGGTCGGAACGACGCCTTGGCAGCCGGCGCGGGCCCGCCGCTCGAAGGCGACCACGGGTCGGCGATCCAGGCACCGGGTTGCCACCCGATCCGAGAGGGCAAACAGCCACGTCGGGGCGGCTTCGCCCGGGCCACCAGATCCGATGGGGCCAGCAGCCAGGTCGGCCGGGAGTCACTTGCTCCGGCCGGCCATCCGCCAGTCGGAGTCGCCTCGGAACCGAGCTGACACTTTGGATGACCTGAGCCCGGCAGCTATTTGATTTCAAAGCCTTTGAGTCCGCTCACCTCACCCGAAATCTCGATCCGCTCGACCGAGTCGACCCGGGAAAGCTCCGGCCCTCGCTCGAGCTCTTCACGGTAGGCTTCGATCGCGGCGGCGGGGCCCAGAACCACGCTCTCGACGCTGCCGTCCGCACGGTTGCGCGCATAGCCAGCGAGGCCGAGCCGGTGAGCCGCCCGCAGGGCGAAGGCCCGAAAGCCCACGCCCTGCACCCGGCCCGTGACGACGAATCGGGCCGCGCCGCTCACCCCGGCGGCCCCCGCCCTGGCCGAGCCGCTCACCCCGCGGCCCCCGCCCTGGCCTCGCGGCGGGCTCGCAGAAACTCCACTGCGATCGGCACCACCGACAGCACGATGATCGCAAGGATCACCAGGGTGAAGTTCTCCCGCACGACCGGGAGGTTGCCGAAGAAGTAGCCGCCCCAGACGAAGATCCCCACCCAGAGGATCCCGCCGACCACGTTGAAGGCCAGGAAGCGGCGGTAATGCATGGTCCCCACCCCGGCGACGAACGGCGCGAAGGTCCGGATGATCGGGACGAATCGCGCCAGAATGATGGTCTTGCCGCCGTGCCGCTCGAAGAACGCATGCGTGCGGTCGAGGTGCTCCTTCTTGAGCCAACGAAACTCGCCCGTGAAGGCCCGTGGTCCCACCCAGGCGCCGACCCAGTAGTTGACCGTGTCGCCCAGGATCGCCAGGCCGGACAGCAGGAAGAAGAGGATCCAGGGGTCGAGCGACCCGAGCCCGGCAAACGCGCCGGCCGCGAACAGGAGCGAGTCCCCCGGCAGGAACGGGGTGACCACCAATCCCGTCTCGGCGAACACGATCAGGCCGAGGAGCGCGTAGGTCCCGGTCCCGTACCTGGCGATCAGCTCGCCGAGATGGGTGTCGAGATGCAGGATGAAGTCGATGAAATAGCGAATCAGGTCCACTGGGCCTCGCTGCCTGCTGGTCTGGTGCCGCTCGCGCCAGGCTGGTCAATCAAAATCCGTTCCCCTCGGAGCGCCACGGCCCGCCCGGGCTCCGCTCTCCCATTGGGGCGGCCCACCAGCCCGTCAAGCGGCTGTTCGGCAGCGTGCAAATCGCTGTTTTGTATTCGCTTAGGAGGTCTGACCTCGAGTGGCTTCACGACCCCTGACGGGCTCTGAGGTGGCCCCAATGCGTCCCACTGGGTCCCTGGCGATCGCTCCCGTCCCTTGGATACCGCTCCAACCTACGGCGTTCGCGCAACAAGCCCGCCCCGGCCTCACCGACCGAACCCGAACTCGCCGAGCAACGGCACGAACCGGACGTCCGAAAGCGGCGCCTGCTGGATGCTCCCATCCTTGGTCTTGGTGACCAGGACCAGGCTCTGGTCGCTCCGGTCTCCGACGGGAATCACCATTCGGCCACCGGGGGACAGTTGCTCAATCAGCGGCTCCGGGACTCTGGGGGAGCCGGCGGCCACCACGATGGCGTCGAACGGCGCCAGCGATCGCCAGCCCAGGGAGCCGTCGCCCACGACGATCGTGACGTTTCTGAGCCCCAGTGCGTTCAGGCGTCGTCGGGCCTCGGCGGCCAGCGCGGGGATTCGCTCGACGGCGATGACCGAGTCGGCCACCTGGGCGAGCAGCGCGGTCTGGTAGCCGGACCCCGCCCCCACCTCGAGCACCCGCTCTCTTCCGGTCAGCTCGAGGGCCTCGAGCGACCTGGCCTGCACGTATGGCTGCGAAATCGTTTGCCCGCCGCCGATCGGGAGCGCCGAGTCCTCGTAGGCTCGATGGCGGAGGGCCTCGGGCACGAACTGGTGCCTCGGGACCTCGGTGACGGCCCGGAGCACGGCCAGGTCATGGATGCCCTTGGCCCGAAGCTCGTCGGCGAGTCGCTCGCGGTAGCCGCTGTACCCGTCAGCGGCGTTCACAGGCTGATCGACCAGTCGCCGACCGCCTGCATCAGGCGGTAGTTGGTGAGGTCCATGTGGAGCGGGGTGATCGAGATGTAGCCCGCCTTGACGGCGGCGTGATCGGAGTCCTCGTCTCCCGTCCAGGTCACGTCCCCGCCCCCGATCCAGAAGACCTCGCGGCCCCAGGGATCCTTCATCCGGGTGATCGACTCCGAGAAGAAACGGCTCCCGAGCTTGGTGACCCGAATCCCCTTCACCTCGTCGGCGGCGATCCTGGGCAGGTTGACGTTGAGCAGCGTCTCCGCCGGGAAGCTCTCGATCTCGGTCACCTGGCGGACGATTCGAGCGATCAGCGGCTGATAGCTCAACATCAGCTCGGGATCCCGTCCCGCGAAGGAGAAGGCGATGCCCGGAATGCCGAGGGTGACCGCCTCCATCGCTGCGGAGACGGTGCCCGAGTAGAGGACGTCTTCACCCATGTTGGGGCCGTGGTTGACGCCCGAGAAGACGAAGCGCGGCCTTGACGGCATCAGGGCCCCGATCGCGAGCAGGACGCAGTCGGTCGGCGTGCCGTCCACCTGGAAGGCGCCGTCGCGGGTTCGGGTCGCCCGGAGCGGCCGGTGGAGCGTCAGCGAGTGCGAGGTGCCGCTCTGCTCCCGGTCGGGCGCCACCACGGTGACCTGTCCGACCAGGCGGCAGGCGTCGGCCAGCAGGCTGATTCCGGGCGCCAGGATCCCGTCGTCGTTGGAGACCAGAATCTGCATGGCGGCCTCAGGCGGCGGAGTCATCGGAGTTCTCGTCGGCGACGGGGCTCTTGCCGTCGAGCGTGGCGAGGATCTCGCCGAGCGCGGCGTGCAGGTCGGCGACCGTCTGGGTGCGGGCCGCCTTGGCGGTCTCCCTCTTGAGCTCACCGGTCCGGCGGAACTGCTCGACCCGGTGGCGGGCGCCCTCGATGGTGTACTTCTCGGTGTAGAGGAGGTGCTTGACCAGCAGGATCAGCTCGACCTCCCGGCTCTTGTACACCCGGTTGCCCGAGCGGTTCTTTGCCGGGCTCAGGAAGCGGAATTGGCTCTCCCAGTAGCGGAGGACGTGCGGCTTCAGGTCCGTGAGCGCGCACACCTCGCCGATCGAGAAGAACTCCTGCGTCGGTCGGGGTCGCATGATCACTGCTCCGGTTTCAGCGTTCGCTCCATCAGCTCTTCGAGGGCGCGGTTGGGGGCTTTGTCCTGGTAGAGGATCTGCCAGACCTGCTCGATGATCGGGAGCTCGACACCCTCGCGCTCGCCAAGTCGCACCGCCGCCACGGCGGTGTTGGCGCCTTCGGCCACCGTCCGATGCTCCGCCCGGTAGCGCTCGAGGCTCACGCCCCGGGCGAGCGCGACGCCGAGCGAGCGGTTCCGGGAGAGGGCGCCGCAGGTGGTCAGGATCAGGTCTCCCATGCCGGCCAGACCGGCGAAGGTCAGCGGGTCCGCTCCGAGCGCCACGCCCAGTCGGCTGATCTCCGCGAGCCCTCGGGTGATCAGCGCGGCCCGGGGGTTGTTCCCCAGCCCCAGCCCGTCGAGGATCCCGGCCGCGATCGCGATCACGTTCTTGAGCGCGCCGGCGATCTCCGTGCCGACCACGTCCTGGTTCGAGTAGACCCGGAAGGTCCGCGACGCGAACAGCTCCTGCACCGCGAGGGCGGCCTCGGGGTCGGTGGACGCGGCGGCGACGGCCGTTGGCTGTCCGTCGAAGGTCTCGATCGCGAAGCTCGGCCCGGAGAGCGCCACGAACCGGTGCGGCGGGAGCACCGCCCCCGCCACGTCCGACATCAGCAGCAGCGTGTCCGTCTCGATGCCCTTGGTGGCGCAGGTCACAATGGTGCCCGGCTCGAGGTGCGCCGCCGCGTCCGACCAGACCAGCCGTGCGACGTGACTCGGTGTGACGGAGACGACGTGAGTCGCCTGCTGGAGCACCGTCGCGAGATCGCCCGACGCCCGGAGGGCGTCGTTGAGCCGCCGCCCGGCCAGGAACACCGAGTTCTCGTGCGCGGTGTTGATCGACTCGACCACCTCGGCCTCGTAGGCCCACAGGGTCACCTCATTGCCCTCGCGAGCGAGGAGATCCGCCAGCGTCGTTCCCCAGCTGCCGGCGCCCAGCACCGCCACCCGGGTCATGACGCCTCGCCCCCGGGCCCAGCGGGCCGCTGCCCGAATCGATGCTCGGTGCCGGCCAGGAGCCGGCGGATGTTGGCGTGGTGGAGGACGATCACGAATCCGGCCAGCGCGGCGAAGATCCAGATGGTCGAGCGCCGATCCGGATAGATGAGGTAGACGGCCAGCGGAAGGCTCGCGGCGGCGAGGATGCTGCCCAGCGAGACGTAGCCGCTCAGCTTGACGACCACCGCCCAGACCGCCGTGGCGCCAACCGCGGCGAGCGGCGCGAGTCCGACCACCACCCCCGCTCCGGTGGCGACGCCCTTCCCGCCCCGGAAGCCGACGAAGACCGAGTAAACGTGCCCGACCACCGCCATCGCCCCCAGCGCGAGTCGGCCGGCCAACCCGACGCCAACCAGCGAGCCGAGCAGGGTGACGGGGATCGCGCCCTTGGCGACGTCGAACAGGGCCACCGGGATCGCGTAGCCCCAACCAAGCTGACGATAGAGATTGGTGGCGCCCAGGTTCTTGCTGCCCACGGTGCGGAGGTCGATGCCGCGAGCCAGCTTGGCCACCAGATAGCTGGTCGGGATTGCGCCCAGCAGGTAGGCGGCGAGCAGGGCCATGGCGAGACTCACCGGGGAGTGCCCTTTCCTTTCCTGCGCCGGAGCTTGAGTCGGATCGGCACGCCCTTGAATCCGAACGCCTCCCGGAGCCCGCGGAGCAGATAGCGCTGATAGTGCTCCGGCACGTCGTGCGGCCGGTTGCTCACGATCGCGAAGACTGGTGGCGCCTCGCCGATCTGCGAACCGTAGAAGAGCTTGACCTCCTCGCCCGGTCTCTGCGGCGGTTGGTTGCGATCCATCAGCGCTTCGAGCGTGCGGTTGACCTCGGCGGTGGGCACTCGATGGAGCCGCGCGTCGGCGACCTCGAGGATCAGGTCGAGGACCTTCCGGACCCGTTGGCCCGAGAGCGCCGAGACGTAGACGAACGGCACGTCCCCCAGGAACGGCGCCTTCTCGGCCAGGAGCTCCTGCCCCCGCGCCGCCGTGTTGGCGTCCTTCTCCTCGATCAGGTCCCACTTGTTGACCACGGCGATCAGGCCGGCGCCCGTCTCCCAGGCCTCGGTGGCGATCCGCAGGTCCTGCGCGTGCACCCCGACCGTCGCGTCGACGACCAGCAGGCAGACATCGGCGCGCTCGATCGCCCGATGGGTGCGGACCGTCGAGTAAAATTCCACGTCGTCGTCGACCCGGGAGCGCCGCCGGAGGCCGGCCGTGTCGACGAAGCGGAGGTCGCGGCCGTGGTAGCGGAGCATCGAGTCGGTCGCGTCGCGGGTGGTACCCGCTTCGGCGGAGACGACGTAGCGGTCCTCGCCGAGCAGCCGGTTCGCGAGCGACGACTTGCCGACGTTGGGCCGCCCGACGATGGCGACGTTGATGGCGGCGGCCTCTTCCTCGCCCGCCTCGTCCTTGAGCGCCGCGACGATCGCGTCGAGCAGGTCGCCGCTTCCCTTGCCGGAGATCGCCGAGAGCGGATGAGGCTCGCCGAGTCCGAGGGAGTAGAAGTCGTACTGCTCCGTGGCGGTGCCGAGGTTGTCGAGCTTGTTGACGGCCAGCACGACCGGTCGCTTGGTCTTCCGGAGCCGCTCGGCCACGGCGCCGTCGATCGGGTGCAGTCCCTCGCGTCAGTCGACCAGCAGGACGATCGCGTCGGCCTCCGCGATCGCCAGCTCCACCTGCCGGGCGATCGCCTTGTCCATCGAGTCGTCGGCCTCGGGCACCAGGCCGCCCGTGTCCACCACCCAGAAGCGGCGCCCGTTCCACTCGGCGTCGCCGAAATGGCGGTCGCGGGTGGTCCCCGCCTGGTCGGAGACGATGGCCTCCCGCCCGCCGACCAACCGGTTGAACAGCGTCGACTTGCCGACGTTGGGCCTGCCGACGAGCGCTACGGTCGCCTTAGCCATCGGCAGCATCCTCGAACGTCTTGGACGGGAGCACCCGGTACGGCAGGCTCGTCGAGAAGTCGGCCCAGGTCAGACCGTCGATGAAGAGCTCGTCGTCGTTGAGCGCCTCACCCGGCACCAGGGCCAGGTCGAAGCCCGGCCGCTCCAGGAGTGCCTGCTGGATCGCCCGGCCCGGCAGGAGGCCGGCGGTGGTCACCCGGGGGCCGAAGAGGTCGTTGGTGACGGAGACGATCTCGAAGCTCGCGCCTGATTGGCGCGCGAGAGGCTCGAGCACCTGCGGCAACAGCGCGGCCATCGACGTTCCCGTGACGACGCCGATTCGCCGGCTCCGCCATCCCTCGAACGCGTCGCCCGCTTCGCGGACCACGCGTTGGAGGAAGCGGACCGACCCCACCCCGTTCTCCATCTGCTGGAAGTCGCCGTAGTGCTCGGCCGGCGGCAGCTCCTGCTCGGCCCGGAGATAGAGCTCGTCCGCGCCGAAGACCCAGGTGTCGCCCCGCTCGGCCCGGGCGCGGGCGCCCCAGCGCTCCACTTCCTCGACGGCGACCCGGCACTCCTCCCGGGTCGGCTCCCGACAGCGGCTGTGCTTGCTGAACTCGGTCAGGCCGACCGGGACGACCGAGACGCTCAGCACCGGGTCTCCCATGGCGTAGAGGTCCGAGATCGAGCGGGTCAGGACCTCGCCGTCGTTCACCCCGGGCGACATCACGATCTGGGTGTGGAAGGTGATTCCCTCGCGCGCGAATCGCTCGAGCTGCGGGATGATCGGCTCGGCCGTCGGATTGCGGAGCAGATGGCGGCGCACCACGGGATCGGTCGCGTGGACAGAGACGTAGAGGGGCGAGAGCCGGTAGGCGATGATCCGCCGCTCGTCCTTGGGTTTCAGATTGGTCAGAGTCGCGAAGTTGCCGTACCGGAACGAGAGCCGGTAGTCGTCGTCCCTGATATAGAGGACCTCGCGAAGGCCGGTCGGATTGCCGTCGACGAAGCAGAAGTCGCAACGGTTGGCGCAGCGCCGGATCCGCGGCGGCTCGAGGTCCACCCCGAGCGGCTCGTCGAAGGAGCGCTCGACCTCGTACTCGACTTCCTCGCCCGCCGCGGTGCGGGCGTGGACAGTGAAGGACTCGTCGGCGGTGTGGAACTCCCAGTCGAGAAAGTCCTCCAGCTCCTGGCCGTTGACGGTCAGGAGCTCGGTGCCGGGGAGCAGTCCCAGGGCCTCACCGATCGAGCCGGGAGCGACAGAAGCGACGCGAATCACAGGGTCGGACATGTCGCCCTAGGCGGTTGCGTTATCAAGACTTAGATCGTCCCAGGTCACCTGGTGTCTCGCGTCGGGCTGGGTCACGGC
>JBFXAS010000218.1:0-9416 GCA_050184075.1 Gemmatimonadales bacterium
ATCAAGACCCTGATCCACGAGTTCCGCTACCCACGGCTCGGTCCGGGACAGATGTGGGAGGCCTGTCGCGACCGGATCGTGGCGATGGGGAACGCCGTCCACATGAAGCACTACGTCACCGACATCGAGCTCGAGCGCGGCCAGGTGCGTGCGGTGCGCGCCAGGACGCCCGAGGGCGAGCGCCGCTTCGAAGCCGACCACGTGATCTCGACGCTCCCGCTCAAGAATCTGATCTACTCGTTCGAGCCCGACGTGCCGCCCCAGGTGCGGGCCGCCGCCGACGGGCTCGGCTATCGCGACTTCCTGGTCGTGGCGCTGATGCTGGAGCGGGAGGACCTCTTTCCGGACAACTGGGTCTACATCCACACGCCCGGGGTGAAGGTCGGCCGGATCCAGAACTTCAACAACTGGAGCAAGGCGATGGTGCCCGTGCCCGGGATGACCTGTCTCGGGCTGGAGTACTTCTGCTTCGAGGGCGACGGTCTCTGGAACAGCTCGGATGCCGACCTGATCGCGCTCGCCACGCGGGAGCTGGCCGAGCTCGAGCTGGCCCCTGGCGCGGTGGCGAAGGACGGCGCGGTGATCCGGATGCCCAAGGCCTATCCGATCTACGATTCGGTCTACCGCGGCCACCTCGACGTGATCCGGGATTACATCGATCCGATCCCCAACTTCCACACCGTGGGTCGGAACGGGATGCACAAGTACAACAATCAGGACCACTCGATGTTGACGGCGATGATGGCGGTCTGGAACATGATGGGCGCCGAGCACGACATCTGGGAGGTCAATACCGACTTCGAATACCACGAGGAGCAACGGCTCGAGAAGCCGGTCGCCACGCCGGCTCCCGCCGGACGGTAACCGTGCGGATCGGGGTGGACGCGACTTCCTGGGCCAGTGGCCGGGGCTACGGGCGATTCACCCGCCAGATCCTGCCGGCGATGGCCGACCAGGCCACCGAGGACGAGTTCGTCTGCCTGCTCGATCCGCTGTCGGCCGAGCGCTTCGACCTCGACCGGCCCAACGTGCGGCGGGTTGTGGTGAGCCTGACCCGACCGCCCACGGTGGCGGCGGCGGCCGACGGTTACCGCTCCCCGCGCGACATGCTCCGACTCTCGCGCGCCGTGTGGGCGGCGCGGCCCGACGTGTTCTTCGCGCCGACCGTCTACTCCTACTTTCCGCTCCCGCCGGGCATCAAGGCGGTGGTGACCGTGCACGACGCGATCGCCGAGCGCTATCCCGAGCTGACCCTGCCGTCGCCCCGGGCGCGGCTCTTCTGGCGGCTCAAGGTGAAGCTGGCCCTGTGGCAGGCGCGACTGGTGCTCACGGTCTCCGACTTCGCCGCGCGCGACCTCGAGCGGGTTCTCAAGGTGGCGCCCCACCGGCTCAGGATCGCGCTGGAGGCACCGGCGGCGGCGTTCCGTCCCTCCGAGTCGCCGGCCGAGGTAGCTCGGGCGGCCCGCGACGCGGGACTGCCGGACCGGGCCGCCTGGTTCGTTTATGTGGGTGGCTTCAACCCGCACAAGCACCTCGAGGTGGTGGTGCGGGCCCACGCGCGGCTGGTCGGGGACGATCCGGAACACGCCCCGCACCTCCTCCTCGTGGGCACCACCGACGGCGACGTCTTCCACAGCGATCAAGCCCGGGTTCGCCGGGCCATCGAAGAGGCGGGGACCGGCGAGCTGGTGCATTGGACCGGCTTCGTGCCCGACGAGCAGCTCCGCCATCTCTACAGCGGCTCCCTGGCGCTGCTGCTTCCCTCCGCCTGCGAGGGGTTCGGCCTCCCGGCGGTCGAGGCGGCGGCGTGCGGCGCGGCCGTGGTGGCGACCACCGAGAGCCCGCTGCCCGGCTTGCTCGAAGGGGGCGGGATCTTCGTGGCGCCGGGCGACGTCGAGGCGCTCGTCGCGGCGATGCGAACCCTGGCCGCCGACGCGGACGCCCGGGGGCGGATGGGGCGCACCGGTCTCGAGCGGAGTCGGGCGCTCTCCTGGGAGCGGGGCGCGCGGATGGCGCTGGACGCCATTCGGGAGGCGGCGGCATGAGCGGCCTCCGCTTCGCCTTCCTCACCACGTTCTATCCGCCCTACAACTTCGGCGGCGACGGGATCGGGATTCAGCGCTTCGCCCGCGGCCTGGCCCGGGCCGGTCACCAGGTGACGGTGATCCACGACGCCGACGCGCACCACATCCTCCGGCGCGGGCCGCGTCCGGAGCCGGTGCCGGAGGTCGACGGCGTCGAGGTGGTCACCCTCGAGAGCGGGTCGCCGTTCCTCAGCACCCTGCTGACCCAGCAGCTGGGCCGGCCGGTGCTGAACGGCCGGCGGATCGGACGGCTGCTCGACGAGGGCGGCTTCGACGTGATCAACTTCCACAACAGCTCGCTGATCGGCGGGCCGGGGCTCTTCAAGTACGGCGACGCGATCAAGCTCTATATGGCGCACGAGCACTGGCTGGTGTGCCCGACGCACGTGCTCTGGCGTCACGGCCGCGAGGTCTGCACCGGACGGGAGTGCGTCCGCTGCCAGCTGCGCCACCGCCGGCCCCCACAGCTGTGGCGGTCGACCGGCTTCCTGGAGCGGGAGGCCCGTCACGTCGACGCCTTCATCGCCATGAGCGAGTTCAGCCGGGCCAAGCACCGCGAGTTCGGGTTTCCGCGCGAGATGGAGGTGGTGCCCTACTTCCTGCCGGATCCCGCGTCGGAGCCGACCGACGCGCCCGGCCCCTCGCCGCACGACAAGCCCTACTTCCTCTTCGTGGGCAGGCTGGAGAAGATCAAGGGCCTCGACGACGTGATCCCGGTCTTCCGCGGCCGGCAGGGGGCCGATCTGCTGATCGCCGGCGACGGCGAGTACGGCGACCAGCTGCGGACCGCCGGCCGCGAGGTGCCGGGCGTCCGGTTCCTGGGCCGGGTCGCCCCGGACGAGCTCCGGCGTTACTACGCCCACGCCCTGGCCCTGATCGTGCCGTCGGTCTGTTTCGAGACCTTCGGGATCATCATCATCGAAGCGTTCCGACAGGGAACGCCGGTGGTTGCCCGGAGGATCGGGCCGTTTCCGGAGCTGATCGAGCGGAGCGGGGGCGGCTTCCTGTTCGGACAGGCCTCGGAGCTTCCGGGCCTGCTCGACCGCTTCGAAGCGGAGCCGGGTCTGCGGGACGAGCTGTCGACGGCGGGGCGGCGCGCCTTCGCCGAGCACTGGTGCGAGAGCGTGGTGGTGCCGCGATATCTTGACGTGGTCCGCCGGGTGGCGATGGCCAAGAACCTACCGGCGGTGGTCCGCCGACTCGAAGGAGCGATGGTATGAAGGTCTTCATCACCGGTGGCGCCGGGTTCATCGGCTCCCACCTCGCGCAACGACTCCTGGAGCGAGGCGACCAGGTCCTGGTCCTCGACGACCTGTCCACCGGCAGCATGGACAACATCGACCACCTGGTCGGCCGACCCGGGTTCGAGTATCGGATCGGCTCGGCCACGGACGTGCCGCTGGTGGCCGAGCTGGTGGATCGCTGTGACGTGACCGTGCACCTGGCGGCGGCGGTGGGTGTGCGGCTGATCGTCGAGAAGCCCGTCCATACCATCGAGACCAACGTCCGGGCCACCGAAGTGGTGCTGGGCGCCGCGGCGAAGAAGCAGAAGCTCGTCGTGGTGGCGTCCACCTCCGAGGTCTACGGCAAGGCGGCGAAGATTCCGTTCGTGGAGAGCGACGACCTCACCCTGGGCCCGACCACCCACAGCCGCTGGGCGTACGCCTGCTCCAAGGCGCTGGACGAATGGCTGGCGCTCGCCTATTGGCGGGAGAAGAAAGTGCCGGTGGTGGTGGCGCGGTTCTTCAACACCGTGGGGCCGCGGCAGACCGGCCGCTACGGGATGGTGCTGCCGAGCTTCGCGGCTCAGGCGCTCAGAGGCGAGCCGATCACCGTCTTCGGCAGCGGCGACCAGTCCCGCTGCTTCGGGCACGTGAAGGACGCCGTGGAAGCCGTGATCCGGCTGATGGAGACGCCGGCCGCGATCGGCGAAGTGTTCAACATCGGCGCGGACGAGGAGGTCACGATCCTCGAGCTGGCCAGGCGGGTCAAGGCCGCCGCCCAGAGCGAGAGCGAGATCGTCTTCGTCCCCTACTCGGAGGCCTATGCCGAGGGCTTCGAGGACATGCAGCGGCGGGTGCCGGACCCGGCCAAGTTGGAGCGCGCGATCGGCTTCCGCCCGCGCACCCCGCTCGCGCAGATCATCGACGACGTGGTGGCCGACCAGCGGACCCGGCTCTCGGTGCGGGTGTGAGCGGGTGCGTGCGATCCTCACCTACCACTCGATCGACGGGTCGGGCTCCCCGATCTCGATCGACGCGGCCAGCTTCGCCCGCCACGTCGAGTGGCTGGCGTCGGGCCGGGTGCGGGTCGTGCCACTCGAGGAGATCGAGGCCGGGGGGGCCGGGGCCGAGGACGCGGTGGCACTCACCTTCGACGACGCCTTCCGGAACTTCGCCACCGACGCGGCGCCGCGCCTGCTGGACCGGGGGCTGCCGGTGACCGTCTTCGTGGTGACCGATCAAGTCGGGCGGAGCAACGCCTGGGGCGGCCGGGCCGACCCGCGGCTGCCCGAGCTGCCGCTGCTCGACTGGGACGAGCTCGGCCGGCTGGCGGAGCGGGGCGTCACGATCGGCTCGCACACGCGCACCCATCCGCGGCTCTCCAAGCTCCCGGCCGAGGTCCGCGACGGCGAGCTGGAGCAGAGCGCCGAGCGGCTCGAGCGCGAGCTGGGCGCTCGGCCGCGTTGGATCGCCTATCCCTATGGCGACGTCAGCCCCGCGGTGCGCGACGCGGCGGCCCGCCGTTATGCGGGCGGCGTCACGGTCGTGTATCGGCCGCTCTCGGCCGCTGACGACCGCTATCGGCTGCCCCGGCTGGACGCCTGGTACTTCCGCAAGCCCGGGTCGTTCGACCGCTGGAACCGGCCCGACTTCCGGAGTCGGATTTGGGCCCGGCGCCAGGCTCGCTCCGCGCGGAGGCTCTTCGAGCGGGCCCGGGGGGTCGGATGAGTCGCGAGCGCCCGCTGCTCTCGGTGATCGTGCCCGCCTACAACGGGATGAAGGTGTTGCCCCGGTGTCTCGAGGCGCTCCGGGCCAGCGACCTGCCGCGGCCGTTCTGGGAGCTGATCGTGGTCGACGACGCCAGCACGGACGAGACGGCGAGTCTCGCGGCGGGCTACGCCGACACCGTGGTCCGGCTCTCCCGGCGCCCGCACGGTCCGTCGTACGCCCGCAACCGCGGCGCCGAGGTGGCCCGGGGCGAGATCGTGGTCTTCGTCGACGCCGACGTCTGCGTCCACCCCGACACGCTGAGCCGGTTTGCCTGGCTCTTCGTGGACGACCCCGAACTGGCCGCGGCCTTCGGCTCCTACGACGCCAACCCGCCGGCGACCGGACTGGTCTCGCAGTACCGGAACCTGCTCCATCACTACGTCCACCAGCAGAGCGCGGGCGAGGCGGAGACCTTCTGGGCCGGCTGCGGCGCGATCCGGCTCGACGTCTTCCGCGCCGTCGGGATGTACAACGAGTGGCAGTTCTCGCGGCCGCAGGTCGAGGACATCGAGCTGGGACACCGGCTGCGCGACCGGGGCCACCGAATCCTGCTGCGCCCCGAGATTCAGGCCACCCATCTGAAGCGCTGGACGCTGCTCAACGTGCTCGCGACCGATCTGAAGGACCGGGGCGTGCCGTGGACCCGGCTCCTGATCCAGCGAGGCGAGACCATCGGGGCCCGCGCGCTCAACCTGCGGCTCCGCGAGCGGGTCTGCACCGCGCTCACCTGGCTCGCGCTGCTGCTGGCGATCGGAGCGGCGGCGTTCCTGGAGCCGTGGCTGCTGGTGCCGTGCGGGCTGCTCCTGAGCGGCGTGCTGGCGACCAACCTGCCGCTCTACGGGTTCTTCAAGACGCAGCGGGGATTCGCCTTTGCCCTCAGGGTCGTACCGCTGCACCTCGCCTACTACATTTTGAACGGCGTCTCGGTCGGCACCGCGCTGGTGCTCCACCACGCGTTGGGCGACCCGCAGCCCTCCGCCTCCGTGCAGGCTTTCGCGGAGCGGGGCGTCATCAAATGGCCACCCGTACCGCGTCCCGTCGAGGGCTCGCCCGCGCGGCCGTCGGCGGGTGGGCAGGAGTGAGCATGGATACCACGCCTGAACGGAGCCGCGCGACTCCCCCGCAGCCGCTGGGGCTCGCGTTCCTGCCGGTCGACAAGCGAGCCTTCGGGGTCGCGGTCGGGGTGGCCACCGGGCTCGCGGTCGCGCTGGCCACGGCGCTCGTGCTGGTGCGCGGCGCGGACGGCGTCAATCTGTGGCTGCTCCGCGCCTACTTTGCCGGATACAGCGTGAGTTGGACCGGCGTGCTGGTCGGCTTCGTCTGGGCCTTCGTGGTCGGCTTCACGGCCGGCTGGTTCGTGGCGTTCTGCCGCAACCTGGTGCTGGCGGTGTCGATCTTCGTGGTCCGAACCCGGGCCGAGATCTTCGAGACCCGCGATTTCCTCGATCACATCTAGGAGCTCCGTCCCGTGACCGACGCCCCGACCAGCGATCAGCAGCAGATCCAACATGTGTTGCTTCGGCTCAACGCCCGTGCCTGGGGCATCGCGATGGGCCTCCTGCTCGGCTTCGGCCTTTTCCTGGCGACCATCTTCCTGGTGATCAAGGGCGGACCGAATACCGGCCAGCATCTGCAACTCCTTCGGGTGTTCTTTCCCGGGTATTCGGTCACGGCGCTCGGAAGCGTGGTTGGCTTCGTCTACGCTTTTGTGGTAGGCTATGGGCTCGGGCGGCTGATCGGGGCCGTGTACAACCGGATGGTCCGCTCGTAGGCCCGATGGCCCGGCACTTGCCGCGGAGTCTTTGTCCGAATTTCGAGAACCACATTCCCCGAGGAAGGCCGTTTCGGGGGACTGCTTTCGCAGGAGGCGCCGTGATGCTCTACGTTGGCCCAGACGCCCTGTTGCCCCTCGCTTCGATTCTCGGAGCGATCGGCGGCGCCATCATGATCTTCTGGCGTCAGGTCGTCGGCTTGGTCCGGAGGCTCGCCGGAGTCTTCAAGCGCGAGGCTTGAGGACGGACGGCGGCCGACTCATCGCGGTGGCCGCAGCCTCTTCCCCCTCCGTCGTCGTTGCGTCACGCCAGGCCCCGGCTGAGCTCGGGGCCTGTTTGGCGGCGCTGGTCCCACAGTGCGAGCGCTCCGGCTCCGAGCTGATCGTCGCTCGTGACGGGGCCGCGGCACCCATCGATCAGCTGCTCGAGCGTTACCCCGGCGTCACCCTGGTGATCGGCCCGTCCGACGCGTCGATCCCGGTGTTGCGCGGTCTCGGTCTCGCGGCCTCCACCGGCGATCCGGTGGCCTTGACCGAGGATCATCTGATCCCGGCGGCCGACTGGCTCGAGCGGCTCTTCGCCGCCTTCGGGCCGGGTGTCGCCTGCGTGGGCGGCGGAATGGCCAACACCGCCACCGGGCGCGCCACCGACTGGGCGGCCTACTTCGCCGACTACGGGTTTTACAGCCGGGCGCGCCCGGCGGCGCCGGGGCCGCCGCTGATCACCGATGCCAACGTGGCCTATCGCCGGGAGGTCGTGGCCCGGGTGGCCGAGTGGGCCCGGGCGGGAGCCTGGGAGAACGTGGTGCACGACCGCCTGCTGGCCCAGGGGCACGGGATCCGCTGGGAGCCCGGGGCCCGGGTCGACCACCACCACCGCTACGGATACCTGGCGTTCCTCCGGAACCGCTTCGAGCACGGACGGGACTACGCCATGAGTCGACGAGCCGAGGCGCCAGGCACCAGCCGGGTGGTCCGCGCCCTCACGGCGCCGGCGCTGGTGGCGCTGCTCTTCGGCCGGATCGCGCGAGCATCCTGGCGGGAGGCGCCGCTGGCCTGGTGGGTGGCGGCGCCGATCACGCTGAGCTTCGTCGCGGGGTGGGCGGTGGGCGAGGCGGCCGGCTATCTTAGGCCTGGCGGCGGGGCGCCCAACCCCACCGGATGATGTTGGACCGCAACATGTTGCGCTGTCGCGACTGGGATCGTGGCGGTGCGGTGACCCCCCGGGTCGCCCGACGGGTCGGCGAAGCGCCGGAAGTCGTTCAGGGGCATGGGACTTGCGCCCCCCGGACCGGATACGACCCATCGCCTTTGCCCGCGCGTCTCGCCTGGAGCTCCGGATGAACCCCTTGAAGAGAATCGCCCGACATGCTCGCCTGAGCAGCTACTCGTACCGCGACCTGCCGAGCCCGCCCTTCCTGGTGTTGTTCATCAACTCCATCTGCAACATGAAGTGCGAGCACTGCTTCTACTGGACGGCGCTGAACCAGAAGAACGATCTCACCCGGGACGAGATCTTCGCGCTCTCCGATTCGCTCGGCCAGATCGAGAACCTCAATCTCTCGGGCGGCGAGCCGTTCATTCGGAAGGAGTTCGCCGAGATCTGCCGGAAGTTCATCACCACCAACGGGGTGCGGCAGATCTACGTGCCGACCAACGGCTACTTCACCGACAAGACGATCGCGGCGATCACCGAGGTGCTCGAGGAGCCGGAGATCGACCTGTTCGTGGCCGAGATCTCGCTCGACGGGATGCCCGAGTTCCACGACACCTTCCGCGTGGCGAAGAACGCGTTCAAGAAGGCGATGGAGACCTACGACGCGCTGGCCGAGCTGCAGAAGAAGGACCCGCGGCTCCGGATCCACTCGATCTCGACCGCGACCGACGTCAACATGGACGAGATCCGGAAGCTGACGACCTATCTCTACGAGCGCTGCCCGGCGATGGACCACCACAACCTGGCCATCATCCGCGGCGACCGGAAGAACCCGACGCTCAAAGGGCCGATCCTGAAGCAGTACGAGGAGCTCTACGACTACATCCGCAGGCTCTGGGCCCCGCGCGAAGACGAGCGCTACGGCTCGATCATGGAGCCGATGCTCCAGTGGGCCAAGGTCGAGAGCGTCCGGCAGGAGCGCCAGGTGGTGCCCTGCAAGGCCGGCCGGATCTCGGGCGTGGTGTACGCCAATGGCGACGTCAGCGTCTGCGAGATCCACAAGCCGATCGGCAACCTGCGGACGAACACGTTTCCGGAGATCTGGCACTCGGAAGAGGCCAAGCGGCTCCGGGCCTCGATCGCGCGGAAAGAGTGCTGGTGCACCACCGAGGTCTTCATGTGGTCGAGCATCGCCTACCAGCCGCCGCATCTCGCCCGGGCGATGGTCGGGGGCAAGGTCTGGCGGAAGCCGCTGCCGCTCCATCCCTCGGAGCGCGAGCTGGTGACGCTCGACGACGGGCCGCCGCCGACCAACGGCAGCGGAGAGCCCGTCGAGAGCAGCGTGTCGTGAGGCGGACGCCGCGATCGTGACCAGCGTCTCTTCGCCCCCCAGGACCGCCGCCCCGCCGGCC
>JBFXAS010000219.1:0-9403 GCA_050184075.1 Gemmatimonadales bacterium
GCACCGGCCCACCGTGCCGGCGGTCGACACCCACCCCGAGACCGCGATCGAGCTGGACCGGCGGGCGATCGCGCTCTACAACGCCCGCTCGACGGCGCGGATGGTGGGGAGCTTCCACCTGCCGGCGGGCTCCGACCACCGGGGCCCCATCGCGCTCTTCCGCGGCAACCTCCGAGTCTCCGGCCGGATCGACGGCAACGTCACCGTCATCAACGGCGACCTGATCGTCGGTCCCGGCGGCGAGGTGGCCGGCAACGCCTTCGTGGTGGGCGGCCGGATTTTGGTGCGGGACGGGGCCATCCTGGGCACGCAGGAGGCGTCGGAAGGCTACGCCTCGGTACGAAGAACGGGGAGCGGGCTGCTGGAGCTCCGTCCCGGCCGGCGGCCGCTGGGCGAGATCGCGGCGGCGCGGACGCGGCTCACGACGGGGCGGCTCACCACCACGATCGGGCTGGAGACCGGGCGCACCTACAACCGGGTCGAGGGTCTCCCGATCCTGTTCGGCCCGACCCTGATGGCGGTCGGCCCGTCGGGCGTCGAGAGCCAGCTCGATCTGAGAGGGATCTTCCGACCGGCCACCGACCGAACCACCCAGCGCGACGACCTCGGGTTCATCGCCACCGGAGAGGTCCGGGGCGGCGGCACCCGCAAGTGGCTCCGGCTGGGCGGCAGCGGCTATCGGAAGATCAAGGCGTTCGAAGATCAGCCGCTCACCCTCGGCGAGTCGGGCTGGTCGTCGTTCCTGCTGCAGCGCGACTATCGCGACCACTACGAGGCGCGTGGGGTCGAGGCCTACGTCTCGGTCTCGCCCTTCGCGGGGCTCACGGTGCGGGCCTCCTACCGCGAGGACCTCGAGCGCTCGGTGCCCGCGAGCGACCCGATCTCGATCCTCCGGAACTCCGAGAGCTGGCGCGCCAACCCGCTGATCGACGATGGGCACTACCGCACCACGACCCTCGCGATCGACATCGACAGCCGGAACGATCCGGTCCACCCGCAGGCGGGCTGGCTGGTGCACGCCCGGATCGAGCACACCACGAGCGACGACGCCGCGCCGATCGCGCTGCCGGCCGACGTGCGCCCGCCGCTGCCGCCCGGCGAGTACGGGTTCTCGACCCTCTATTTCGACGCGCGGCGGTATGCGCGCTTCGACCGCTCCACCGAGGCGAGTCTTCGCGTCGTGGGTGGCGGATGGATCGACGGCGATCCGCTGCCGATCCAGCGCCGCCTCTCACTCGGCGGCCCCGACCTGCTGCCGGGATTCGGCTTCCGGGACATGAATTGCGGCCCGGCCGGCTTCGTCGATCCCGCCCAGGCGTCGCTCTGCGACCGGATGCTCGCCGTGCAGCTCGAGGTCCGGCGCGACCTGGACATCGGCGTGCCGTTCCGGTTCCGGAGCCCGGAGCTCCTCGCCCTCCAGCAGATCCTGGGCATCGGGCCGCCCGACCTGGTCGCCTTCGCCGACGCCGGCAAGGCCTGGCTCACCGGCGACGGACCGAGTCGGGTCCCCAACGACCGGATCCCCAACTTCAGCGAGTGGGACGTCGACGTCGGCCTCGGGATCGACGCCCGCGGCCTCGGTCTCTACGTGGCGAAGGGACTGACCGGCCATCAACCTGTCCGCTTCGTCGTGCGGCTCCAGCGTCGGTTCTGATGCGCCGGCTCTTGCCCCTCCTCCTGCTCCTCCTGCTCGGCGGCCTCGCCCGGCCGGCGGCCGCCCAACCCCGGGTGAGCGTCTCGGTCGCGCTCTGGGGAGAGGACCCGCCCGGAAGGCCCCGCCGGGCGCTGGTCTACCTCCACGACCCCCTGGCGGACCCGCGCTGGGACGAGCAGCTCGACAACTCGCTCCCGGTGATCGTCAGTCATCGGTTGGAGCTCTGGCGCTCGCGCGGGCTGATCGATCAGCTCCAGGGATTCGTGGAGTGGCGGCTGATCATCACCAAGGAGCCGCTGCTCGAGGAGTATGCGGTGACCCAGGTGACCCAGGACCGCCCGGGGCGGCCCGAGCGCTTCGCCGTGCGGGACTCCGCGGCGCGCTACCTGGCCAAGCCGAACCTGATCGACTTCCAGCCAAACCGGCGGGGAACCTACTACTACAGCCTGACCACCAAGATCACCACGCTGTCCGAGGCCGACATGGACCAGCTCGAGCGGTTCCTGGCCGGGGATCCGGAGCTGATCACCGGCGATCGCGGCACGCTGATCGGACGGACCTTCCGGCGAATCCTGCTGAGCATCGCGGGGCGGCCGAGCGTCGAGCTCGACGGCAAATCAGAAACCTTCGAGGTGTCGAGGGAGTAGCTAGCCGCCGATCGCCCGGAGGGCGGCCTCCCCGTAGAACAGTCGGATGTACTTCGCCTGAATGGCCGTGAGCCGGCGCACCGCCCATGCCAGGTGGACGAAGTGCGGCTCGACCGGCGCGTGGGTCGGGTGCATCCCACACTCCGACGGGAGCCGGTTGCCCTTCCTGGTGTTGCAGGTGCTGCAGGCGGTGACCACGTTGGTCCACTGATTCCCGCCCCCACGCGAGATCGGCACCAGATGGTCGCGGGTGAGACACTCCCGCGGCCGGAGCTCGGCCTGGGTCCGGCTGCAGAACTGACAGGTGTAGTCGTCTCGGGCGAACAGGAAGGTGTTGGTGACCTGACGACGGAACTTGCGCGGAACGTGGACGAAGCGCACCAGCCGGATGATCGCCGGTTTGGGAAGGGCGAGACTCGCGCTCCGGACGTGCTCGCCGCGCTCCGCCTCGACGATCTCGGCTTTGCCGTCGATCACCAGGCGAAGGGCCCGCCTGAGCGGGACCATGGTAAGCGGCTCGAACGACGCGTTGAGCGCGAGACAACGCACGACCTCACTCCGTCGGGTCGAATGGTCGCCTTGATTGTAGAGAGGCCGCCCCGTTGGAATCAAGCCGGGTGACCCCGACGGTACACGACCCGCCCGGCGGCCACCGTGAGGAGCACGTCTCCGGGGCCAGCCTGGAGGGCTGTCGCCTCGGGGTCTCCATCCGGCCCCGGGTCGACCGCCAGCGCCACCAGATCGGCGTCGAGTCCGGGCTCGAGCCGCCCCACCCGGGCTCCGAGCCCTACCGCGCGTGCCGCGTCGGCGGTGACCAGGCCCAGGGCCGCCCCGGCGTCGAGATCCGCCAGCTCACGCGCCGCCCGGGCTTCCCGGAAGAGATCCACCGTGCCCACGCTGAGCTCGGAATCGGTCCCCACTCCGACCGGAATCCCTGCCCCCAGCAGTCGCGACAGCGGGGCGGACCCGTGACCATGCTCCGCGTTCGAGATCGGACAATGGGCCACGCTCGCGCCCCGGGACCGGAGCAGCGCGATGTCCCGCTCGTCGACCCGCACGCAGTGAATGCAGAGCGTGTCCGGGCCGAGCACGCCGTGGGCGTCGAGCCAGGCCACGGGGGAGCGGCGACTCGCGGGTGGGAGACCTTCGACGGCCGGATCGAGCGGGGGAATCCCTCGGGCGCGCCAGGCCTCCGCGAAGGGACCCGTCCCGCGAATCACCAGCTCCGACTCGGCCGCGGACTCCGCCAGGTGGACGGCGATCGGCACCGACTCCCGCGCGGCGAGAGCGGCCACCGCGCGGTAGAGCGGCCCACTCACCGTGTAGGGCGCGTGGGGCGAGACCCCGACCCGGACCCGATCGGTGGCCCGGCCCCGAAGCCCGGCCAGCCTCGAGGAGAGTCCGTCGAGGCTGGCTTGGAGCTGGGTGGGATCCGGCCCGAAGACCTCCTGGTAGACCACCCCGGACGCGCCGGCTGCGACCAGCGCGTCGAGCGCGGCGCCCGAGTCCCCGGTGTCGACGAAAGTGGTGACCCCGCCCGCGAAGCCGGCCCGCACCCCCCCCGCGGCCGCCTCGCCGAACCACGCCGGGGGTCTGGCTTCCTTCGCCGCGCGGAGGGCCCGGATCCAGCCGGGGAAGTCGGCCGGCGGCACTCCGACCGGGAGACCGGTCAGCTCGAGGTGCGTGTGAGTGTTGACCAGGCCGGGCATCAGAACGCCCGCAACGCGCTCTTCACGGACGCCGGGGGGCGAGGGCAGCCGGTCGGCCGGGCCCACGGCCACGAGCGTGGGGCCGTCGAGCAACACCCCTCCCCGGGCGACCGGCGGGCCGTCCATGGTAAGCAGCCAGTCGGCGGTCAGGCGGATCACGAGAGTCGAGGCGGCGGGATCGGGCTGATGCGTCCCGTCAGGGAATGAAGAAGGGGCCCCGCCGGTGGATCGGGCACCGCTCCGTCGGCTCGGTGCCGGGATAGAAGTACTCGACCCCGATCTCGGCAGGCGGGCAGTCCGGACTGGGCAGATACCCCGAGGCGCGATCGATCTCGACCGCGATCAGGCCCGGCGGCATCCGCCACGCCTCGGGCGCCCGCCGGCGCTGATAGACCTCCTTCATCATCGCCGTCCACGCCGGAGCGGCCAGCAGGCCACCCTGGGCGTTGCTCTTGATCGGCTGCTTCTTGTCGAAGCCCATCCAGACGCCGGTGACGAGATCGGGCGTGAAGCCGACGAACCAGACGTCCATCCCGTCGTTGGTGGTGCCCGTCTTGCCGGCCGCGGGGAGGGTGAACCCCTGGGCCACCACGCTCGAGTGGGCCGTGCCGCGGCGCACCACGTCGCGCAGCCCGTCGAGGATCAGCCAGGCGTGCTCCTCGTCGATCACCCGGGTCGATCGGATCTCCGGCTGCCAGACGATGTTGCCTTGCCGATCCTCGACCCGGAGGATCGCGCTCGGCGCGACCCGCACGCCGAGATTGGCGAAGGTGCCGTAGGCCGCGGTGAGCTCGAGCGGCGTCACCTCCGCGGATCCGATGAAGATCGAGGGCACCCGCGGGATCCGGCTGGTGATCCCTTCGTTGGCGGCCTCGCTCACCACCGCGTCGATCCCGACGTCGAGGCCGACCAGGATCGCGATCGTGTTGCGCGACATGAAGAGCCCGCGTCGCATCGACATCGGGCCTTCGAACTTGAGATCGTAGTTGCTCGGCTCCCAGAGCGGCTGGTCCGGAATCTCCATCGAGATCATCGAGTCGACGTAGATCTTGCTGAGCGGAATCCCGTTGCGGAGCGCGGCCGAGTAGACGAACGGCTTGAAGGTCGAGCCGGCCTGGCGATTGGCCTGGATCACCCGGTTGAACTTCGAGTCCGCGAAGTCGCGGCCACCGACCAGCGCCCGGATGTAGCCGGTGGCCGGCTCGATGCTGACGATGGCGCCCTGGAGGTAGGGCGAGAAGGGCGAGCCGTTGTCGGCGTCGTCCTCGGCCCGCTGCTCGAGGTGGTCGCGGTAGGTCGGATGGCGGTAGGTGCCGAGCTTCCCCTCCTCGATCCGATCGAGCTGCTCCTGGAGCGCCCGCTCGGCGGCGGTCTGCATGTCGAGGTCGAGGTGGGTATAGACCCGGTAGCCGGCGCGGTAGAGGTCCATCCCGAACCGGGCCTCGAGCTGCTGCCGGACGAACTCGACGTAGTACTCGGCCACGCCTGAGTAGTCGGAGCGCGACGAGAGGGCGAGCGGATACGACTTCCAGGCCTCGGCCGACTCGGGCGCGAGCTTGCCCGACTCCCGGAGCAACGAGATGATCACGTTCCGCCGCCAGACGGCGAGATCCGGGTTGCGCCGCGGGTTGTAGCGCGACGGCGCCTGCGGCAAGCCGGCCAGCAGCGCCGCTTCGGCCACGTTGAGCTGGCGGGCCGACTTGCCGAAGTAGCGCTGGGCCGCGGCCTCGACCCCGAAGGCCCGGTTGCCGAGATCGATCTGGTTGAGGTAGAGCTCGAGGATCCGGTCTTTGCTGTAATTCCGCTCGATCTCCAGGGCCATCCGCATCTCGCGGAGCTTCCGGGTGACCCCGGCCAAGCCCATCCGCTGGCGGCGGTCGATCTGCCCGGGCCAGAGGTTGCCGGCGAGCTGCATCGTGATCGTGGAGAAGCCGCGCGGCCGCTTGAGGCGGAGAATCGGCTTCATGGCGGCGATGAGGCCGATCGGATCGACGCCGGGGTGGCGGTAGAAGCGGTGGTCCTCGACCGTGAGGAACGCGGCGATCGCCGCCGGTGAGATCTCCCGGAGCGGCACCACGGTGCGGCGTTCCAGGCCCAGATCGGTTACCAGCCGGCCATCGGCCGCGTAGACCTTCGACGCCTGGTCGGGGTCGTAGCTTTCGAGGCTCGCGATCGACGGACATGCGTCCACCGGGGCGCACACGTTGAACCACGCCCCCACCACGACGGCCACCCCGAAGGTCATCACCGCGGCGGGAATCAGGAGCACCCAGAACCGAACGCCGGGCCGGCGCCACCAGCCGAACAAGGAACGCAACGCCATCCCAACAAGGTAGTCGGGGGCCCGCGGCCCCGGCACTCGACCGGGACCACGCGGCTGTCGGGGCATCGGCATCCGCGACCGGGCCTCCCTGGGCGCCCAGTCGAGACGACTACCTGGCTCCGGGCCTCGGGAGCCGTGCGAGCCAGCGCTCTGCGTCGTCGAGGAACGATCGGGCGGCCCGCACCAGGCAGCGCCGCGAGGGAATCTCGCCGGCTTCCTGCTGCTCGGTGGAGTCCATCGAATTGCGAACGTAGCAGCGCCAGGTGCTGACCGGTGGCCGATGGCTGCAATCGACCGCGCCGGCCAGCGCGGCTCTCGCATCCGAGACGGCGTGGCGGAGCACCGCTTCGACCCGCGCGAGACTCGCGGAGTCGCCATCCAGCCGGGCGCCGACGGCGTGCAAGGCGCGCTCGGCGACTCCCCAGCCCTCGACCCGACCGGCGCACGAGGCACCCCCGAGCATCAGGGTCAGCACCGCCTCGAGCGTTGCGACGGCCCGGGGAGTGAGCGGCCCGCCCTCGGGGTTGTCGTCGGCAGCGAACATCAGCTCGGCGAGCGCCGGACCGCGAACCGCCGGCCCACGGGACGGATCGGTCGCCAGCGCGATCAGCTCCGGCGGTTCCATCGTGGCCAGGACCACAGCGTCCACTCAACGGGCCGGAGATGCGACTGCAGTCGACCTCCGCCATCGGTGATACGGTAGCACACTCGGAGGAGTCCAGATGCTCGGGTTCGTGCGCTGCTAGTGGGTGAACATCTCCTGTAGCGCCGTGAGGGTCGAGGTCAGTGCCACGGCGGATAGGCGGCCGATCCGCCGAGCGAGCCGGCGTCGATCGACAGTGCGCAGTTGGTCCAGCACGATATGCCCGGCCTTGCCGGCCACCTTGCAGGGAATCCGGAACGGATACCGGTGGGAGCCCGTGGTCAGCGGGGCGACGATGAAGGTGGCGAGATGTGCATTCAACTCGTCGGGCGAGACCACGACGCACGGCCTCGTCTTCCGGATCTCGCGGCCGACCGTCGGATCGAGATTCACGAGGTAGATGTCGCCGCGCGCGGGCGTTACCACGTCCACTCGTCGTCGAAGCTGGTGGGAGTGGGGGCATCCAGCAGTTCGGAACCCGCAGCGGCGAGGTCCGCGGCGGCCGCCGCCCACCCGGCCCGAGGGCCATCCGCCGGACGAATGACGATGGCGCCCTCGCGGACGTCGAGCTCCACGTCGTCGGAGAGCCCCGCCTGCTCGATCAGGGGCTTGGGCAGCCGCACCCCGCGGGAGTTGCCGATACGAACGAGTCTGGCCCTGGTCTTCATGGGTCGCGCCTGCTGAACGTGATTACAATGTAGTCACGACGGGCGAGTTCGCCAAGGCCACGGTAGGTTGCGCAGGCGCGCTAACGCCTTGCCGATCAGCCGCGGGCGCCGCAGGCGACCTCAGCTTCATCGGCTTGTCAGGCGCCAAGTATCTCGTTCAGGCCCTCGAGTACCTGGGCCATCTCTTCCGGGGATGCTCGCCCGAGGCGCTTCCCCAGGCGCTCGGTCGCGAGCGTGCGAATCTGACTGATCTTCACCCAGGACCGTTTCGGTAGCCGTGCTGCGACCAACTCCAACGTTAATGGAAACCCGGCGCGCTGGGGCTGGCTCGTCAAGGCGACCGCGATCACCGTCCCGGACCGCGCGTTGAAGATGTCGTGGCTCAAGACCAAGACGGGGCGTTGGCCGGCCTGCTCGCTCCCTCTGGTGGGGTTGAGGTCGGCCCAGCGAATCTCGCCCCTCAGTATTCGGGCCATGCCGCCGCGTCCGAGCCAAGCCCTTCTTCAGCGAGGGCCCGCTCCGCCGCCGGATCGAGCTTGCTGCACTCCTCGGCGAGCCGACGCCCCTCGAGACGTTCGAGCTGAGCGGCTACCGCTGCCTCAATCGCCTGACTGCGATTCGGATAGCGCCCGTCGCGCACCAACCGATCCACGCGGCGGACGGTTGGGGTATCGAGCGTGACGGCGACTTTGGTCTTGGCCATGGGCACCTCCGGTATGAGGATAAGTCATACCGTCGATGGCCGCAAGCTGCACGGAAACCTGGGGGAACGTGGAGACAGGGTTGTCGGGGGAGAGTGATGTGGAGTGGTGCCTAACGGCCAATTGATGAGCTGCGAGGCCGCCACGTGCAGGCGCCACCGCGGCCCAAAGGCCAATATGGAGCGGTGGCGCCTGCGACGCCACGGGAATGGCCGGATGCTCGGGCGGCCTCGTCAGACTCCATCAATGGGTTAGACGGCACTCACGCGCGGCACTTGCCCTGACGGAAGTCGGCGGGCGTACAGGTGAACGCCTCGGTAGCCCAAAGGCCACGACGGCGCTTCTGCGCCTCCGTCGCGGCTGCGCGAAGGTCGTCGATGTACTTCACATTGGGCGGAACGGAGTACAGTACTGCGTAGCCGCGGGAAAGCATCGCCTCGTTCACCATGACCGCGTCGTCGGTCCAGACGTAGGCGAGCAGCCGCCCCCTCGAGTCCCGCTCCTGGACGTCGAGATCGAGGATGACCTCGGACCCAATCCGAACAAGGCGCTTGAGGGCGGCAGTAGCGCGCGGGCCGTAGGGACGCTGCCTCGTTTCGGGAGCGCCAATTCCGATTAGCCGGACTGACTGTTTCACACCGCCGAGCCGACATTCGAGGGTATCGCCGTCGATGATGCGCGAGACCTTACACGTCGGAGGCTCGTCGGGCTCCTGTGCTCGGGCTCGAACGCCGAAGAGAGCAAACGCAATCAGGACGAGGAGCGATGTGCGCAAGTTGGTCCGCTCGAAGACGATCTTGGGAAGTGCCGTCTAACGCATGTTGAGAGCACGCCCCTTGTTGGTACCATGGAGTTGTCCAAGACCCGTGGGTCCCAGCAAGGAGCGGCTCTCATGAAACGTAGCACGAAGTATGTCGGGCTGGATGTGCACCAGGCAACCACCATGGCAGTCGTGCGAAAAAAGGGCGGGCGAGTGCTCGCGCGAACCATTCTACCGACGGAGGCGGGGGCGCTCGTCACGTTCTTCCGCGGCATGCGGGGGGCGATTCACGTCGCCT
>JBFXAS010000220.1:0-9363 GCA_050184075.1 Gemmatimonadales bacterium
CGGGGGGCCGCCGGGCTCCAGTCCGCACGAGGCGAGCAGGATGGCCAGGGGGAGGGCGAAGCGGCCGCTACCCGCCCTGACATCCGAGCCGCGAGCGGGTAGCTTGGTGGACCAACGGGTCCATGACCGGCGGGCGAGGGAGCGTCGTCTTCGCATGTGGTGCCGGAGTCTGCCGTCGTCGAGCGCCGCCAGCAACGGCACGGCGGCGGTCGAACGGGGGGACGGTTGAGCGATTCCTGGGGCAAGGTGCTCGAACAGGTTTGGCGGCCGGCCGTCAGGCTGGCCGGGTACTACTTCCTCCTCCTGCTGGTCCATTTCGGGCTCGTGGCGCTCTTCCCCTGGTTCGGAGAGCAGCTTCGGCAGGTGCCGATGGGCACCGGAGTGCCGGGCACCGACCTCACGGCGACCCAGGCCTTCTTGGCGCCGACGTCGTCGGTCGAAGCCGGCGCGGCGGCGATCCTCACGATGACCGGCGCGCTGGTGCTGGTCCTGCCGGTGGTCTGGGTCTACACCTTCACCCGCCAGCGGCGCGGCTTCCAGCAGTCGCTGGCGCAGACCCTGGTGATCCTCCCGATCGTGGTCGCCATCGTGGTGATCCTGGTCAAGCACAGCGTGGCCCTCGCGTTCTCCCTCGGCGGCATCGTCGGCGCGGTCGCCTTCAGGCACCGCCTCGAGGACACCAAGGACGCCGTCTACATCTTCGTCACCATCGCGATCGGCCTGGCCGTCGGGATGCAGGCCTACTCGGTGGCGCTCGCCACCTCCGCGTTCTACAACCTGGTCGCGCTCGGGCTCTGGGCCACCGACTTCGCCCGGGCGCCCGCGCCACTCTCGGCCGGGATCCTGGAGCGGCGGGTGCGGCTCGCGAAGGGGATGGTCAACGACAAGCGCACCGGCGAGTACGTCGCCCAGCTCGACCAGCACCTGCTCCAGTCGATGACGCCGGACCAGCTCAAGGCGCTGGCCGACCGCGCTCTCGAGCACACCTACAAGCGGCAGCAGGAGAGCGACCCCGCCATCGACCCCCGTCTGGTGACGCTGGTGGCCCGCGCCCCGACCTCGGCAGCGGTTCAGGGCCTCAAGGCTACGATCGCGGCCGTGCTCGATCGCGAAGCGAAGGAGTGGCGGCTCCAACCGGGCGGCGAGGACGACGACGCCCTCGTCTTTCGCTATCAGGTCCGCTGCCGCAAACGGGTCCCCCCTCAGCTGATGCTCGAGTCGGTGCGGCTCGCGGCCGGCCCCCTCGACGGTGACTGCTCTCTCGAATGAGCGCGTCTGAGTCGGACCTCGAGCGTCGACTCCGCGCGGCGCTCGCAGGCCGCTTCGACGTCGGGGCCGAGGTCGCCCGGGGCTCGATGGCCCGGGTCTACCGGGCCACCCGGGCGGGCGACCCCACGCCCCTCGCTCTCAAGCTGCTGCCGCCGGAGCTCGCCTCGGCCGGCAACGCCGAGCGCTTCTTGAGGGAGATCGAGATCATCGCGGGGCTCCGCCACCCCAGCATCCTCTCGATCGTCGAGTCCGGTGAGGACGACGGGCTGCTCTGGTACGCGATGCCCTTCGTCGCGGGCTCCACGGTCCGCGAGCTGCTCCAGCGGGAGGGCCTGCCGTCGCTCGACGACACGCTCGCCATCGCCCGGCAGGTGTTGGAAGGTCTCGGCTACGCGCACCAGCAGGGCGTGGTCCATCGCGACCTCAAGCCCGAGAACGTCATGGTCACCGGGCCCACGGCGCTGGTGATGGACTTCGGTCTCGCCCGGACCATGGCCTCCACCATTCGGCTCACCGGGGCGGGCATGCCGCTCGGCACCCCGGCCTATATGAGCCCGGAGCAGATCACCGGCGCCGACCAGGTGGACGGCCGGAGCGACCTCTACGGGTTCGCCTGCGTGCTTTACGAGATGCTGACCGGGCGGCCGCCCTTCGTGGCCACGGGCGTCGTGGCGCTGCTCCGCGCCCATCTGCAGGAGCCGCCCCTCCCGCCCAGCCAGCACCGCTCCAAGGTGCCGGCCAACGTCGATCGCGCGATCCAGAGGGCGCTCGCGAAGGCGCCCGAGGCACGTCCGGCCACGGCGGAGGTGATGCTCGCCGAGCTGCTCGAGGGGGTCGATCCGTCGCGGCTCGAGCGCGGGGCCGGTCCGAGACCGTCGCGACCGCTCGAGATGCTGAAGCGGATTTTCGGAAAGCGTTAGGCTCCGTCGGTGCCCGCCACCCGGCCCAGCCGGGCGCTGGCGTAGATCAGCCCGGTTCCCGGCTCCGGATATGCGGTCCAGTGGAGCCAGACGTAGCGGCCGTCCTTGCGCCGGTACCGATTCGAGAACGAGAGCGTGGGGCTGCCGTCGGCCAGCTCCCCGGTCTCGGCCACGGTGGCGTCGCGGTCGTCGGGGTGGACGAAGTCGACGAATGGGCGCGCGAGCAGCTCCTTGGCCGGGTACCCGAGCGCGCGGGAGAAGGCGGGATTCACCACCAGGAAAAAGCCGTCCACCCCGGCGATGCAGAGCAGATCCACCGCGTACTGGAAGAACCGCTCGAAGTCGAAGGTCGCGTGTTCGCCCGTCGCGGCCAGCGACTGGCTCACCCCGCAGGCGGGGCAGTAGCGCGCGTGTTCCGGAACCGGCGCGCCGCAGCGAAGGCAGGCTTTACTCTCGGTCATCCGTCCCGTCGTCGGGAGCGAGCGCTGGAATCTTGGGCCAACCAGGGCTCCCGGCGCAACCGCCTCAGGGCGGTGGCAGGGGCTGCCGCGCGATCATGGTGTCCGGCGGAGTCGGCTCGCTCGGGGGCAGGCCGACGAGGCCTTTGGGCTCGAGGTCGATCCGCTCCCGGGCCGCGAAGTCCGTGAGCCGCAGCACCGGCCGCCCCTGCTGCCGCAGGTTGAGCGCGGCCACCGGCTCGCCCCGCTCGGAGAGCAGCAGCAGGCCCGGCACGCCCCCGGGGGCGAGACCGAGGTCGAGACGCACCTGCCCGGTCGAGTCGTACATCGTGAGCGCCACCCCGTCGTTGGTGAGCCCGAAGAGCGCGCGCACCGTGCCCGAGCTGTCGCGCACCATCCAGAGCTGCGACTCGGCGATGGCCGGCCGCTCGCCGAGCAGGAGCCAGGCGGGGGTGGCGGCGGCGAGGATCACGGCCATCAGGGCGACCCACCTGAGCCGCGAGGCCCGGCGCTCGAGGGTGCTGAGCCGATCGTCGAGGGAGGCCTGTTCCATGAGCTCGTTTCCGGTCTCGGGGCGTGGATGACGGGGCCGTGCCGGCCTCTGGAAGTGTAACCAGGGGGGGCGGGGCACCACCCGGCGGGCACCGTGCCGGCCCGGGCACCTTGGTTGCTATATTGCTCAACCAGCCGAAAACCCGGCCCGAGCCTCGCCCGCCTTCCGGCGGGGCCGCCGGGCCTCCATTCCAGAGACGGCCGCCGGTCGTCCGATCCCGAACCCGATCTCCAATCATGGACGATTCCCTCTATTTCGACGAGCACCACCACCAGGTCCGCGAGATGGTCCGCGACTTCGCCAGGACCCACGTCGCGCCGGTGGCCCGCGAGCTCGACCGCACCTCCACTTTCCCCTGGGAGAACATCAAGCGGATGGGCGAGCTCGGCCTGCTCGGCGTGCCGTGGCCCGAGGAGCTGGGCGGGGCGGGGATGGACCAGATCAGCTACTACATCACCATCCACGAGATGGCCAAGGTGGACGCTTCGCACGGTCTCACCATCAGCGCCCACACCAACCTCGGCACCTCGCCGATCGTCGAGTTCGGCACCCCCGCGCAGCGGGAGACCTTCGTGCCGCTGCTCGCGTCGGGACAGGTGATGGGCGGCTTCGGTCTCACCGAGCCGGGCGCGGGGAGCGACGCGGGCGGCACCGCGAGCACCGCGGTCGACAAGGGCGACCACTACGAGCTGACGGGCTCGAAGATCTTCATCACCCACGCCGGCGTGGGCGAGATCTTCTCGGTCACCGCGCGGACCCAGCCCGGGGTCGGGCATCGGGGCATCACCAGCTTCATCGTCACCAAGGACACCTGCGACCTCGCCGAGTGCGAGCAGCTGGGTGTCGGGCACGCGGCGGACCTTCCGAAGATCGAGGGCGTGCGGGCCGGCAAGAAGGAAGAGAAGATGGGCTGGCGCGCGAGCGACACCCGGGAGCTCCACTTCGACGGCGCCAGGGTGCCGAAGGAAAACGTCCTGGGCGAGCTGGGGCAGGGCTTCGTCAACTTCCTCAAGACGCTGGACGCCGGCCGGATCGGGATCGCCGCCCTGTCGCTCGGCATCGCCGAGGGGGCCTACCAGGCGGCGCTCGACTACGCCGGCACCCGCAAGCAGTTCGGCCAGTACATCGGGAGCTTCCAGGGGGTCAACTTCAAGCTGGCCGACATGGCCATGGAGATCGAAGCGGGCACCCACCTCCTCTACACGGCGGCCCGGCTCAAGCAGGCCGGGAAGCCCTTCAAGAAGGAGGCGGCGATGGCCAAGCTCTTCTGTTCGGAGCTGGCCATGCGTGCGACGACCCAGGCGGTGCAGGTCTTCGGCGGCTACGGGTATACATCCGAATATCCGGTTGAACGGATGATGCGGGACGCCAAGGTCTGCGAAATTGGCGAGGGGACCAGCGAGGTCCAGCGGATGGTCATCGCGCGCGAGATCCTGGGCGACGTGGTCAAGGGATAGGCCACACCGGCCTAAACCCTTATCTTGTAGCCGTATGCAGGCTCGCCTCCTGGTGCCCTTCCTGGGCGACCGTCTCCGACGGGTCGCGGCGCGAGCTTATCACAGCGTTTTCACTTCCTTCCGCGAACCGGCCCGCTCCGTCCCGGCGGCGCTCCGCGCGACTCGACCTCCAGGTGCCCCACCGGCTGATCGGACCAGCTCCCGGCGACCCGCTCGCCGGCTGGTTGGATCTTCCGTGCGGCCCACCGGGTCGCCTTGGCGCCTCCTGATTCCGATGCTCGGCTTGCATCGGTTGGGGGCCGTTCTGGGAGGTCTACTGCGACCCCGGCCCTCCCGGCCAGGCGTCTCCAACCTCATTCGGGTCCGTGGGCCCGCGTGCCGCTCGACGAGAGCGGTGGGGCGGGCCGCGGCGAAGGACGCTTCTCGTGAAGCGCGAGATCCTCATTTCGAGTGGCCCCCGGGAGACCAGGGTGGCCATTCTCGAGGACGGCCGCCTGGCAGACTTGATGGTGGACCGTCCCGATCATCGCCGCATCGTCGGCGACATCTACCTCGGTCGGGTCGAAGCCGTGCTTCCTGGGATCCAGGCGGCCTTCGTCGACATCGGCCTGGAGAAGAGCGCCTTTCTCCACGCCTCCGATCTCCTCGAGCCGGACGAAGACGAAGAGCCTGACGCCGAGGACGCCGAGGTCCCCGACGATATCGAAGCCGCCGAAGCGGCGGCGTCGGAGGCCAAGGCCAAGCGCGGGGGCAAGAACGGCAACGGAGATCAGCGCCAGCGCGAGGTCGGCCGGCGCGCCCTGCCCAACGTCGCCGACATCCTGAAGAAGGGCCAGATCCTGCCGGTGCAGGTGACCAAGGAGCCGATCAGCACCAAGGGCTGCCGGGTCACCGCCCAGATCTCGCTGCCCGGCCGCTTCCTGGTCTACATGCCCTACGCTTCGCGCGTGGGCGTGAGCCGGAAGATCGACAGCCGCGAGCAGCGCGCCCGCCTCCGCGAGATGGTCACCAAGCTCCTCCCGAAAGACTCGGGCGGCCTGATCGTCCGGACCGTCGCCGAGGAGGTGACCGAGGAGGACATCAAACGGGAGATCGAGTCGCTTCTCGCCCAGTGGAAGAAAATCAAGCGGAGGCAGTTCTACGTCCGGCGCGCGCCCGCGGTGCTCCAGCGCGAGGCGAGCCTCACTCGCGGGCTGATTCGCGACGTCTTTTCCGACAAGGTGGACGCGCTCTGGATCGACTCGAAGGAGATCCACGCCGAGATCTCCCAGTACCTCGAGCAGGTCGACCCCGAGCTGGTCGAGCGGGTCCATCTCTACGACAACGGCGATCCGCTCTTCGACAAGTTCGGGATCGAAGCCGAGATCAAGAAGCTCTTCCAGCCGCGGGTGGAGCTGCCCTCGGGCGGCTCGCTGGTGATCCAGCCGACCGAGGCCCTGGTCTCGATCGACGTCAACACCGGCCGCTACACCGGCAAGAAGGATCCCGAGAAGACCATCCTGAAGACCAACCTCGACGCCGCCCGGGAAATCGCCCGGCAGCTCCGACTCCGCGACCTGGGCGGGATCATCGTCTGCGACTTCATCGACATGGAGACCAGGGCGAACCGCGACCGGGTGCTCCAGGAGCTCAGGGCCCACCTCGGCCGCGACCGGGCTCGCACCCGTGCCTTCGCGGTGAGCGAGCTCGGGCTGATCGAGATGACCAGGCAGCGGATCCGGCCGTCGCTCTGGGCCTCGATGACCACCGAATGCCCCGACTGCCGGGGCACCGGCCGGGTCTTCACCCCGGAGGTGGTGGCCCGCCGGCTGGAGCGGTCCATCAAGCGGGTGGCCCACGACCAGAAGGAGCGCCACATCGCGATCCGGCTGCACCCCGAGGTGGCGATTTACCTCAAGGAGGAAGAGGGTAAGCTGATGGGGGTGCTCCGGAAGGCGACCGGTCTCGAGCTCGATCTCCGGGACGACCCCACCATCCGGGCCGACGACTTCCGGCTGGTGAGCCGCCCCTCCGGGCGGGACGTGACCGAGACCTACGCGGTGGCTTGAGGCCACGCATCTTGCCCAAAATCAAAGCCGTGGCTAGCTTTACGGGCTTTCGTCAACCCGGACCTAGGTAGCGATGTACGCCATTTTCAAGGCCTTGGGCCACCAGTTCAAAGCTTCCAAGGGCGATCTGCTCCGGCTCCCGCTCATGGATGCCGAGCCCGGCAGCAAGGTGACGTTCGACGAGGTGCTGCTCACCTCCGACGGCACCACCGTCAACGCCGGCTCGCCTCTCGTCGAGAAGGCCAAGGTCACGGCGGAAGTCGTGGGCCAGACCAAGGGCGAGAAGCTCTACGTGTTCAAGTTCAAGCGGCGGAAGAACTACCGCCGGAAGACCGGGCATCGGCAGAAGTACACCGAGGTCCGAATCACCGATGTGAAGGTCGGCTGACATGGCACACAAGAAAGGCGTCGGCTCGTCTCGGAACGGCCGCAACAGCAATCCCCAGTTCCTCGGCGTGAAGCGCTTCGGCGGCGAGCAGGTCGTCGCGGGCAACATCCTGGTCCGGCAGCGGGGCACCAAGTTCCACCCGGGCAAGAACGTCCGCCGCGCCAACGACGACACCCTCTTCGCGCTGGTGGATGGCGTGGTCAAGTTCGAATGGAAGGACAAGGGTCGCCGCAAGATCTCGGTGTACCCGGCGGAGGCCGCGGCCAGCTGACAGGCCGCCCCAGCCGTGCCGTGAGTTTCGGGCGCCCCACCCGGGCGCCCAATTAGGTTTTTAAACACGGCCCGCGGGGCCCCGTCAGTGGCAGGGCGCCCGGCCGGGCGCGGGACTGACGGATTCTTCAGGGAGCCGAACGCATGTCGGACATCTTCGATCGATTCCGCACGGAGCTCGACCAGCTCGGAGACCGGGTCAAGGACGCCGTCGAGTCGAGCCGTCTCCACCTCGAGCGGAGCAGCCTGGTCGGGCAGCGCAGCAAGCTGGCCTACAAGCTCGGCATGAAGGTCTACCGCAAGGAGCGGGGCGGGGAGGACAATCAGGCCGAGATCGACGCCCTCTTCTCCCGGATGGACGACGTCTCCGAGAAGATCGCCGAGGTCGACCGGAAGCTCGATGATCTCTCCGGCGAGTCGGTGCGGGTCGACGAGAAGCCGGCTCCCGAGGCGGAGACTGGCGAAGCCGAGGTGAGCGAGGCGCCGGCGTCCGACACCGGCGCCTCCGGGAGCGCCGCCTAACGCGTCGGCGGCAGGGTCCGGTAGCGGTCCCTGAGCTCGTTCTCCCGCGTCCGGAGCGAGGTCTCCACCCCACCGATCAGGACCCGTTCGGCCCAGTTGGCGGGCTCGAACGGGTCGCCCGACCAGATCACCAGGTTGGCCGCCTTGCCGGCCGCCAGCGTCCCCAGCTGATCCAAGCCGAAGGCCTCGGCCGGCCACTGGGTGACCGCCTTGAGCGCGTCGTCCCAGGTCATCCCGTTTCGGACGGCGTTGCCGGCCTTGAAGCGGAGGTTGCGCTCGCCGCCCGGGTCGCCCCCGGCCAGGATCACGCTGATCCCGGCTTCGCGCAGCAGGGTGGCGTTGTCGAGCCGCGCGCCGAGTCCGTCGAAGCTGGGGATGTCGGTGGTCGGGTCGACCACCACCGGGATCCGGGCGGCCGCGATCTTGTCGGCCACCTTCCAGGCTTCGACCCCGCCCGCGAGGATCGCCCGGAGCCGGAACTCGCGCACGATCCGGAGCGCGTTCTCGATGTCCATCGCGCGGTTGGCCGTGATCAGCACAGGGAGTTGGCCCTTGAGCGCGGGGAGCAGCGCCTCGAGCTCCGCCACCGGGGCGGAGAGGTCCTGCATCGCATCGCGGCGGTACTCCGCCCGCCGACGGTCGTACTCGGTCGCGTCCGCGAAGAGCTGTCGAAGCCGCTCGATCGCGCCAGCGCGGCTGTTGCCCCCGGCGCTCCGGCTGCTCGAGCTCAGGTCGAGGTCGAGCGCGACGGGCGAGCGCACCACCATCGCCTCGATGTCGTCACCCGAGAAGTTGATCGCCAGCGACTGGCCGGGGAGGAAATTCCCGCCCGGGCTGACGATCCCGGTGGTGACCCCGCCCGTGCGGGCGACTGGAATCGTGATCGCGCCGGGGTCGAGCCCGAGTCGCGGATTGAATGAAGGCGTCACCTCGCCCTGGCGCGCGGTTTCGCCCAGGGTGAAGAGGCCGGCCACCCCGCCGCCCGCTCGAGCCTCGGCGTGGATGAAGCCCGGGGTCACGACCTTGCCGCTCGCGTCGATCACGGTCGCCCCCGCGGGGACGGCGACGTTGGCGCCGACGGCCGTGATCCGGCCGTTCTGGATCACCACCGTGCCCCGATCGATCTTGGCCGACGAGACCGGGTAGATGGTGCCGTTGGTGATGGCGACGGTCTGTGCGCCGCCCGCGGTGGCCAGCGCGGCCGAGAGGCCGGCCGCCGCCAGGGTGCCCTTGATCAGCGCGGTCATCGCCCCACCCCCGGCTCGGTCTGTCCCGCGTTGAAGTCGGTCTTGAACTGATGCGACGGATCGCTCCGGTCGAACGCCAGCCAGCCCTCGTTCCACACCTTCTCGGCCTTGCTGTAGATCGAGAACGGATCGCCGCTCCAGAGGACCACGTCGGCGAGCTTCCCGGCCTCGAGGGTCCCGGTCTCCTTGTCGATCCCCAGGACCCAGGCAGGATTGGCGGTGATCCACTGG
>JBFXAS010000221.1:0-9347 GCA_050184075.1 Gemmatimonadales bacterium
CTCAGGATCGCCATCGCCAGGTTGGTCACCGTCACCGCCACGCTCACCGGCGCGGCGATCTGGACCGCGTGGTCGAAGAGCGAGCCCACCAGTCGGAGGGTTTCGCCGGCGCCGCGGTCGAGCGCGAGCAACTGGCCCGGCGGCACCGTGGAGAGGCTGCGGCCGAGACCCTCGACCAGCGCCAGGTGGCCCCCCAGGCCGACGAACACCGAGAGACCGAGGAAGCCGTACAGCTGCGCCACGGCGGGGCCGCCGTTCTCGATCGAGGCGGTGAACAGCTGGCCCAGCGAGAGACCGGTCTGGAGCGAGACCACTTCGGCCGCGAGCACCAGGGCGTGCTGGATCACCGCGGCGACGAGCCCGATGCCGACGCCGATCACCAGCTCGGTCATCAACGGCACGGGAATGTCGAGCGCCCGCTCCGGAAAGGCCGGGTGCGGGGCCGCGGGCAGGAGCGTGAGCGCCAGCACCACCACGATGCCGCCCCGCACCGTCCGCGGGATGCCGAACATCGAGAAGAACGGCGCCACCATCACCATCCCCGTGAGCCGGGCGGAGATCAGCACGAAGGCGGGCCATCCGCTCGGAGTGAACGCGGCACCGAGATCGCCCATCAGGTCCCCACCAGGGGGAAGGAGCGCAGCGCCTGACTGAGGAACTCCACCAGCTTTCCGATCATCCAGGGCAGGACCAGGAGCAGCACCAGCGCCATGGCCGCGACCTTGGGGAGGAAGGTGAGCGTCTGCTCCTGGAGCTGGGTCACCGCCTGGAGCAGCGTCACCAGCAGGCCGACCACCACGGCGGTGACCAGCAGCGGCGCCGACACCAGGAGGGTGAGCATCACCGCCCGTCGAATCAGGTCGATCGCGAACGCGGCGCTCATCGGGTCACCGCTGGAAGCTCGCGACCAGGTTCTGGCCGACCAGCGACCAGCCATCCGCGAGCACGAAGAGGAGGAGCTTGAACGGGAGCGAGATCATCACCGGCGGCACCATGAACATGCCCAGACTCATCAGCGAGGTCGCGACGATCAGGTCGACCACCACGAAAGGCAGGAAGATCACGAAGCCCATCCAGAAGGCTGCCTGGAGCTCGCTCATCACGAAGGCGGTCACGACGGTCATCGTCGGCACGTCGTCCAGCGACGCGACGTCGGCCACGCCCGAGAGCTCGGTGAACGTCGCCAGGTCGCGCTCCCGCACATTGGCGAGCATGAAGCGGCGAAACGGGGCGAGGCCGAGCTGGTAGGCGTCGGCCTGGGTCACCTGTCCGTCGAGATAGGGCTGGAGGGCCGTGCGGTTGGCCTCCTCGAGCACCGGCTGCATCACGACGCCGGTGAGCAGGACCGCGATCGCCACCAGCAGCTGGCCGGGCGGACTGCCTTGCGTGCCGAGCGCCGAGCGGAGGAAGTGGAGCACCACCAGGATCCGGGTGAAGCTGGTCATCAGCAGGACCACCGCCGGGAGCAGCGTGAGCGCTCCCAGGAAGACCACCAGCCCCACCGTGCCCGAGAGCTCCAGCCGCTCCGAGCCGCGCCCGATCTTCACCTCGACCCCGGGCGACTCGGGCGCCTTCACGGTCGGACCGTTCGCGGGGGTCGTCGCCTGACGGGCCCGGGCCGCGGGGGCAGGCGCCGTCGGCGGCGAGATCCGGGCGACGCGGCCCGAATCGGCCTGCGCGGCCACCACGCTCGGCACCGCGGTCAAGGCGAGGGCCAGGGTGAGGCGGGAGAGCAATCGACGGAGCTCCGGGTCGCGCGACCGGCCGGGCTTCGGCCCGGGCGGCGTCCGCGCCTCGAGCACGGTCGCGCGGTCCTCGCCCTTGAGCTCGGCCAGCAGCCGGGAGCCGTGATCGCTCATCCCGAGCACCAGCACCCTCGAGCCGATCCGCACCACCGAGAGCGACTGCTTCGGACCGAGCCCGTGCCGCTGCACGATCTCGAACGGCAGACGCGGCGCGCCCCGATAGCCCCCGTGGATCCGCTTGAGCAGCCGGAGCGCGAGCACCAGCAGCCCGCCGGTGATCGCGAACGCGGCGACGAGCCCGATCAGGTCCGGTGTCACGCGGCGGGCCCGACCGGATCGGCGTCCGCGAGCAGCCGGGTGATCCGAACCCCGAAGTGCTCCCCGATGACGACGACCTCACCCTCGGCGAGCTTGCGGTCGCTCACGAAGACGTCGACCGGCTCGCCGACCATCCGCTCGAGCGGGATCAACGAACCCTTGCCGAGGGCGAGGACCTCCTGCACGGTCATCGTCGCTCGGCCGAACTCGATCGACACCGGCAGCGTCATGTCGAGCAGCGCGTCGATCGGCGCCGCCGTGGCGGCCCCGCTTGCCTGTTCCTTCCCGCCCGTCCCGGGCTCCTGGCTCACTGAATCCTCCCTCGTTTGCTGCGCGCGCTCCCGGCCCGTCGATCGACGGGCTCGGTGATGCGAAGGCTGAGCGTGCCGCGGTGTTGTCCGAGCACGCCCTGATAGCGACAGCGGCCGTTGACGTGGAGCTCGACCGGCGCGTCGATGGGCTGGGTGGTGCGGATGATCTGGCCGACCTTGAGGGCGGCGACGTCGCGCCCGGAGAGCCGGATGGCCGGGAACCGGGCGGCGAGCTCGAGTCGCGCACGCCGCACCACCTGCTCGACCACGGCGCGGTCCTCGGGCCCGACCGACGCCATCGGCCTGACCCCCTTCTCGGCGAGGAAGGCCTCCAGCGCGAGCCACGGCAGGCAGAAGCTCATCATCCCGCTGAAGCTCCCCACCCGAACGTCGAATCGGGTGACCAGGACGTTGTCCTCGCGGTTGACGATCCGGAGCATGTCGGGCGTCGACTCGAAGCCGACGATCTCGGGCTCGAGCTGGAGCTGGTTCTCCCAGGCGTCGCGAATCACGACCGTGATCTTCTGCGCGAACGAGCGCACCGCGCTCCGCTCGAGCATCGTGAGCGGTCGGCCGAGCTGCAGGGGCTCGCCGGGACCGCCGAAGATCCGATCGACCATCAGATAGGAGAGATCGAGCTCGAGGTCGAGCACGGCCTGACCGCCCACCTTGGGACCCAGGTCGAAGACGAACGCCGCGCACGGATTGGTGAGCGAGAGCAGAAACTCCCCGAAGGTCGACTGCTCGACCGTGGCGCTCACGTCCGTCGGCATCCGGAGCCGGGTGGTGAAGAGGCCCTGCAGCGCGATCGATGCCCGGCCCAGCACGGCCTCCAACGAGAGCCGTCGGTCCTTCGGGATCCGCGGTGGCCGCATGAAGTTGTAGGGTGTGGCCGAGGGACCGTCGCCGGTGGCGGCGGTGGCGCCGAGGAGCTTGTCGATCTCCCGCTGGCTGAGCCGTCGTGCCGGACTTTCGCCGCTCGCGTCCGAGAGTGCCATCGCCGTGGTCCGGGTGTTACTGGATGACGAACTGCGGGAGGAAGACGCGAAGCCGGGGCCCCCCGGTGATCACGACGAGCGTGTCGGACAGACGGGCCTTGATGGTGTCGCGGATTCCGATCTCGCTCAGACTCTCCATCGTCTGGCGCTCGAGCATGGAGATGATCACGTCGCGGATCCGGGGTTCCTGCCGCCGGAGTTGCTCCTCGGTATGAGCGTCCGGGGTCTCCACCGCGACCGACACCATCAGAAAGCGGGTGCCCTGCGACCCGGCCGGATTGACGATCAGGTTGTCCACCTTGAACATCGGGCCCCGCGCGGCGCTCTCGCCGTGGCCCTCGTCCTCGGCGGGCTCGAGCCCCTCGCTCACGTGCTCCGCCGCGACCCGCTTCGCCACGAACATCGGGCCCACGACCTTGAGGCCCACCACCCCGCCGCCCACGGTGGCCAGGGCCACGATCAGCGGAAGGACCAGCTTGTTGGAGCCCTTGGCCTTCTTCTCGGGCGCGGCCTCGGCCGGCGCCGCAGTTCCTGGCGTCTGTTCTTCAGCCATGTCCACCTTGCCGGAGGAAATGAACGGACGGGTGTCGAGCACTGCCGCCGTGAGGAAGGCAACCGACGTACCACTCGCGGGCCCGTCGCCCCCGCCCGGAGGTCGACGCGCAACTCGTTGTCATTGCTGTAGTTCGGAGGCCCGCTCCGGAGCGGAGCGCCGCCCTCGGCCAACGGTGGTGGGAAGGAACTTCCGACGAGCCCGCGGCGATTGTTGCCGGCGGTCGTCTGGTCGACCGGAAGCCGGGGATGCCGATCGGCACCCCCGTCCCCGGCGACTCAACCTTACCGCTTCAGGTTGACCAGCTCGGTGAGCATCTCGTCCGACACCGTGATCAGCCTCGCCGAGGCCTGAAAGCCTCGCTGCGCGGTGATCATGTCGGTGAACTGCTCCGAGAGATCGACGTTGGACTGCTCCAGCGCGGAGGCCGTGATCGTGGAGGTGTCGCTGGCGCCGGCGAAGCCGAGCACCGCGACGCCCGAGTTGGCCGACGGCTCGTACATGTTGTCGCCCCGGCGGATCATCCCCGTCGGGTTGTTGAACGAGGCCAGCGAGAGCTGCGCCACCGGCCGGTTCACGCCGTTGGTGTAGAAGCCGGTGATCACCCCTGTGGTATCGATCGAGATGTCCTGGAGGTCACCGCTGGTGTAGCCGTCCTGCGCGGTGAAGACCGCGTTGGACGGGTTGGCGAACTGGGAGAGGCCGTTGATGTCGTTGACGTTGCCGGGATCGAGATCGATGTCGAACGGCGTGCCACCCGAGGCCGGTGTGACCCTGATCCGGACCGGCTCGGTGGACAGGGTGGTCAGTCCGTTGGAGAAGTCCACCATCTGACCGTTGGCGTTGAAGGTCACCAGGCCCTGATTGGTGTCGATCGCGCCCGTGCCCGGGGAGGCGGCGTTGTCGATCGCCTCCACCGTGGCCGTCGGGCTGGTGATCCCGAAGGTCCAGGTGTTGTCCGGCACTGGCGGCGTGCCCGTGAAGACCTGGTCGAACTGCAGCACCAGGTTGTGGGCCTGACCGACCGTGTCGTAGACCGTGATCGACATCTGGTGCGGCTCGGACTGCACCGTGGGCGAGGTCTGGATGATCCGCTGGCTCACGTCGAGGTTGCCCGCGAGCGCCAGCTGGGAGGTGGCCCGGGCCGGCGACTTGAGGTTGAGCGTCAGGTCGATGTCGGTGACCACCGACGACGAGGAGAAGTTCCCCAAGGCGTCGGCGTTGATGCCCTGAACGATGAAGCCGTTGCTCGGCGAGACCAGGCGGCCGTTGGCGTCGAACTGGAAGTTGCCCGCCCGGGTGTAGAGGCTCTTCGAGTTGCCCTTCACCACGAAGAAGCTGTCACCGCTGATGGCGACGTCCGTCTTGACCCCGGTGCCCTGGATCGTGCCCTGGGTGTACTTCATGTCGATGCTGGTGATGTTCATCCCGTTCCCGATCTGGATCGGGTTCCGGCCGCCCGAGTTGGCCGGCGGGCGGGTGGCACCCTGCAGCAGCTGATTGAACGACTCCGCGAAGGTCACGCGCGAAGACTTGAACGCCACCGTGTTGACGTTGGCGATGTTGTTGCCGATCACATCCATGCGGACCTGGTGGTTCCGAAGGCCGGACACGCCGGCAAAGAGCGCACGCATCATGGGGACGAATTCTCCTTAGGTCAGGACTGGATTTCCGTGAGATTCTCGAGCGGAACGCGGATCGACCCCATCCGGAGCGTGACCGATCCGTTGTCGAACAGGATGGCGTCCACCACCCCGTCGATGTACGGCGTCACGCCCACGGCCCGGCCACCGGCGTCCAGCACTTCGACGTCATAGCGATACGATCCCGCGGGGAGACCGGGATCCACCTTGAGGGTCTGCTGCCCGCCCCCGACGGCGCCAACCACCGAGGTGGCGACGACGCGTCCAGCGGCATCCACGAAGCGGACCGTGGCGCTGCCGCCGACCCCGGCCACGTTCACCGGGAGCGAGACGGCGCCGCCGCTCGCGATCTCGATCTGGTTCCCCTCGGCGAGCACCCGCTTGCCGATCAGGGAGGCGCCGAGGGCCGTCTGGTCGAGCAGCCCCTGCTTGGCCTGTTGGGCGCGCTGGGCCTCGAAGCCCTCGTTCAGCTTGCTCAGCTGCTCGACCGACGAGAACTGCGCGAGCTGCGCCGCGAAGGCGTCGGGCTCGAGCGGGCTCAATGGGTCCTGATGGCGGAGCTGCGCCACCAACAGGGTCAGGAATTGATCCCGGCCGAGCTCGTTACGACGACTGACGTCGGTCGTCGCCGAGCTCGCTCCGAGGCCGGCCAGGGGAAAAGTCACGAGTTCCTCCCGCGTTGATGACGCTCCTGCTGCGAGCGATCCCGGCGCTGACCGCCGGCTCGCTCCTGGTGATGCTGCTCGGGCTCCCGACGGTCGGGCTCCGCTTGTGCCCGATCGCCGCCAGGGCCGTAGCCGGCCCCGCTCTCGGCGGTGCGCGCCGCGACCAGGACCTCGCGACCAGTCGGGTGCGCCGCCGGCGTCGGGTCGGTCGGGGTCGATCGCTGCACCGTCACCCGGGCATCGCTGAAGCCGCGCTCGGTCAACGACCTGGTCAGCTCGTGCATCCCGGCTTCGAGCTGGCCGCCTACCTCGCGGGTCGCCGGCACGATGGTGGCGCGGAGCGACGGGCCGTGCACCGAGAGCCGGAGCCGGCCGATGTCGCCGAGATCGTCGGCCAGCTCGACCGTCACTCGATCCGCGCGCGGCGCGAGCCGCGGCTCGAAGGTCCGCGCGGTACCCGCCGAGTCACCGATCGACCCGTCGCCCATTCGCGCCGGCTGGGTCGGCTCGCCGGCGGGCGTCTGGCCCATCGAGGCGGTCTCGACCCGAGCGCCGTGGCCGGCAACCTCGAAGGTCCTGGTGACCGGGGCGGCCGGCTCCGGCGCGCCACCGGCCTGATCCCGCTTCGCCGTGGGCCCGCGCTCGCCATTCCCTCGCCCGCCATCGGCCGGCCCGCCGCGCTCCCCGCCGCTGGCCCGGCTGACCGCAGCCCCTCGCGAACCCCACCCCTCGCCCAGCGGCTGTCCATCCGGGGCCGCCTCGGTCCCGCGCTCGAAGACCACCCGGCGCGCCAGCCGCTCGGCAGGCGCGGCAACGGCCTCGTCGGACCCGCGCGAATCCGCGACCGGCCCGCGCGCGTCACCGCGCACCTCGGTCCGGATCGCTGGCTCGGCCTGGGCCGCGTGCTTTCGGAGCACACCTTCGCGGGGCTCCTCGCCAGGCTTCGCCAACTCCGCCGACTCGAACCGCCAGGAGCGAGTCTCCACCTCCTCGGTCAGCCCCTTCTGCTCGACGGGCCGGGCCGTGAGCCGGCCGGGATCGTACAGCGGGGGGTCACCCGTGCCCTGACGGGTTTCGCCGGGGAGCGGCGGCCGGGTTGGCACGGCATCGGCGCCTGAGTCGGCAACCGGGCTTGAGACCGGCTCGGATCCAATCGGAAAGACGAAGCCCGCGACTTCGATCAGCGCGCTGAGCGCGCGGAACTCGCGGGACGCGGTCTCGGCGTCGATGCTTCCCGGGGACTCGCTGGCCGGCTCTCGCCCGACCGTCTCGACCGTTCTCTGGTCGGCTTGCCCCGATCCTTCGGTCGCCCCTTGCCAGATGGATGGCGCGGCGCGGGAAGCCGTGTCCACGCCGAACACCGTCGCGGTCCGCTCAGCGGCCGCGTGCCGCCCGGCGCCGTGGTGTTCGAGACCCACCCGCTCGACGGTCGCTTCTCCCCCGGCGCCGTCGAGCTCGAGGCCTAGCCGCTCGGCGGCCGCTTCCCGCCCGGCGCCGCCTAGCTCGGGCGACTGCCCAACGCCGACGCGGCCCGCGGAGCGACCGCCGGCTCGACCGGTGAGCCAGTCGCTCAAGTCCTTCTCCAGCACGATCACCTCGCCCGAGGCCGAGGTCGCCGCGGCGGCCTTGCCTTCGACAGGACGACCCGGACCTTCGTCACCGGCCTCCTCGTCGAGCATCCACTCGCCCTCGAGCAGCAGCTCCAACGAGGGCTCCGGGACGGGGGTCCGTCGCTCGACGGGCACCGCGCCGGCGGCGCTCAGCAGCGCGCCGAACGCCAGGCCGGCCGGGGGCTCGGCCCCGCTGCTTGGCGATCCCGACGACGGGTGCGCGTCGCCGCCGCCGAGGAACGGCAGGATGGGAAGGGTCACGGGGTTCCTCCCGAGTCATCGGGAATGGGCAACATCAGACGCCGGCTGAGGCGCGCGGCGCGCTCGTTCGGAATCGCCACCAGCAGCTCCGCCACCTGCTTGGCGTTGAGCTGCCTGAGCAGGCGCTCGACCTCGCGATCGGACAGCTCGGCCAGGATCTCGGCCGCCGCCTTCGCCTTCATCGAGGCGAGGATCTTCGCGACCGCCTTGTCGCGGAGCGGATCGCCCGTCGGCCTGGGGGGCTCTGGCGTTGGTACCGCCGGCGCGGCGCTGTCCGCCCGGGCGGAATCGGCCGCCGGCACCACGGAGTCGTCGGCCGGGACGGTTGGCGGCGCGGGCTTGGCCGCGACCCTCTCCACCGCCGGCGGCGGTGTCGGCGGCGGAGGTGGAGGCGCCACGAAGGCGCTGATCCAGGTGGCGCCGGCGATGGACATCACGAAGGCCACGACGACGAGGAGGAGGGTCTGCTTCACCCGCTACCTCCCTCGCGATGACGACGTCCCGCGACTTCGTCGGTCGTCTTCTGCTCGTCACGGCGCACCGCCTCGCTCCATTCGTCGGCGCGAAGCTCGCGAAGCCGCTCGATCGCCTTTCGCTCGGTCGCCCGCTCGGACAGCCTGGCCCGCTCCTCGCTCACGCGGCGCCGGGCCTCTTCCCGGGAGGCTTCCGCGCCCGCGAGCTGGTCGGCGGCCGCCTCGGCCGTGAGCGCGAGCGTCCGCAGCCATCCCGCGCTGCTCCGCTCTCCCGGCTCGGAGCTCAGCTGGTCGCCGATCCGCTCGAGGTGGGATTCCTGGTCGCGGATCTCCTCGTCGAGCCGGGTCTCCTCTTGAGTCGCCTCGCCGAGTCGGCGGGCCTGCTGCCGCTCCTGATCGGTTCGAAGCCGCAGGAGACGCTCGAGCCGGAACGAGAAGGACTTCATGGCGTGCCTTTCTCGTAGCGGGCGGCAAGGTCGCGGACCCGGGCCCCGGTCTCGTCGATGGCCGTGCCCTCGTCGGGCTGCTGGCGGAGCAGATCGAGCAGCTCCGGCCTGAACGCGATCGCCCGATCGAGGGCCTTGTCGGTACCGCTCTTGTAGGCTCCCACCGTGATCAGGTCTTCTTGCCCGCGATACGTCGCCTCCAGCTTGAGCAGCCCGTTGGCGGCCTCGCGATCGGCGGCGGTGATCACCTGGTCGCGCACCCGGCTCACGCTGTCGAGCACGTCGACGGCCGGGAAATGCTTCTGCTGGGCCAGCTTCCTGCTC
>JBFXAS010000222.1:0-9315 GCA_050184075.1 Gemmatimonadales bacterium
AGGGTGGCGTGCAGCAGGATCAGCGTTGCCCGGTCCATGGTCTTCTTCTCGATCTTTGTGTCGCGCACGAGTGTTCTCAGGCTCGAGCACCTGAACGCATTCGCGACCCGGGAACCGCGATGGCGTCGGGGCGGGCCCCGCGGGCCTGCCTCTCCAAGACGGCGCTGGTGTCCGCCAGCTCCGCTGCGTGGGGCCCCGCCGCGCAGTGGCTTGCGCGGCGACGGCAAGTTCGGCATCGTTGTGCCGGCGGGACTCCTGGGGTCACTGGCCCCGAGGGTGGGAGGATTCGCCAACCGGTGGACGGCGCCACCGTAAAGCGCGCCCGATGCACGAACGAAAGGACGGATCGATCCATGTCGGACCTTCCGAAGGTCATTTTTCGTCTTGGCAACAAGCCCCTCCGCTTCACAGGCCAGCTGCTTGGCGAGTCCTCGATTTGCGACGAGGATGACACCGGCCTCTACACCCGAGTCCGGCTGTTCAAGACCGAGGGTGGCAGCCTGATCTGGGCCTGGGATCTCGCCGACGACGAGGATCCCAGCGACGACGATTTGCAGCGGGCCGATGCGCTGGTCGTGAACGCCGCCAAGCCGCATCAGCTGCCCAATCCAGACGACCCGACCGGGGCGCCCGTGCAGCGGTTGGCGACGCCGGCCGAGCTGGCCCAGATCGCTTGGGACCGGCGGCCGAGGGAGAACGCCCGTTTGACCGAAGCGAGCACCCGCGCGTTCCACGCGGCCGCCAGGAGGGATGAGGCGGTCGCGGCGGCGCTGTACGAAGAGGTCCAGTAGCGAACCGCTCGTGGGGCGGAGGGCTGCGCCCTCCAGCTCCCGCCCCAGCGAGCTGGCGCCATCTCGTTGAATGGATGGCGCGGACCGGACCGATCACCCGCAATCGGGGAGGCAGCCCATGGCAGCAACCAACTCGTGCGTCGGCCGCTCGACCTTCGTCGCCGCGGCCGCGCTCGCGCTCCTGGCGGCGTCGCTCTCCGCGCAGGCCAACACGCGCGCCCGCGACCTGGGGGTCGAGCTGCCCGGCACGCCGGGGCCCAACAACGCCATCACCGACGTCGGCCGGGTCGCGGTCGGCCAGACCACGATCATCGAGGGCGAGGGCCGCCGGGTGCGGGGCCGCGGGCCGATCCGCACCGGGGTCACCGCGATTCTGCCCCGTGGCCTGACCGGGCCGGACAGCGTCTTCGCCTCCTGGTATCGGCTGAACGGCAACGGCGAGATGACGGGCGTCGCCTGGCTCGAGGAGTCGGGCATCCTCGACACCCCGTTCCTGATCACCAACACCCACAGCGTGGGCGTGGTCCGCGACGCCACGATTGGCTGGATGCTCGACCATCGGCCGGGCTTCTCGTTCGCCCTGCCCGTGGTGGCCGAGACGGCGGACGGGCTGCTCAACGACATGGACGGCTTTCACGTGAAGCCGGCGCATGTGGCCGCGGCGCTCGACGGCGCCCGGGGCGGGCGGGTGGCCGAGGGGAACGTCGGGGGCGGGACCGGGATGATCTGCCACGGCTTCAAGGGCGGGACCGGCACATCGTCGCGGGTCGTCACGGTGGGCGACGCGCGCTACACCGTGGGCGTGCTGGTCCAGTGCAACTACGGCGCCCGGGCCCGGCTTCGGGTGGACGGGGTGCCCGTCGGCGAGGCGATCCCGATGTCGGACGTGGGGATCTGCTTCACCATTCCCCCGGACTCGGGCACCAAGTACCGGCAGTTCATCCGCCAGTGCGGCGGCTCGGACGGCGCCTCGGGCGGCGGTCCGCTCGAAGATGGGAGCGGCTCGATCATCGCGGTGGCCGCCACCGACGCGCCGCTCCTGCCGCACCAGCTGCAGCGGATCACCCGCCGGGTGGCCCTCGCCATCGGCCGGATGGGCGGGCTCGGCGAGAACTCTTCGGGCGACCTCTTCCTGGCCTTCTCGACGGCCAACATCGCGATCCGGCGGAGCGACTCGGTGGTGCCGGTCAGCATGGTCCCGAACGCGATGATGAATCCGCTCTTCGACGCGACCGTGCAGGCCACCGAGGAGTCGATCTTGAACGCGATGGTGGCGGCGGAGACGATGGTCGGGGCGGACGGTGTCCGGGTGCCGGAGCTGCCGCACGACCGGCTGCGACAGCTCTGGGAGGCCGCCCGCCGGCAACGCTGACGAGGGCCTCGATTCGGCCTGCCGTTCCTCGATCTCTCAGCAGGAGGATGCTGCGCTCATGGATCACACGGACCGCCGTCAGTTTCTCAAGACCGCCACGGTCGCCGCTGCCGGTGCGCTGGTCGGCCAGCCAACCGCCGCCGAGGCCGCGCCCCGCGCGCAGGCGGCCACCAAGGCCTCCCGGCTCCGCCAGGCGCTCCGAGGTGAGCCCTTCTATTCGCCCGTGATCGAGAACCTGCTCTCGGCCCGACTCGCCGAGCGGGAGGGGTTCCCGCTGGTGTGCGTCTCCGGCCAGGCGCCTTCCCGGATGCTCGGGATTCCCGACGTCGGCATGGTCACGCTCAACGATCTCCTGACCGTAGGCGCGCCGATCGCCGGCGGGACGGACATCCCTGCGCTGCTCGACATCGAGGACGGCAAGGGCACGGCGATGCACGTCTATCGCGGGATCCAGCTGGTGGAGCGGGCCGGCTTTTCCGCGGTGCTGATGGAGGATGCGGACCTGGTGCCGCATCTGGGCGCCCCCCGAGGCGACCTGGTGCCGACCGGCACCATGGTGAACAAGATCAAGGCGGCGGTCGACGCCCGCCGGGACGCCGACTTCGTGGTGATGGTCGCCTCGGTCGGGCTCCGCGAGGGACGCTCCAAGACCGAGGTGCTGGAGCGGGCCGCCGCCTACGCCGAGGCCGGGGCCGACGCCTTCTGGTTCCCGGCGCTTCCGATGGCCGAGAATCGGGAGGCGTTCCGGGTGGTCGAGCGGCCGATCATGTCGATCGGCGGGACGATTGAGGAGATGAAGGCCGTCAACGTGGCCTTCGCCGCGTTCCTGGACTTCGGGATGATCGCGCTGGGCGCGGTGCGGCGGGCCCTGCAGGAGATCAAGGCCACGGGCTCGATCGCCAACGCCACCCGGGACGCGCTGCCCTTCGCGACCCTCCGGGAGCTGGACGACACCGCCCTGGTGCGGGAGCGGGCTCGGCGGTTCGGGGTCATCTGAGTGAGCGGAGGCCCTGGTCGCGAGACGAGATTGTGATCCTCGTCACTTTGCATGGGGCGACGAGATTGTATGTTGAATGTTCCGCCGGATCCTGCTCCGCGCGGAGCCTTTCACGAAGGGTGACCACGACGGTGCGACGACCGACCTACCGGATGACCTGCAAGCTGCCGATCAAGGCCTCGGGGCACGGAGTGCGCCCGCGCGTCTGGATCGACGGCGGCGGTCGTCGCTTCTCCCTCGCCTCGAGGAACCGAGCACCCTAGAAGTCCCGTTCGAGATCGCGTGATCCTCCGGCCTTCCAGGTGCTCACCCCGAGTCACCTGGAGGGCCGATTGACGTTGTGGCACACGAGGATCAGGCAATGACGGAATCGAAGAAGAGTCCAGAACAAGAGACCATCGAGCGCTACGCCGGGCAGCCCGGCTCGCTCCCGCGCGAGCTCCGCCGGCGGATCGAAGACCGCTGGGACGGCGCCCCCGTGGTGCTCTACGCCCTCGCCGATCTCGACCCGAGCTTCCGCCTGGCGGAGACCTGGGTGGCGGTCGGCCCGACCCATCTCGCCCTCGCGACCTCGACCGACGGCGGCGACTGGGAGATCAACGACGTGCGCCGGTCCCGAATCACCGGGACCCGGGAGACCCCCGGCCTCTCGGCGACCACGCTCGCGATCCTCGGCCGCCCGGGCGACCCGCCGCTCGCGGTGCTCCGCTACACTCACCGGCAGCGGCGCGCGTTCGAGGGGCTCCGCTTCCTGCTCGAAGCGGGCGACGACGGCCCCCCGGCCGACCACGGCGATCACTTCTATGCGAGCGCGGTCTCGGGCCCGGTGCGCGAAGCGCAGGCCCTGGTGGTGGGGCGGCAGACGGCCGTGATCACCAGGCTCCTGGGCTACCTGGCCCCTTATCGGCGCGAGCTGGTCGTCGGGCTCACCGCGGCGACCGTGATCACGCTGGTGAGCCTGGTGCCGCCCTGGCTCGCGGGGTACGTGCTCGACCGCCTGGTCGCGCCGGTCCGCGCCGGCACGCTCGCCGTCGAGCGGGCGACCCGGCTCGCCTGGCTGGCGGTGCTGGCCATGGGGCTGGTGTTCCTGGTGCGCCAGGCCGCGGCAGTGCTCCGACTCCGCCTGATGGCGATCATGGGCGAGTGGGTGGCCCGCGATCTCCGGAGCGAGCTCTACGAGCACCTCCAGCGGCTCAGCCTCGCCTTCTACTCGCGGAAGCGCACCGGTGGGCTGATCACCCGGGTGTCGAACGACACCGACCGGCTCTGGGACTTCCTCGCCTTCGGGGTGGTGGACGTCTCGCTCTCGCTGGTGATGCTGCTCGGCCTCTCGGGCGTGCTGCTGGCGCTCGATTGGCGGCTCGGCCTCGCCATGGTGCTGCCGGTGCCGGCCTTCTGCTGGCTGATCTTCCGGCACGGCGAGGCGATGAACGCGCTCTTCCTGCGCGCCTGGCGGAAGTGGTCGGGCGTGACGGACGTGCTCTCGGACACGATCCCCGGCATCCGGGTGGTCAAGGCCTTCCACCAGGAGGATCGGGAGGTCCGCCGCTTCGGCGATCGGAACCAGGCGGTGACGGCCGAGTTCAATCGGATCCACCGGATGTGGACGGGCTTCTGGCCGCTCCTGATGCTGGCCGTGCACGCCACCACCGTGCTGGTCTGGGCGCTGGCGGTGCCGCGACTCCTGGGGACCGCGGGCGTGCCGCTCTCGGCGGGCACCTTCGTTTCGTTCCTGCTCTACGCGGCGATGTTCGTGGCCCCGATCGAGGTGATCGGCCAGATCGCGCGAACCATGAACCGCGCCACCACCTCGGCGCACCGCGTGTTCGAGGTGCTGGACACCGAGCCCGAGATCGTGGACCGGCCGGATCCGGTCCGGCTCGATCCGGTCGAGGGCCGGGTCACGTTCGATCGGGTCACCTTCGCGTACGACGGGGTCAAGCAGGTCTTGAAGGGCGTGAGCTTCGACGTGGCGCCGGGCGAGCTGATCGGCCTGGTGGGCCCGTCGGGCGGGGGAAAGACCACCATCGTCAACCTGATCGCGCGTTTCTACGACGCGACCAGCGGCACGGTGGCGATCGACGGCGTGGACGTCAAGCGGCTCGAGAGCGGCCACTACCGGGAGCAGATCGGGATGGTGTTGCAGGAGCCCTATCTGTTTCACGGGACGGTGCTGGAGAACGTCCGCTATGGCCGCCCGGAGGCGACGCTCGACGAGGTGATCCGCGCGGCGCGCGCGGCCAACGCGCACGACTTCGTCGTCAAGTTGAGCCACGGGTACGACACCGTGGTCGGCGAGCGGGGACAGACGCTCTCGGGCGGCGAGCGGCAGCGGATCTCGATCGCGCGGGCGATTCTCCACGACCCGCGGATCCTGATCCTCGACGAGGCCACCAGCAGCGTCGACACCGAGACCGAGCGGGCGATTCAGGACGCGCTCGATCGCCTGGTCGCCGGGCGGACCGTGTTCGCCATCGCGCACCGACTCTCGACCCTGCGCAAGGCGACCCGGCTGTTCGTGATCGAGGACGGCCGCCTGGTCGAGGAAGGCACCCACCGGGCGCTGATGCAGCGACCCGAGGGACGATATCGACGGCTGTACGAGATGCAGCTGTCGCTGGCATGAACCGAGGCCGTCGGTTTCGAATCGGCGGCTGGCCCCGACGAAGGAGGATGACCATGAACGCAGAGCTGGCGAGCCCCGCGACGGCGCCGGTCAGGCTGGAGCGGCGGGAGGACGGCGCGCTTCGGGTGCGGCTCGAAGCGCGGGAGGTGGAGGTGACGGTGCGACGGTGCTTCCCTTGGTCGGAGCCCACCCGTCACCTCTCGCTCCGCGACCAGAACGACGAGGAGATACTGCTGGTCGAGCGGCTCGATCGCCTTGACCCTCGCTCCCGGCGGGCGCTCGAGACGGCGTTGGCCGAGGCGGGGTTCGTCTTCGTGGTGGAGCGGGTGCTCGCCGTGGAGGAGGAGGTCGAGATCCGCGACTGGCGGGTGGAGACTGCCCAAGGACCGCGCCGCTTCCAGACCCGGCTCGACGACTGGCCGCGCAGCTTGCCGGACGGCGGGACGCTGATCCGAGACGTGGCCGGCGACCTCTATCGGGTGCCGCCGCCGGCGGAGCTCGATCCGCGGAGCCGGGAGCTGCTCTGGGCGTTCGTCGACTGAGCGCCCGGAGCCGCCCGGTCAGTCGTTGAGGATGGCGTAGCCGAGCGCGCGGAAGTCGCGGAAGGTCTGGCCGTAGATGCCGGTGTTGGTGAGCAGCACCACGCCCCGGTCGCGCTCCCGGCTGAAGAGCACGAACGTGGTGTGTCCGATGGTGAGGCCGTCGTGGTCGAAGTAGATCGCGCCGGGGTGCCGGGACGACCGGTTCCGGCCCCAGCCCAGCGCGTTGGCATTCCTTGCGTCGATCGGGTCGCCGGCATAGTGTCGCGACGCGAGCTCGATCGGGGCGCGCAGGGTCTCCGGCGCGCTGCTCGGGTGGAGCCAGACCTCCAGGTAGCGGAGCATGTCGCGCGTGGTCGAGACCACCCCGCCGGACGCCGCCGAGAAACGGTTGTAGAAGAAGCGATCGATCGGCTCCAGCCCTCCGCTGCCGTTGCGGTCGTAGTAGTGCGGCGCGGCCAGGTTGCTCCGGTCGTCGCCGACGAAGACGATGGTCCGGCTCATCTCGAGTGGGTCGAGGATCCGTTCCTGGAGGAGGGTGGCGAACTGCTCGCCCGAGCGGCGCTCCAGCACGTGGCCCAGAATCTCCATCCCGGCGTTGGAGTAGACCTTGGTGCCCGCGGTCGGACCCGGGTCGTAGCGTGCCAGGAAGCGATACACGTCGTGCGCGGTGCCCCGCTCGATCGCCTCGAGGTAGTCCCCGTCGGCGCCAATGATCAGGCGCGGGAGCCCGGAGCGGTGGACGGCCAGGCTGGTCAGGTCGATCCGCCCCACGCCGGGCGAGTAGGAGCCCGCGGGCAGCAGCTCGTTGAGCCTGGTGTCGAGCGAGACGACCCCGAGGGTGACCAGGTCAGCGAGGAGGAGCGCGGTGAAGGTCTTCGACACCGAGCCGACCTCGAACCTGGTGTCCTGGTCGGGTGGGGTGGCCGAGCCGTCGGCCCGGCGGCCGAAGAAGGCGCTCGCCTCGGTGTCGCCGGCGATCACCCCGATCGCGAGCCCGGCGTAGACCCCGCCCTCGACCCGCTTCTGGATCGTAGGCCCGACTCGCGCGATCAGCTGCTCCGCGGTCTGCGCCCGTGTCTCCGACGTCGGCAAGGCGACGAGCGAGGCCAGGATCGCGATGACCGGGGTCGCCGGATGGATGGGCACGGATAGCCTCCTCGAGAACGGAAGAGACGGCTCTCCAGAGGTATTCGCTCTCACGGGGGGAGTGTCAAGTCGGCGGGCGGGATTCGGCCGACCGGACCTCGGCGTCGGCGACCCGGACCGGTCGCTCAGCCCGGGACCAGCATGTAACCGCGCTGATGGACGGTCACGATCAGCCCGCTCCCACGGCCACCGAGCTTGCGGCGCAGCTGCGCGACGTGCTGGTCGACCGTGCGGCTCACCGTGTCCGGCGCGTACTTCCACACCTCGCGGAGGAGCTGGGCCCGACTCACCGTCTTGCCTCGATGGCTGGCCAGGTGGGCGAGCAATCGGAACTCCAGATCGGAGAGCTCTACCGGCCTCCCGGCGCGGCTCACGGCTTTCCCGGCGAGATCGATCTCGAGGTCGCGCACCGTGACCCGGCGCTCCCCCGTGAGCGGCTCCGCCCGGCTCCGGCGCAGCAGCGCGTCGATCCGGGCCAGCAGCTCGGGCGCGCGGAACGGCTTGGTGAGATAGTCGTCGGCACCCAGCTTGAGCGCGATCACGATGTCCTCCACGGCGCTGCGCGCGGTGAGCATCAGGGCCGGCACCCGCACCCCGGCCAGCCGCAGGTCCCGGATCACGTCGACGCCCGAGCGTCCCGGCAGCATCGAGTCGACGATCAGCAGGTCGTGCGCCTCCCGGCGGGCAAGCTCGTAGCCCCGATCGCCGTCGCGAGCGGAGACCACGGCGTAGCCTTCCGCCTGGAGCCGATCGGTGAGGGTGCGCACCAGTCCCGCCTCGTCTTCGATCAGGAGGATCCGGGCGCTCATGCGTCGGTTGGCAGGTGGAGGGTGACGACGCCGCCCCCCGAGCGCCCGTCCGCGATGGTCACCCGACCGCCGTGCGCCCGGGCGATCTCTCGAACCAGGGTGAGGCCGAGCCCCGCGCCTTGGGGCGAGCTGGCGCCGGCCCGCCCGCGGCGGAAAGGCTCGAACACCAGCTCGCGCTCGTCGCTCGCGAAGCCCGGGCCCTGGTCCGCGACCCGGATCGCGATCTCGTCGGCGCTCGCGTCGACGCGGAGCTCGACCGGCGCGCCGGCGGGGGAATACCGCAACGCGTTGGAGAGCAGGTTGGTGACGGCCACCCGGAGCGCCTCGCGATCGCCGCGGAGCGACGCGCCGCTCGGGCCCGCGATCCTGATCCGATGGTCGCTCTCGAGCGCCTGGGCCGCTTCGGCCACCAGCTCGTCGAGCGAGACCAGCTCGCTCGCGGCGCCGGCTCCGTTGGCCGCGCCGCGCGCCAGCCGGAGCGTCGCTTCGACGGAGTCGATCAAGCGGTCGGCCTCACGCCCGATCAGCTGGCCGTACTCGACCGCCGCCCTCGCGTCGACCAGGCCGCCGTCCAGGTTCTCGGCCGCCGAGCGGATCACGCTGAGCGGCGTGCGGAGCTCATGGGAGACACCCGCCAGAATCGCCGCGCGGACGGTGGCCGCGGCCTCGGCTCGACGGGATTGCGCCACCGCGTAGGCCGCGGCGATCGCCAGCAGCAGGGTCGTCGCGACCGCCAGCGCCACGCTGCCATAGCCGGTGCCCCGGATCGCGTCCTCCAGCGCTCCGCGGCGAACCCAGGCCCGGAGCCGCCAGGGCGAGGCGGCCGACGCCGCACCGTCGTTGCCGAAGAAGGTCCAGGTGGCCGGACCGAGATCGGGGTTGGCCTCGGTGATCGCGAGACCGAAGAGGGTGACCTCCGCGTCGGGGGCGCCGCCCGGCGGCTCGGCCGTCGCATAGACCACCGATTCCTCGCCGTCGCTGACCCGGACGATGGCGACGTCGATGCTGGTTCAGGATTGTGTGGCGACCTCC
>JBFXAS010000223.1:0-9249 GCA_050184075.1 Gemmatimonadales bacterium
CGCGACGCAGGTCCTCAAGTTCGGCCTCGGCCGGGAGCGACCCTTCGTCGGCGACCACGACGAAGACCGCTTCCACCCCCTGAGCGGCAGGGACGTGCACCATTCCTTCCCGTCGGGCCATGCCGCGATCGCCTTCGCGCTCGCCGGCTCCTTCGCCTCCGAGACGGCGAATCCCTGGCTCCGGGCCTCGCTCTACGGCGCGGCGGGCCTGACGGGCTTCGCCCGGATCAACAACGACAAGCACTGGCTGTCCGACGTGGTGGCGGGAGCGGCGTTCGGAGTGCTGACGGCCAAGCTGCTCGACAGCCGCCGAATCTCGGTGGTCGCGACGCCGGGCGGCATCGGAGTGACCCGCCGCTTCTAGCGGTCTACCAGACCTTCCAGGGCGCTTCGCCGCTCGCCCAGAGCGATTCGAGCAGGGCCTTCTCGCGGATGGTGTCCATCGGCTGCCAGAAGCCGTGGTGCCGATACGCCACCAACTGCCCCTCGCGCGCCAGGCGCTCGAGCGGCTCCCGCTCGAGAATGGTCTGGTCACCCTCGATCAAGTCGAAGAGCGCCGGCTCGAAGACGAAGAACCCGCCGTTGATCCAGCCTTCGTGGGTCTGCGGCTTCTCGGCGAAGTTCCTGACCAGGTCGCCCTCCATCTCGAGATCGCCGAAGCGGGCCGGCGGACGGACCGCGGTCACCGTGGCGACCTTCCCGTGGGCGCGATGGAAGGCGAGCAGCGCGGTGATGTCGACGCTGCCGAGGCCGTCGCCGTAGGTGGCCATGAAGGTCCCGTCGAGATGGGGACGGAGTCGCCTGATCCGGCCGCCGGTCATGGTGTCGAGCCCGGTGTCGATCAGCCCCACACGCCAGTCGAGCGAGTGGTGGTTGAGCACGGTCTGCTCGCCGGTCTTGAGGTCGACGATCGAGTCGTTGTGATGCTGGGCGTAGGTGTGGAAGTAGTGCTTGATCATCTCGCCCTTGTAGCCGCACGCGATCAGGAAGTCGCGGTGGCCGTGAGCGGCGTAGACGTGCATCAGGTGCCAGAGAATGGGCCGGCCCCCGATCTCCACCATCGGCTTCGGTCGGGTCCCGGTCTCTTCGGCGAGTCGGGTTCCGCGGCCGCCGGCGAGGATCACGACTCGCATCAGACCAGCCGCGGGCTCGGAATCGGAATCAGAAAGCGCCCGCCGGCCTCATGGAAGGCGCGCTCCTGCGGCTGCCGCATGATCTCCTCCGCGAAGTTCCACGCCAGGATCAGGAGGACGTCCGGCGGATCGGCGGCGACCGTGTCGTAGGGCCGGACTGGCAGATGGGTGCCCGGCGTAAAGCGACCGACCTTGAGCGGGTTCCGATCGACGGTGTAGTCGACCAGCTCGGTGGTGATCCCGCAGTAGTTGAGCAGGGTGTTGCCCTTGGCCGGCGCCCCGTAGGCGGCCACCCGCTTGCCCTCCGCCTTGAGCCCGGCGAGCATCGCGCGCAGCTCCTCACGCTGCCTGGCGACGTCCCTGGCGAAGGTCTCGTAGCGAGCCCGGCTGGTGAGCCCGGCCGCCACCTCCGCCGTCGCCATGGACACGACCTCGGGCGCGTGCTCCGGCCGCTCGGAGCGGAGCGCCGCCCAGGTCCGGATCGAACCGCCGTGGACCGGCACGCGATCCACCCGGATCACCGAGAGACCGACCCGCTCGTGGAGCGTCATCAGCGCCGAGACGGAGAAGTAGCAGAGGTGTTCGTGGTAGACCGTGTCGTACTCCAACCGGTCGACGAACTCCTCGAGATAGGGCACCTCGGTGATCACCACGCCGTCCCTGGCGAGGAGTCGGGCCGCGCCGCGCAGGAAGTCCTGGGTGTCGTCGACGTGGGCCAGGACGTTGTTGCCGACCACCGCGCGGGCCGCTCCGAAGCGCTCCCGCACCTCCCCGGCGACCAGGTCGGAGAAGAACGACTCGACCGTCTCCAGCCCCTTTGCCCGGGCCAGCGCCGCGATGTTCCGGGCCGGCTCGATCCCGAGGGTGCGGGTGCCGCGGGCGCGGAACTGGTGCAGCAGGCTCCCGTCGTTGCTCGCCACCTCGACCACCAGGTCGTCGCCACCGAGGCCGAGGGTCTTCACCACGGTCTCCGCGTAGCGCTCGTTGTGGGCCGCGATGGTGCTCGAGGTGCCCGTGACGTAGATGTAGTCGCGGAAGAGGACTTCAGGATCGATCACGTCGGCCAGCTGGACCAGGCCGCACCGGCCGCAGAGGTAGACATCGAGCGGGTAACGGGCTTCGTCGGCAAACTCCTCCTCCGAGCTCAGGAAGGAGTTGGCGAGCGGCTGTGGGCCGAGCTCGAGGAAGCGGATCAGCGCCGCCGCGTCGCAGGCGCGGCAGGTGGTCCGGACCCGATGCGGCGAGCGGCTCGCCGCGCCCGCGGGAGCGCTCATCTCACCATTCCGGGGTCTGGATTCGGCGGCGGCTCGCACCACCGAAGGGCTTCGAATTCATAGGGACACCGTCGGTCCGCAAGACTCGGGCCCTCGACGGCTCGAGCCAAGCCTGGCGCGGCGCCCGGACGACGTCGCGATCGACCCGCGCAACTCCCATCAAATAAAAGACTTGCGCCGCCAGATCCAAGCCTGCTCCAGGCCGCCGACCGAGCGGCGCCGGGGCCTCCGCCAGTCGCCGTCGCGGGCGGTCGACAACCTCAGCCACCCACCAGCTCGGCCGTCCTCCGAACGCCTTCCGCGATCGGGGTCGACGGCACCCAGCCCAGCGCCGACCGCAGCCGGTCGAGGTTGACGTCGTCGTGGGCCATCTCCTCCCGCCGGACCTCGATCTCCCCGAACCCCAGCCGCCCGGCGTCGATCCCGAGCTCGCGGGCCGCCACCTCCACGAAGTGCCGCACCGTCCGAAGGCGTCCGGTCGCCAGGTTGAGCACCGGTGGGAGCACCGCCTCGCTTGCGGCGAGCCGGACCAGCCCCTGGGCCACGTCGTCGACATAGGTGAAGTCCCGCCGCTGGAGCCCGTGGCTCAAGGCGATCCTGCCGGCCCCGCGCCGCGCCTCGAGCAGCGACGGCAGCAGCCGCCCCGGATGCTCGCCCGGGCCGTACACCGTGAAGAGTCGCGCGGTGGTGGCCCTCAGTCCGGCCTCGGCCGCCCGCGCCAGTCGGCGGGTGCCCGCGAGCTTGGTCCGACCGTAGACCGTCGTGGCCTCGGGCTCGGTCTCTTCGCGCAGGTCTCCGGCCGCCTCGCCGTATTCGAGCGCGGACCCGACGTGGATCAGGCTCTGCCCTCGCCACTCGGTGCGCCGCCCGGGAAGGGCGGAGATCAGCCGGCCGACCAGCTCGTCGTTGACCGCCGCCGCGACCGCCTCGTCGCGCTCGGCGCGGTCGACGCCGTAGCCGATCAGGTTGAAGACCAGGTCGGGCGCCACGCTCGCGATCGCCGCTTCGAGCGCCCCGGGCGCCGCGGCGTCGAGCTCGAGCGCGATGCCCTCGAAGCCCAAGAGCGAGCGGGCGCGGTCGAGCTCCTCCCGCGAGCGGGCCGTCACCCAGAGCTCGCAGCCGAGCCGGGCCAGGCGCACGGCGACCCAGGCGCCGATGAAGCCGCTCGCGCCGAGCACCAGGACCTTGCGGCCCGCGTACGCGGCGTCGAGTCCCTCCTCGGCCCGCAGGCCCGGCTCCACCCTCACGCCCGAGCGCGTCCCATCAGGTCGAGATAGGCGCGGTCCCAGGCGGCGGGGATGCTCTCCCGCGCCGAGTAGGGCCCCGGCGCATAGCGACGGGAGCGGATCCCCGCGAGACTCTGCTCCGTGATGAACCAGTCCTGACGGTTGGTCACGTCCCAGATCTCGATCGCGCCCTTCGGATCGAAGCCCTGATCGGCCAGCGTGTCGGGATGGAAGAGCCACTCGCTCTCGACCACGGTGCGGTCCACGCCGTCGGGCCGGACCAGATAGTAGTTGACGTAGTCGGGATGGAGACTGAGCAGCAGGTTCGGCATCAGCGTGTAGTAGTACGCCCGCCGGCGATCCTCCCGCGACAGCTCGCCCAGGTAGGGCCCGACCCGCGCGCCCGTCGTCGTCACCGAGTCGAAGCCCTCGGTGATCTCCATGTAACCGCCAAGGAACGGCCCCTCGACCAGATCGTTGGCGCCGCTCTGGTAGGGGAGCCGGCAGGACAGCTCGGGATGGATCGTCGGGCAGTGCAGGCACTCGCTGTAGTTCTGAAAGACCAGCTTCCAGTTCGAGGCGACCTCGTAGCGGATCGCGTGGCCGGTCACCAGCCGCTCGAGTCCGAATCGCGCGAGGCGGCCGATCATCGGCGCGAACGCCTCCGTGAAGGGCGCGGGCTCCACCGCCAGGTTGACGAAGACAAAGCCCTCCCACTCGGCGATTCCGGCCTGGTGGAGCGGATAGCCCGCCTTGTCGAAGCCCTCGACCTCCTGCATGTGCGGCGCGCCGATCAACCGGCCGTCGGTGGTCCAGGTCCAGGCGTGGTAGGGACACTGGATCGTCTCGGAGAGATGCCCGGACGGCTCCTGGCAGAGCCGGGTGCCCCGATGGCGGCAGACGTTGAAGAACGCACGGAGCTCGCCGTGCCGGTCGCGCAGCACGATCAGCGACTCGTCCGCGATGGTGGTCAGAAAAAAGTCACCCCGCCGCGCCAGCCGGCCTGCCCGGCCAACGCAGTGCCACTGGGTGAGGAAGATCCGCTCGGTCTCCTCAGCGAGGATGGCCGGCGAGGTGTAGTACTCGGCCGGGAGGGTGTGGGCGCCGGGACGGTACACCGCGGCGGTGCGATGGAAGACGCTCATGGTCGGGACGAATCTATGGCGATCTCGCGGGTCGCGCGCCCGCCCGGCGGGCGGCCCCGTCCGTCTCAGGCTGAAACTCTCGGGCGTTACACTCCGTAACGCTGCGGGCTGGAACCATTTGTCGCTGGCCGTTTTCCACCCCCCGGGGGCCCACCGTGCCGACCTTGCTTCGCGAGTTGCGCTACGCGGCTCGAGTCCTCGCTCGGAAGCCACTGTTCACCTTGCTGGTCGTGGCCACGCTGGCCCTCGGCATCGGGCTCAACACCGCGACCTTCTCGGCAATCGACGCTCTGGTGCTCAGGCCGCTCCCGGGCACCCGGGATCCCGGAGAGCTGGTGAGCCTCTACCGGTCCGGGCCGGAGATGCCCTTCGGGTCGAACTCGATTCCGCACTACCGCGACGTGAGAGACCGTTCGAGCGCCGTCTTCAGCGACGCGGCGCTCTGGCAGTTCGCGATGGTGAATCTCTCGGTGGACGGCAAGCCCGAGCGGGCCATGGGCTTCGTGACCTCGGCCAACTACTTCAGCGTCCTCGGCGTCGACGCGATGCTGGGCCGGGGCTTCGCGCCGGACGAGGAGGTCGGTCGCGGCGCGCATCCGGTGCTGGTGCTGAGCCATCATGGCTGGCAGAAGCTCGGCGGCGACCCGGCGATCGTGGGCCGGGCGGTGATCGTCAACGGGCAGCAGTACACTGTCGTCGGGGTCACGGCGCCGGAGTTCAAGGGCTCGATGCCGATCATCGCGCCGACCTTCTACGTGCCACTGATGCAGCTCGATCAGATCGAGCCCGGCGCCTCCTACGATCGCTTAGAATCCCGCGGCAACAACTCGTCGAACATCACCGCGCGGCTGCTGCCGGGGGTCACCATCGAGCAGGCCCGCCAGCGGATGGACGCGCTCTCGGCCGAGCTCCGGTCGGAGTATCCGGACCACTACGAGGATCGCGGGATCACCGTGGTGCCCCAGGCCGAGGTCGGGATCCACCCGATGTTCCGCTCGGCCACCGTCGGGCTGACCTCGATCGTGATGGCCGTGGTGGCGATGCTCCTCCTGGTGGCCTGCCTCAACGTGGCCAACCTGCTGCTCGCGCGGGCGACGGACCGGGCCCGGGAGATCGCGATTCGCTTGAGTCTCGGCGCCCGGCGCCTGGTGATCATCCGACAGCTCCTGGTGGAAAGCCTCCTGCTGGCCGCGATCTCGGGCGCCGCCGGGCTGCTCCTGGCCGAGTGGGTGATCGGGATGGCCAACCGGGTCAGTCTCCCGCTGGATCTCGACATGAGCCCGGACCTCTCTTTGAGCCCCAAGGTCCTGATCTTCACCGGCCTGGTCTCGCTGCTGACGGGCGTGGTGTTCGGCCTGGTGCCCGCGCTCCAGGCCACCCGGCCGGCCGTGCTCCCGGCGCTCAAAGGTGAGACCCCGGCCGGCCAGTCGAAGGCCAAGGCGATGCGGGGCCTGGTAGTCGCCCAGATGGCGCTCTCGATCGTGCTGCTGGTCTCGGCGGGTCTCTTCCTCCGAAACCTCCAGGCCGCGTCGAACATCGACAAGGGCTTCAATCCGGACAACCTGCTGGTGGCCCAGCTCGATCCGTCGCTCCAGGGCTACGATCGAGCGCGGACCGAGGATTTCTATCGACGTCTCACGGAGCGGGTGCAGGCCTTGCCGGGCGTGACCGCGGTCGGCTACGCCGACTACCCTCAGCTCGGGGTGCAGAACAGCGACTGGAGCGTCGAGATCCCCGGCTACACGCCGGCCGAGAACGAGGGGATGAGCATCTCGGTGAACCGGGTCACGCCCGGGTTCTTCGACGCGATGCAGATGCGCTTCCTGGCGGGCCGGGGCTTCACCGAGCGGGACGACACGTCCGCGGCCCGGGTGATCGTGGTCAACCAACGCTTCGTGGACCGGTTCTGGCCGGGCCAGGACCCGCTCGGCCGGACCGTGCGGGCCGGCGGTCGCGAGTACAGCGTGATCGGGGTGGTGCCGACCGGCAAGTACCGGAGCATCGGCGAGGACCCGACGGCCTACATGTGGCTCTCTGCCACCCAGTCCTTCTCGGCCGGGAGCTACATCCACATCCGCACGCAGGGCGACCCGATTGGGCTGATTCCGTCCCTCCGCGCCGAGGTGGCCGCGCTCGATCCGACGCTGCCGCTGGCGGACGTCCGCACGATGAAGAATCTCCTGGGCACCGTGCTCCTGCCGGCGCGGCTCGCGGGGACGGCCCTCGGCGCGTTCGGCGCCATCGGCCTCCTGCTGGCCGCGATCGGGATCTACGGGGTGATGGCGAGCGCCGTGGCGCAGCGCCGGCGGGAGATCGGGATCCGGGTGGCGATCGGCGCGGCCGGCGCCAACGTGGTGCGCCTGCTGCTCGGCGAGGGTCTCACCCTGGTCGGGATCGGTGCCGCGATCGGGATGCTGGGCGCGCTGGTGGCCGCCAAGCTGATCGGCGGCTTCCTGGTGGGCCGCAGCGGACTCGATCCGGTCACCTTCTTCGCGGTGCCGCTGATCCTCGGATCGGTAGCCCTGCTCGCGACCTGGGTGCCGGCCCGCCGCGCCGCCCGCGTCGATCCGATCGAGGCTCTCCGGGCCGAGTAGCCGCGGGGTGATGTCAACGAAGCGCGGGGGCCGGCATCCGGCCCCCGCGCTCGTTTCGGGAATCGGCCGCCCGACTCAGCCGAGCTTGACCGTCCGCAGGTAGGGCGTGTGCGTCGTGAAGCCCTGCGGGTACTTCTTCTTCGCGTCCTCGTCGGACATGCTCGGCGGAATCACCACCTCGTCACCCGGCCGCCAATTGACCGGGGTGGACACCGACGCCGAGACCGTGAGCTGGAGCGAGTCGAGCAGCCGGAGGACCTCGTCGAAGTTCCGGCCGGAGCTCATCGGATAGGTGAGCATCGCCTTGACCTTCTTGTCCGGGCCGATCAGGAACACCGCGCGGATGGTCTGATTGTCGACCGCGGTCCGTTTCCCGCCGCTGGCGTTCGGGTGGATCATGTCGTACAGCTTCGCGACCTTGAGGTCCTCGTCGCCGATCAACGGGTAATTGACCGCGTGACCCTGGCTCCGCTCGATGTCGCCCAACCAGCGGTTGTGGTCGCTCACGGGGTCGATGCTGAGACCGATGACCTTGGCGTTTCGCTTCTCGAACTCGGGCTTCAAGCTCGCCAGATAGCCCAGCTCGGTGGTACAGACCGGGGTGAAGTCCTTGGGGTGAGAAAAGAGAATCGTCCACTGATCGCCGATCCACTCGTGGAAGTTGATCGTCCCCATGGTCGTCTCGGCCGTGAAGTCGGGGGCCTCGTCACCAATCCGGATCGTCATCGTGCATCCTCCGTTGCGCGTCGTCACTCAGCTGCCGGGCTGCGAGAATATCAGGTTCGACGGGCGTCCTCAAGGGACCGGCCGCTTGCGGATGCCGGATGCTCCGTCCAGCTTGCGGCGTCTCGATTCCCGGAGCGGGGTTGATCCCACGGTCGACGAGCTGGCGATCGGTGCTCAGGTGCCCCGCGTGCCATCGGTCGCTGCCCTGGCGCGAGGAGACACTCGCCTGCGGGTGCGGCGCCACCTATCCCGTGATCGCGGGCATTCCCTTCCTCCTGCCGGCCGCGAAGAACGTCTCGCCCTCCGCCGGCGAGCGACTCCGCGCCCGGGCCGACGACGGCGCTCGCCCGATCGAAGCGGGCGAGTCGTTCGACGACTTCTTCTTCTCGGTGCCCTTTCCCAAGCTCGACCGCCGCGATCCCCAGTGGCGCTTCCTGGCCCGCGCCGCGGAGCACACCAGGCGCGACATCCCGGACGGGGCGCGGGTGATCGACATCGGCGCCGGCGACGCGCGCTACCGCTCGGTGCTCGATCAGGCCGACTACACCGCGGTCGACTTCGCCCAGCTCGAGGGCGACAGCGACTTCTCCGGCCTCGACCTGGTCGGCGACGCGCTCGACCTCCCGGTGGTCGACGGGAGCTTCGACGCGGCCATCCACTTCGCGGTGATGGAGCACGTGCCCGATCCGTTCCAGGCCACCAGGGAGATCTTCCGGGTGCTCAAGCCCGGCGGCCGCTGCTACTGCTTCTTGCCGCTGGTCCGGCCCGAGCATATGGCGCCGTACGACTTCTTCCGCTACACCCGCTACGGGGCGCGCGCGGTCTTCGAGCGCGCGGGCCTCGTGGTCGAGCGGGTCGAGCCCTCCAACGGCTCGCTCTGGACGGCGGTGAACGCCCTCTACCACGAGGGCGCCACCACCCCGCTCCGGCGCTTCGGGCGGCGGAGCCCGGCCGGGATCGGCCTCTCGCTGGCGTGGCGCGCGGCCGTCTGGCCGCTGCGCTGGTTCGGGAGACTGAGCGACGGGTGGTTCGACCGGACCTTCCCGATCTACTTCTTCCTGGTGGCGGACAAGCCGGCGTCCGCCAGCACCGTCTCGGCCTGAATCACGATCGGGCGGGCGATCATCCGCCCGTCGAGCTGCACCGCCCGG
>JBFXAS010000224.1:0-9145 GCA_050184075.1 Gemmatimonadales bacterium
CGCCATGGAGGCCGAGCAGGCGACCCCGTAGACCTACGGGGCCCGGACCCGTAGCCACCCGCGGTTGGCTTCCCAGCGCTCGTCGTAGCGTGCACTTGCCGCCGCCGCCCGGCTCGGGCGGAGGGGTTCAACCGCAAGTGAGACCATCGATGACGACGACCCACGGGGCCATCCGCCGGACCCTCACGCTGACGGCGTTCGCCGCGGCCACCTTCATTATTCCTTCGATCGCTTTCGCGCAGTCGCCAGCGAAGCGCGCCGACTCCACCAAAGCGCGGGAGCTCGATCCGATCAACGTGACCGCGACCAGGACCCCGACCCCGAGCTTCCTCACCCCGCGGCCGGTGACGGTGATCGACTCGGCGCTCGCCCGCCGGGCCCAGGCCTACACCGTCGCCGACCTGTTCCGGGCCACACCGGGGGTCGACATCACCGGCGTCGGCTCCAATCAGACCCGGCTGGCGATCCGCGGCCAGCGCGGGCAGCGGATCCTGCTCCTGGAGAACGGGATCCGGCTCAACAACGCCCGCCGGCAGCAGGACTTCGGCGAGCTGCCGGCGCTGAGCGACGTGGAGAGCGCCAACCGGGTGGAGCTGGTTCGGGGGCCTTCGTCGGTCCTGTACGGCACGGACGCGATCGGTGGGGTGCTCAATGTCATCTCGGCCGCACCGCCGACCTCCGGTCCGAATCAGCTGCACGGAGAGGTCAGCTACCGGTACAGCAGCCACGACAGCCAGCAGCGTCCCGCTGGATCGCTCTCCGGCCGACTCGGCGGAGTCGGCTTCAGGCTCAGCGCCAGCTACCGGGACACCGACCCCTACCGGGCTCCGGCGGGGCGCTTCGGCGCGATCGAGCTGGGCTCGCCGGTCCTGGTCCACGACACCGGCGTGCTGGACGCCAACTATGCGGCCGAGATCGCGGTGCCCTTGGGCTCGGGTCAAACGCTCGACGCCAGGTTCTCGCGCTATGAGGCGCGCCACGCCGGATTCGGCTACGTGGCCGGCGCCGACCTGGGCGAGACTGACGCCCCGCTGATCAGGATCACCTATCCGGACCAGCGCTTCAACCAGCTGTCGCTGCGCTACGCGGCCAACGCGCTCCAGAGCGCGGTCGCGGATCGGCTCGAGGTGACGACCTACTACCAGAGCAACGCGCGGGACCTCTCGCTCGACATCTTCATCCCCTTCGGCCCGGGTACGCCGCCCGGCGCCGGGGTCTCCGCGATCTCGAGGAACTACACGGACCTCGACACGTTCGGCGGCCGGATCGAGGCGGCCAAGATCCTGGGCTCCCGCCACACCCTGACCTACGGGGTCGACTTCTTCTCGGACGACTCCTTCAACCGGGACTCGAGCGAGACCGCGGTGATCGGCTTCGGCCCGCCGGACCCGGACGTGAGCGTGGTCCCACCCGTGCCGAACGCGAGCTTCCGGAGCGCCGGGGCGTTCGCCCAGCTCTCGCTCGCGCTCACCGATCGGCTCACGACCGTGATCGGCGCGCGGGTCCAGGACCTCCGAGCCGCGACCAAGACCACTGCCGGCATCAGCGACCCGCTGGTGAGCGGCACCGACCGCACGGTGGTCGGCGCGGCCAACCTGCTCTACCAGGTCTCGCCCGCTGTCGTCCTGATCGGGAGCGCGGGGCGCGCGTTCCGCTCTCCCAACTTGGTCGAGCGGTTCTTCAACGGACCCACGCCCGAAGGCTCCGGCTTCCAGGTCCGCAATCCCGATCTGGAGCCGGAGACCAGCGTGAACTTCGACGTCGGCGCCCGGGTTCGCTCGGGACCGGTCTTCCTCGAGGGCTTCTACTATCGCAGCACGATCCGGAACGGGATCCGGATCGAGCCCACCGGGGAGGACGTGGGCCCCTTCCCCGCTTACCGCAACGTCAACGTCGAGAAGATCCACGACCAGGGCGTCGAGCTGGCCGGCGGGATTCGCACGGGCTCGGGCATCGGACTCTCGGCCACGTTCGCCCACCACTCGGCCGAGGACGCCCTCGATCCGAGCAATCCGATCGGGGACACTTTCTCGACCCGGGTGGGCGGTGAGGCCCGCTACGACGATCCCAGCGGTCGCTTCTGGGCTGCCTATGCCGTGCGCCACAACGGCACCCGCAAGGACGTCGAGCTCAGCGACAACGTGCTGGGCAGCGTGCTGCCGGCCTTCACGGTGCACGACGTGGCCGCCGGCGCGCGGCTCGGCCGCTGGGGCGGGACCACCCATTCGCTCGCGCTCTCGGTCGCCAACCTGACCGACCGTCTCTACGCGGAGTTTCCGAACGCGTCGTTCTTCCGACCGGAGCCGGGGCGGCGCGCCACCGTCACCTATCGGCTCGGGTTCTGAGGTCGCGATGGGCGATCGCCAGCTGGTTCACTTCGTCCCGCTGGCCACCACGGTGGCCGCGCTCGCCTTCGCCGTCGTGTTGCAGCGCCGCTACCGCGAGCGCGGCGGGCTCCATCTCGCCTGGTGGAGCGCCGGCATGGTGCTCTACGGGGTGGGCACCATCACCGAGTCACTGACCACCTTGCTGGGCTGGCACGAGCCGATCTTCCGGGCGTGGTACATCTCCGGCGCCCTGCTCGGCGGAGCGCCCCTCGCCCAGGGCACCGTCTACCTGATGCTGCCGCGGCGAACGGCCAATCGGCTCACGGTGCTGCTGGTCACGGTGATTCTGGTCGCGGCGACCTGCGTGGCGCTCTCGCCGATCCAGTATGGCCTGGTGGAAGCCCATCGGCTCTCGGGCAAGGTGCTGGAGTGGCGCTGGACCCGGATGTTCAGTCCCTTCATCAACCTCTACGCGGTGGGCTTCCTGGTCGGCGGGGCGATCGTCTCGGCGGTGCGCTTCCGGCGTCGGCGCGAGGCCCGACACCGGTTTCTCGGCAACGTGGCGATCGCGATCGGAGCGATCCTCCCAGGGATCGGAGGCAGCTTCACCCGCTTCGGCCACGTTGAGGTGCTCTATGTGACCGAGCTTCTGGGGCTGCTCACGATCTGGGTCGGCTATCGCCTCAACACCTTGGGAGCGGTCTTTCCGCGGCAGCCGTCCGAAGGGCTGGTGACCGGATCGGCTGGCCGAGCTTCCTAACCGGCGACCTTCACCACGAACCGGCGGGGCGACGCGAGCGCGGGCGCCAACGAGGCGTGACGCCACTTTGGCGGCGAGCGGGAGGCGTTGGGTAAGATTAGGGCCGGCGCGAGCGGGAGTCGCGCCGGCTCTTGCTTTCCTCCTTCCTGGGAGCCCCGTGGCCACGACTCGTGGGGACGTCGACGAACCGGGGCGGCGCCAGCCCGGTAGCCGTCGGGTCGCCCTCGCGGGCCGAAGCGCCCTTTACGCCGCGCTCGCCTGGATGGCGCTCAGCCTGCTTGGGGTGACCGGCGCCGCCAAAGTCGCGGGCCTGGACTGGATCCTCGGCGCGGTGCTGGTCGGCGCGCTGCTCGGCGCGCTCGGGCTCGGGCGCTCCGTCGGGGCCCTGGCGGCGGTCGCGCTGGCGGCGATGCTGCTCGTCTCGTCCAGCCCGGGCCTGGTTCGCTGGCTGGTCACGCCGCTGATCCGGAACGACCCGCTCCCGGGCGCGCCGGTCGACGCCGTGGTGGTCTCGCCGGATCGGTCTCGGCGGACGGGCGGATCGGGGCCCAGGCGGCGGACCGATTGCTCGAGGGCATTCGGCTGGTGCGGGCCGGCGTGGCGCCCCGCCTCCTCACCAGCCGGGTCTCCACGACCCTCGGCACCGACTCGATCTCGGCGGACGAGGACATCCGCTACTTCCTCGACGCCGCGGGGCCGATCGACGCCGAGGTTCTGGGGCCGGTGGGCTCCACCCGTCTCGAGGCGGAGCGGTTCGCGGAGCGCGCCACCGCGGCCGGCTGGTCGCGGATCGTGGTGGTGACGTCTCCGTCGCATACCCGCCGCGCCTGCGCCACCTTCGCCAAGCTCCAGTTCAAGGTCACCTGCCGGGCGAGCCCCCATCGGGTGGCGGCGATCCGGACGCTGCCGCAACCGACCGACCGGCTCCAGGGCTTCTCCGAGTGGCTCTACGAGAGGCTGGCGACCTCCTGGTACCGCTCCCGCGGCTGGATCTGAGCCCGCTCCCTGGCGATCCGTCCCGCCGGGGGCGAAGTTCGATGCCGTTCTCCGACCCTTCCGACACCCATCGATGGGACGTGCGCTCATGCCGGCTCTCCGGTCGCTCATCTGCTCCAGCCTCCTCCTCGCCGCCTGCGGCGGCGCCGAGCCGCCCGCCGGCGACCAGAGCGCGTCGACGGATCAGCCCGCGGGCGAGTGGCGCCAGCTCACCGATCCGAAGCCCGCGAGCGGCTCGATGCGGGTGCTGGTGTATCACGACATGGAAGGCCTCTCGGGCCAGGACGACCCGGCGACCTTCCGCTTCAGCCACGCGGAGCGTTATGCGGTCGGCCGGGAGCGGCTGATCGCGGACATCAACGCGGTCGTGGACGGTCTGATCGCCGGCGGGGCGACCCAGGTGGACGTGGTGGACGCGCACGGCAGCGGCAACCCGGACCCGGACGTGACCCGCGCCGGCCTCGACCCGCGCGCCAATCAGGTGACCCGGGAGACCCCGTTCCGGCAGTACGTCGATCTGGTGGCCGACGACGTCTACGACGCGGTCGTGGCGGTGGGCATGCACGCCAAGACCGGCAGCAGAGGCTTCGCCGCGCACACTTACACGATCGGCATGGACCTGATCCTGAACGGCCACTCGATCACCGAGTCCGAGCTGGTGGCCTTCTCCTGGGGCCGGGTCGGCGTGCCGATGATCATGGTGACCGGCGACGATCGGTTGCACGCCGATCTGGCGACGATGCCCTGGATCGAGTATGTGGAGACCAAGCGCGCGACTGCGGCGGATCGGGCGGAGCTCCGGCCGGTCGAAGAGGTCCATGCCGAGATGCGGACTGCTGCCGAGCGTGCGGTCAAGAACCGGGCTCAGGCGCGGGTGATGACCATCGCCACACCGGTGCGCGCCGCGCTCCGGGCCGTCGAGCCGGCGGACCTCTCGCTCCTGAACGGGGTGCCCGGCATCCAGTATCACGACCAGCAGGTCGACTTCACCGCGGCGGACTTCGGCGCGGCCTACGACGGCCTGATCGCCCTGATCGGCGTCGCGACGAAGTCGTACCCGCGACTGCTCACGGAGACGGTCCGGAAGCGGGCGGACGGTCCGGCGACGCTGCTCGAGTTCTCCGACCTGCTTTTCCAGCGCTGGATGGACGTCGAGTCGGGTCGCTGGACGCCACCCGAGCCCAGCAAGCCCGAGCCGGGGCGCCGGTACCACGGCGCGAACTAGAACTCCCGAGGCCGACAGGACGAAGCCCCACGACCCGAGAGGTCGTGGGGCTTCTGGCATCCAGAGTCGGGGCGCCGGGATTTGAACCCGGGACCTCCTGCGCCCAAGGCAGGCGCGCTACCGGGCTGCGCTACGCCCCGCCGGCGGGTGGCAAGATAGTGCCGCCAGCGTCGTTATGCGATCGTGAGCTGGCGGGTGCGGGCGCGCCATTGGCGGAGCGTGACGCTGAAGGCGCTCACGTCTTCGGGCCGCCCGATCAGGAAGCCCTGCACCATGTCGCAACCGGCCCGCTTCAGGAAGGAGGCCTGGTCCAGGGTCTCGACCCCCTCCGCCACGACGGTCACGTTGAGGGCCCGCGCGAGCGCGATGATCGCCCGGGTGATCGCCGCGTCGTCCTGGTTCTCGGTCACGTCCCGGATGAAGGACTGGTCCACCTTGAGGGTCCGCACCGGGAAATGCTTGAGGTAGCTGAGCGATGAATAGCCGGTGCCGAAGTCGTCGATGGCGAGCCCCACGCCGAGCTCGTCGAGCGCGCGGAGTGTCGCGGCGAGCTCGCTGCCCGGGTCCATCAGCATGCTCTCGGTCAGCTCGAGCACCAGGGACGACGCCTCGAGACCGGACTCGGCCAGACTGTTTCGGACCAGCGCGACGAAGCCCGGATCCCGGAGCTGACGCGCGGAGAGATTGACCGCGACCCGAAGCGGCCCGAGCCCCTCGTCTTCCCAGACCCGGATCTGGCGGCAGACGGTGCGAAGGATCCAGCCGCCCAGCGGAACGATCAGCCCGCTCTCTTCCGAGATTCGCATGAACTCCGCTGGTGACACCAGCCCGCGCTCCGGATGGCTCCAGCGCACCAGCGCCTCCGCACTGGTGACCTCGCCGGTGTCGAGGTCGAGGATCGGCTGGAACCAGACCGCGAAGTCGTCCCGGTCGACCGCGCGGCGCAGCTGCTGCTCCAGTCGCATCCGGGCGACCGCCTCGGCGTTCATCGCCGCGGAGAACATCCGGTAGCTGGCGCGCCCCTGCTCCTTGGCGTGATACATCGCCACGTCGGCGTGCTTGAGCAGATCGTCCGCGTCTTCGCCGTCGTAGGGATAGACCGCGATTCCCACGCTGGCCGAGACGAACACCTCCTGGGTGCCGAGACGGAACGGCCGGTCGAAGGTCTCGAGGATCCGCTCGGCCACCCGGGCGGCGTCCTGTGGGTCCGCGATGTCCGGGAGGAGAACGGTGAACTCGTCGCCGCCGAGACGCGCGACGTCGATGCCGCCCTCGGCGCCGCCGTCCGCGCCGATCCGCGCGATGCTGTCGCCCTCGCGGCAGGAGGCGACCAGGCGGGCGGCGACGTCCTGGACCAGACGGTCGCCCAAGTCGTGGCCCATCGTGTCGTTGATCCGGCTGAAGTGGTCGAGGTCCAGGAAACAGACGCCGACCAGGCGGCGCAGCCGACGCGCGCGGGCGAGCGCTTCGCCGAGCCGCTGCTTGTGGAGCACCCGGTTCGGGAGCCGGGTCAGGCTGTCGTAGAATGCCATGAAGCGGACCTGCTCCACCATTCGCGCGTTGGTGAGGGCGACGGCCACCTGATCGGCAAGCCGGCGGAGATGGCCCCGCTCCTCGTCGGCGGGCAGCTGGCCCGAGAGTCGTCGCACGGCCAGTGCGCCGAGCGTCTGATTCCCGTAGCTGAGCGGGAAGAGGTCGACCGGACCGTCCGGCCCCCCCTTCAGTGGATTGAGGAAGGGCGGGTAGTCCGCTTCGCTCTCGAGCACCAGGTGGTCGGCTCCCGTCAGGAACCGACCGACCGTTTCCTCGGAGACCGTGACGCTGACCGGCTCGCGGCGGGTGTGCCCGCGGTCGCCGGTGAGCCACGCCGTCGGTCCTCCACCGGGTGGATCGAGCAGCACCACGGCGATCCGCTCCGCCTCCGTGACCTGCGGGAGACGGGCGAGCACGGTCTGGACGATCGACGCCGTGTCCATGGCGGAGAGCACCGCGCGATCGATCTCCGCCGCCGCGCTGAGCGCCTTGAACTGCCTGCCGAGCTGCTCGGCCATCGCGTTGAACGCCCCGGCCAGCTCCTCGATCTCGTCCCCGCTCCGGATCCGAACCCGGGTCTCGAACTGCCGGGCCGCGATCCGACGGGTCCCATCCCGGAGCGCGTCGAGGGGCACCAGACTTCGCTTGATCTGACTGGCCCCGAGCACGAGCACCACCGCGATCGAGAGCGCGAGCACCAGGGGGAAGGTCCGCGCGAAGCTCGCCGCCGGCGCCGCGATGTCGTCCTCCGACTCGGTCAGGATCACCCGCCAGCCGGGAAGCACGAAGCGGCGGGTGGTGGGAAAGGCCCAATAGCTGGCGAGGTGATCGCCGTCCGAGCGATGCCAGGTGAACTCACCGGTGGCTGCCCGACCCATCGATCGCACCGCGGCCGGCGGGATCGAATGCGACTCGAGGCGCTCTCCATGCAGCAGGCCGGCCTCCTGGTCCCAAACCCGGAGCTCCACGGTCGGCGGAAGGGCGCCCAACTCGGCCCCGCCCCACAGATACCCTTCGGCCAACCTGGCCATCAGGGCCCGACCGCCGCCGAGGGCCCGCGCGGGCCTATGCACCAACAACACTTCCCGGCGGTCGGGACGGGAACGGTGGAGAACGATGGCGCTCGACCCGGGACGGAGCGACGCAGGAGCGCCCCCGACTGGCGCCCACCAGACTGAATCGACGGCGTAGGCGAGGCGGCCGGTACAGCGAGGCTCGCTCCGCTCCTCACGGGCGCCGGCGAGGCACTCGGCGAACTCTGGCCCGCCTGCGGCGAGGTCCTCCTCGACCAGCGAAAGTCGCTCGAAGACCGCCCGCCCCGCCGTGCTGGAGAGGGTCCTCAGCCTCGAAGCGCTCTGCTCGGCAAGTTGGGAGTTCACCGCCCGGAAGGAGATCAACGCCATCGCGCAGACCGGCACGATCGCGCAGGCGACGAAGAGCAACAGCAACCGGCGCCCCAGGCGGGTTCGGTAAGGCTTGGGGGCGTCTGCCGGGTCTAGGGGGACCATGGTCCTCGGCTGGGCTCGGGCGGTTTGCGCTGTCGTGGCTCCCACCCCGAGGTGCAAGCCCCAGGCCGGCCCCGGATGAGCTGTCTACTCCTATGATTGACATTGGCTTAGCCGGCTTTGCCAGCTCCGCTGTCGGAGGGTCGCCCCACGCGTTTAGAGGCGTCTCGGGCCGGCCTTGGCGTCGGCAGCCTTGCGATCGAGCCGGGGGAGCGCGGCGCCGAGACGGTCGACGAGGTACTGGTCGATCAGCTCGATCTGGCGCTCCGGAGGAAAGAGAGTCGGGCGGAGGAGGTAGCCCACCCCGATGCCATCGGCGAACGCGATCAGCGCGTCCGCCTCCGCGCGAGGGGCGAGCCCCCTCCGAATCGCTCCCCGCCGGTCGAGCTCGCCGATCTGGGCGGTCAGCCGCTGGCTCAAGATCTCGAGTCGCCGGCCATGTTCGGCGCCGAGGCGCGCGCTGCCGATCGACTGGCCGAGAAAGGCGATCCAGATCCGCCAACCGGCGACCTCCCGCGGCCCCGTCGGGAGAATCGCCGCCATCGTGCGCCGGACGCGCTCGATGCCCTCCGCGCCGGCGGCCGCCTGGTCCACGGCCCGCTCGATCGCCGCGGTGAGTCGGTCGAGCGCGAAGGAGAGCAGCTCGGTCTTGTCCCGGAAGTGGTAGGTGACCACGCCGGAGCTCGCGCCGAGCTCGCGGCCGATAGCCCGCACGCTGGTGCGGTCGAGCCCCTCCCGCACGATGACCCGCCAGGCCGCTTCGGCCACTTCCTCGCGGGTCAGGGTCCTGCCGGCCACT
>JBFXAS010000225.1:0-9024 GCA_050184075.1 Gemmatimonadales bacterium
CAAGGCGGTGGTCCACTCGGAGGCGGCCGGCGGCCGGGACCAGGCGCCGTGCTCGGCGTGAAGCCCGAGCGGCAGGGCACCGAGCCAGCGCTGCAGAAAGCGCCGCGGCCGGCCGCTCACCACGTGCACCTCGGTCTCCGGCAGCCGGGTGAGCTCCCGGAGCAGCTCGAGCAGCTCCGCGTCGGGCACGGCGCGCTCCGGCTCGACGTTGAAGGGCACCAGGGTGCCGTCGTAGTCGAGCAGGAGGAGGCGGGAGCGGGCCTCGGCGAGCGCCTCGATCGCGCTGGAGAGGTCGGTGCGCGCGCTCCGGTGCTCGGTGCGCCCGCCGCGGGTGGCCGCCGCGTCCTCGAGCGCGGCGAGGAAGACCGAAACCCAGTCGTGGACCGTGTGGCCGAGCACCCGCTCCCGGAGGAGTCCCATCCGGCGGCCCCGCTCGTCGGCGGGCATCGCGAGCGCCTGGTGGAAGGCCTCGGCCATCTCCTCGATCTCGTAGGGATTCACCAGGATCGCCTCGACCAGCTCGTCCGCGGCGCCGGCGAACTCGCTCAGCACCAGCACGCCGTCGCCGTCGATCCGGGCGGCGACGTACTCCTTGGCCACCAGGTTCATCCCGTCGCGGATCGGCGTCACCAGCATCACGTCGGCGGCCCGATAGAGCGACACGACCTCGGCCTCGGGCAGGGCGCGATACATGTAGTGCACCGGGGTCCAGGTCGGGGTGCCGAAGGCGCCGTTGATCCGCCCGATCAGCGCGTTGATGGTGTCGCGAAACTCCTGATACGCGCCCACGTCCTCCCGCGACGGCACGACGAGCATCACCATCCGCACCTTGCCGGACAGCTCCGGCTGGGTCCGCAGCAGGTGCTCGAAGGCGAGCAGCCGCCGGGGCAGCCCCTTGCTGTAGTCGAGCCGATCGATGCCGAGCATCATCCGGACGCCGCTCTCGCCCCGGAACTCCGCGCTCGCGGCCTCGACCGCCGGCTCCGCCGCGAGCGCGGAGAAGCGCTGGCCGTCGATCCCCATCGGGATCACCCGGAGCTGCACGGCCCGCTCGCCGATCACGATCTGATCGACGTCGGTCTGGAGACCGAGCAAGTGATGGACGGCCCCGGAGAAGTGGCGGAGGTAGCCGATCGCGTGCATCCCGATCAGGTCGGCGCCGAGCATGCCCCGCAGCACCTCGCGCCGCCGCGGCAGGGTGCGAAAGATCTCGGGGGCGGGGAAGGGGATGTGCAGGAAGAACCCGATGGTCGCGTCCGGGAGCCGCTCGCGGAGCAGCGCGGGGAGCGGGAACAGGTGATAGTCGTGCACCCAGATCCGATCGCCGGGTTGGTAGAGCTCGACGAGCCGATCGGCGAACCGCTGGTTCACCGCCAGGTACTCGTCCCAGTCGGCGATGCCGGGCGGCGCCCGATCGGTCAGGTAGTGAAACACCGGCCAGACGATTCCGTTCGAAAAGCCGGTGTAGTAGCGCGCGAGCTGATCGGCCGTGAGATGCACCGGCTCCAGGCGCTCGGCGCGGAGCTCGCGATCGAGCTGCGCGCGGGCCGCCGGGTCGAGCTCGTCCGAGGGCAGGCCCGGCCAGCCGATCCAGAGTCCGTCGGAGGTCGAGTGCGGAGCGGAGAGGCCGGTCGCGAGCCCGCCGACGCTCCGCTCGGTGCGCACGCCCTCGGGCCCGACCGCCACCGTCACCGGCAGTCGATTGGAGACGATCAGGAGCCGGGGCATGCGCTCAGGCCCAGGTCCCGACCCGGCCGTCGCGATCCTTGAGGATCTCGCCGATGGTGACGGCCGCGTTGATCAGACCGACGTGGGTGTAGGCTTGCGGGAAGTTGCCGATCAACCCGCCGGTCGACGGATCGACGTCCTCGGAGAAGAGCCCGACCGGGTTGGCGTAGGCGAGCATCCGCTCGAACATCGCGATCGCCTCGGGCAGGCGGCCGGCCATCGCCAGCGCTTCGGCGTGCCAGAAGCTGCAAATGGAGAAAGCGGTGGTCGGGACGCCGAGATCGTCGGCGTGGAGGTAGCGGAAGGTGAGCCCCTCACGGGTGAGCCGCTCGAGAGACGCGTCGACCGTCTTGATGAACCGCGGATCCTGCGCGGGCACCAGTCCGATCGTGGCGAGCAGCAGGTTCGATGCGTCGAGGTTGGCGCCATCCAGCTCCTGGGTGAAGAAGCCGAGCTCGTCATTGTAGCCGCGCGAGAGCACGACCTCGCGCTCCGCGTCGGCCGCCTTGCTCCAGCGATCGGCGTAGTTGGCGAAGCCGAGCCGCCGGGCGATCGCCGCGCCCCGGTGGATCGCGGCCCAGCACATCGCCCGGGAGAAGGTGTGATGCCGGAGCATCGTCCGGTACTCCCAGATGCCGGTGTCGGGCGTGGGTCCGCGCTCGATCGCGAGCTCCACCATCCGGCGCACCAGCGGGAAGTACGAGCTCGGGTCGCGATGGACGATCCGCGGGTCGGAGAGCAGGCTGTCCAGGCAGAGCAGCACCTCGCCCATCAGGTCGTGCTGCGGCTGGGTCGAGGCGGCGTTGCCGATCCGGACGTGGCCGTTGCCGCCGAAGCCCGCGAGATGGGGGAGCATCACCTCCCTGAGATCGCGCTCCCCCCCGATGCCGTAGAGCGGCTGCAGCTCGCCCGACTCCACCACGTCCCGCAGATAGGAGATGAAGAGCTCGCCTTCCTCGAGGAAGCTCACCCGGCGGAGCGCCCCGGCCACGAAGGCCGCGTCGCGGAGCCAGCAGTAGCGGTAGTCCCAGGTCCGCTCGGTGCCCATCGCTTCGGGGATGCTGGTGGTGGCCGCCGCGATGATGGCGCCCGTGTCGTGATAGGTGTGGAGCTTGAGGCAGAGCGCGGAGCGGAGCACCGCGTCGTCCGCGAAGCCCGGCAGATAGCACGCCTTGGAGGCGCGACGCCAGCCCTCGATGGTGAGGTTCAGATCGTGCTGCACCGAAGAGAGCGTCGGGATCACCCGGCGCGGCCCGTAGTGGAGCGACACGAAGACCGGCTCGGTGAGCGCGAACTCCTGGCGGTTGAGGAGGTAGGCCGGGGGGATGTTGGTGGCCACCTGGAGGGGCACCGAGCCGGTCCGGCGCTCCAGCCCGTCGGTGGTGGGCAACCAGTCGGCGTGCTCGCGAGCGTAGTCGGGCCGCACGTCGAGGTCGAGCGCGATCCGGGGATGGCCCGAGTGCGGGCGGATCATCCGGACGATCTCGTAGGGAACCCGGGTGGTGAGCCCCTCGGGGAGCCGCGGGGCGTAGTCGATCACGTCGAACGAGTCGCCGTTGTGGTCGAAGAAGGTGCGGACCACGTTGGTGTTGCGGATGTACGCCTGGCTCCCGCGTACTTCCTCGCCGCCGATCAGGACCCGGAAGGAGCCGCCTTCCCGGTCGTCGAGCAGGCGCGCCAGCACGCTGGGCGAGTCGAAGCGGGGGAGACAGAGCCAGTCGATCGAGGCGGTGGGAGCCACCAGCCCGAGGACCCGGCCATTGCCGTAGGCGGCGTGGTCGAGCGGCGGGACGGGGGTCATCGAGTGGGCAACCTCCTCGGGGGACAGCGGTTCCGGGACCTTCGAGCTTAATGCAGCCCCCGTGCCGCCGGCACACGCAGCCTTGACCCGGACCGCCCCGAGGCGATACGATTGGCGCCCCTGGCAGGGTAGCTCAGGTGGTTAGAGCACCACACTCATAATGTGGGGGTCGCGGGTTCGAGTCCCGCCCCTGCTATCGCTTCACCCCGCCGCATTGACGTCCAGCACCACGATCGGCCGACCATTCGTCCGCCAAGCGCGAGCCCGCCGTTCCCCGTGAGGGAGGCGGCATCACCCCTGCGACCGATCGGGCAACCTCGGCCGACCTGCGCTCGACCGCGCGAACCGTGACGACGGAATTCGCCGGCCGCCGTGGTCCCGATCGCGAGGCGTCGAGTCGACCCGGCGACGCTCGGCGCCGGAATCGCCGGACGTCGAGGTCCCGGCCGCGAGGCACCGAGCCCCGTTGGACCTCGAGGACCGGGGAGACGGCAGTCCCCTGACGCAGGCCCGGCGAGGGGTTGCGAGGCCCGCGCCGACCTAGGGAACCGTGACGACGGAGCTCTCCTGACGGAGCGGCCCCGGCGCGGGGCGTCGCTCCGGATTGTCGGGGTCGAGCAGATCGCGCCCGTCCACGAAGAAGCGGTACTGATGACTCCCCCCCGGAAGCACCACGCGGCCCACCCAGCGTCCGCCTACTCGGGCGAGCGGGTGCTCGAACGGCTGCCAGCCGTTGAAGTCGCCATGGACGGTCACCACGCTGGCGTCGTCGTGCCCGGCCAGGACGAACTCCGTGCCGCCGCCGGCCGCTGGCTTGGGGAAGCGGCCCGTCGCCTGGAGCAGCAGGCCGTCGAACAGTCGCCTGACGTTGGTCGCGGCTGGCGGGTCGACGTTGGCCAGCACGGTGATCGTGTAGCCGGCGCCCGCGTAGTCGATCAGCTCGCCGTTGATTCCCGGACCGCCGCCGCCGTGGCCGATCAGCCGGAGGCCCGCCAGATCCTCGACGAACAGGCCATACGCATAACGATGACGGCCGTCGGGGGTCAGGTCGACCTTGCCGGTGGTCAGCCGCTCGAGCCACTCGGCGTCGAGCAGGGTTCCGCGGGCCAACGCTCCGGCAAAGCGCGCGAGATCGCCCGTGGTCGACCAGCCGCCACCGGCCGGGCCGCCCTGACCGGGCATTCGAAACGCCTGCTGGTGCCGTCCGGCGACAGGGAGTAGTTGGTGGCGTAGCGCGCCGGGGTGTCTTGCGACGAGCGAACGAAGCCGGTGTGCCGCATCCCGGCCGGCGCCAGCACGCTGTCCCTGATTGCCTCGGCGTACGGCCGGCCGGTGAGGGCCTCGATCACCATGCCCAGGACGAGGTAGCCGCCGTTGCTGTAGGCCCACCGCGCGCCGGGCTCGAAGGCCAGCGCGTCGTCGACGAAGTAGCCGAGATAGTCCTCCAGCCGCCGATACTCGCGGGGCGGGGCCGAGATCATCTTCATCACGAAGTCGCCGAGACCCGCGGTGTGGGTCAGCAGCTGGTGGATGGTGACCCGGCGGGCGACGTCCGGGTTCGGGTATGCAGGCAACACGTCGATCAGGCGGGCGTCGAGCGAGAGCGCCCCGCTGCGCGCGAGCTGCAGGATCGCCACCGCGGTGAACATCTTGTTCATCGAGCCGACGTTGAACCGCGTCGCCAGCTCGACGGCGCGTGCCGACGCGCGATCGGCGAGCCCGTGGGCGCGCTCCAGCACGGGGACGCCGTCGCGCGCGATGACCACGGTGCCCGAGAAGAGCCCGTCCTTTGCGAGGCTGGCGAGGGCGGCGTCGAAGCGCTGGATCAGACCGGGATGCGGCGGTGACGATTGGGCGGCGGCGGGCGAAGCGAACGCCGCCGCGGCCAGCCCCCAGAGCAGGTGTCGATCGGTCACGTCATCCTTTTCCTCTCCCGTCGAGTCGGTGCCGATCCGACGCTCGGGTTGGTCAGATAGTGATAGGCGAGGTCGACGAAGTCCCGGACGAACGCCTCCCGGGACTGAAGGAACGGTGCGGCCGATTCCGGATGCAGCAGCCGGCTCAGCGCCATCAGGTTGATGAACGCCGCCATCGTGCCGGCCGTCCGCGCCGGATCGTCGCGGGCGATCTCGGACTCGAACTTGGCGAGCAGCTCCTGGTAGCCACGCTGAGCGATCCGCTCCAGCCGCGCCCAGGTCGGCCCAACGAGGTCAGGCGAGAGCCGGGAGTGGAGGTAGGCCGGTCGCATGACGTACCCCAGCTCGGCCACCTGCCGCCACGCGTTGCGGCCGATCAACTCGAGCGCGCTCCGCAGGTCGCCCGGCTCGGCGACCCTCCCGCCGGGCGCGGCCGACCATTCCTGGACCCGCCGGTAGTAGAGCGCGAGCAGGATCGACACTGAGGCGTCGCGATTCTGAAAGCGCTGGTAGACGGTACCGGTCGAAACCCCGGCCCGCCGGGCGATGTCCGCCACGGCGATTTCCGGGAAGGGGCGCTCCCGGAGCAGGGAGTCGAGCGCGTCGATCAGACGGTCGCGGGTGCGTTCCGCCCGGCGCTGGGTCGTGGGCTTGGCTCCGATTTCCACCGGTTCTCCAGAATATGAACATGATTCATATTCCTGCCCGGCACGGTCGTCAACCCCGAGACCGGCCGCGCGCCTCGCGGCCGGGTGGCCCCGACGATCGGACCCTGCGACTGAGCCGCTCCGTTTGCCGGCGTCCGCGGACCCGAGCCGCCGGGGCGGCTCCGTGGGGCGGGGCGCCAGGCCGCCCTAACGGTGGCGGCGGCCCAAGATCAACGAGACGGTCGCGGCGAGACCCGGGTCGTCTGCGGGGGCTCCCGGCGGCAACGCGATGGGAAGGTCGGGCACCACCCCGCGGACCCGCTCGTCGCCGCTCGGGCGGACCAGGTATCCCTTGGGGTAGTTGACGCCGAGCCCGGTGTTGGGAAGGGTGAAGCGGGCCACCGAGCCGTAGCTGGTGGGCAGGTCGGCCGTCTCCTCGCCGACGACCAGGCCGAAACGATAGTCCTGGATGGTCGCGGCGACGCTGGTGGCCATGGAGAAGCTGAAGCGGTCGGTCAGGGCGTATACCTGGCCCTGGTAGCGAGGGCCCTCTCGCGGCGGCACCAGGGGTACCTCGAACGGGAAGCGCTCGCCGTCCCGGCGCTCGGCGAGCGCGGCGTTGAGCCGCCTCACGGCGTCGGCGTCGCTCGCGGGCAGGTCGCGGCTCGCGATCTCGCGATACCAGGCGCGGGTCGTCGCGCTCGCCTTGAGCGTATAGCGGCTCGCGAACCGGAAGGGCTCCGTGGCGATCCAGGCCAGCATCTTGTCGCTGAAGGAGTTGTCGCCGCCGGGGTTGCCGCGCAGGTCGATGATCAGGTCCGTCGCGCCGCTCGCGAGGATCTGCCGAAAGGCCGAGTCGACGAAGGCGGTGAAGTTGCGCGGATCGAACTCGCCCCGGGTCACGGCATCGTAGGTGTCGAAGAACGGACCTGGTCGTAGATACGCGATCCCATCCTCGAGGCTCCTCACCTCGCGCTCTGGCCGGCCCGCGCGCCGGGTTCGCGCGGCGGCCTCCATCTCACTGGCCCGAATGGCGGGGACGGTCAGCTCGGTCGTGCCGCCCCCGGTCCGCACGCCGACCCGAAACGAGGCTCGCTCTCGGCCATCCAGCCAGAGCAGTCTGGCGAACCCGTGGGTCTCCATCAGCGCGGAGCGGAGATACGGAGTGTCCGCCGCGAGGTAGGCCCCGAGCCGCTCGGCCCACCACCCGATCGGCTGCCCGTCGAGCGACGTCACCTCGGTGCCCGGGGCGAGTTGGGGGTCGCCGCTGTAGTCGTGAAGCACCAGGGCGCGGCCGGCTTCGACGCGGAGCTCGAGTGGCAGGATGGTGCCGCCGCCTTTCGCGTACTCCGAGTAGGCGCCGAACGGAAAGTCGAGATGGGCGTGGGCGACGTTGCCGAAGGCGACGAAGCGGAGGAAGCAGCGAGTCACCTCGTCGGTCGAGAGCGGCCCGTCGATCGCGTCGAGCAGCCGCCGGTACTCGCGGTCGTAGTCCGCTTTCGGGCGGTGCGCGAAGAGGTCGACGTGCGCCGCTTCGAGGGTCCGGTAGAGATAGGTGAGGTCTTCGCGGACCACCTCGGGCGGGAGCAGTGAGTCGCGCGCGCCCGAGCCGACGGCGTCAGGACACGAGGCCGCCGCTGCCGCCGCCCCGAGCAGCGCGATGGCGATCGTGCCGCCCAAGACCGCCTTCCGGGGGTGACCCACGTCAGAATCCCTGATTGAGTCCCTGCAGCAAGGTGTAGACGAGCAGGCCGCCGCCGATCGCGAGCGCCGCGAGCAGGGTCTTCCCAATGTGGCGATATCGCGTGGCGACCGAGGTGATGTCGGAGACCGGGATGCTCACCTTCTGAATGGCCAGCTCCGTCGGCAGGCCGGTCAACGTGTCGTTCGCGACCCTCGGCTGATACACCAGCAGCTCGGTCTGGTTGGTCTGGGTCACCTTCACGACCTCGACCTTCGGGTCCGCGACGACCTCGGCCGGGGGCGCCGTCTGCACTCGCCAGGCCACGCAGCCGCTCGAGCCGAGGGTCCCGAGCGTCAAGATCGTCACGGTCCATCGCTTCCGCATTCAGGTCTCCTGGCTGATGAGCGCCGTGGCGCGGGCTTGGTGCGCGCGGGCCGCCTCCAGACGGCCGCGTCGGGTGAGCACTTCGGCCTGCCGCCGCTCGGCTTCGGCCAGAAAGACTAACTCGTAGGGGGTTCGCTCCGCGATGGTCCGCCACCAGCCGAGCGCCTCGTCCACCCGGCCCACGTCGGCCAGGAGCTCGGCGCGGAGGAAGCGCTCGTAGGTGCGGGCGTGGAAGGGCGAGCCCACGGCGAGCTGGAACCAGACGTCCGTCCGCGACCGCTCCAGCACCGCGAGCGCCTCGCTCGGCTTGCCGGCGAGCCGGAGCCGCTCGGCGTCGAGCGTCCGGGTCAGGTGCTCGACCAGGGCCTCCGCGCCGGTCGGCACGGGCAGCTCGCTCAGCTCCTCGGCCTCGCGACCGACGGCGGCGGGATCTCCGTCGCGCACGGCCAGCAGGCCGAGGAGGAAGCCGCGGAGGTGCGGGTGGATCCCGTCGTGGAAGGCGAGCGGGATGGCGATGCTCGAGGGGACGGCCGACGCGTCCCAGGCGCGGAGCTCTTCCCGCACCGCGTGACGCTCTTCGGGAGTGGTGGGTCCGAAGGACAGTGCCGCGAACAACCCCCGGACCTCGAGACTCCAGGCGGGCTGGTGTCGACCTGCGAGGCTGAGCAGATGCTCGGCCTGGCGGTCGCGTCCCCGCGCCTTGGCGAGGTGGGCCAGCATGATCTGGCCGAGGGCCTCGAACTCCACCGATCGGGCCGCAGGCAGGATGTTGCGGGCCAGCCGCTCCGCGCCGTCGAAGTCCCGGGTGTAGAGGGCCACGTCGGCGAACGCCCGCGCGATCGCGAGGCCCGGGGCGCGGACCAG
>JBFXAS010000226.1:0-9014 GCA_050184075.1 Gemmatimonadales bacterium
CGAGAGGCTATGGTAGTAGGTCTCGCCCAGCAGCTCGACGCCGCCGGTCGCGACCAGGGTCTGGAAGCTCTGGAGCGCGTCGGGCGCCCAGGTCTCGAGCTGCTCGAGAAGCACCCCGCTCAGACTCAGGGCCATTCGAAACCGGCCCTCGGAGCGCCGAATCAGCTCGGTGAGCAGCCGGTTGGTCGGCAGGTAGCACTTGGCCGCCACTCGCTGGAGGATCGCCGCGTTGGCCTCGTCGTCGAAGTACGAGCGGTGCGAGCCGATGTCGAACAGGCGGTAGCGGGCCAGCCGGTAGGGCTGGTGGACCTGGGCGTAGAGGCAGATCTCAGGCATCAGCGCGCTCGATGAGGGTTCGGTACGATCTGAGGGTGTGTCGGGCCGCCTCGGCCAGCGTGAAGCGCGGCAGATCGAGCTCGGCCCTGCCGCGCTCGCTCAGCTCCCGCCGGAGCACCCGGTGTTTGAGCAGCGCGACGACCCGGTCGGTCATCGCCTCGACGTCCCAGTAGTCGACCTTGAAGGCGTTCTGGACCACCTCGGAGACGCCAGCGTCCTTGGGCAGAATGCAGGGCGTTCCCTGAAGCAGGCTCTCGAGCGCGACCAGGCCGAACGGCTCGTTGCGAGAGGGCATCACGCAGACGTCGGCGAGCCGAAAGACCCGCTGCACCTCGTGGGGGCCGAGGCCGCCGGTGAAGATGACCCGGTCCGCGATCCCGAGCTCGGCCGCGCGCTCCATCAGACCGGGCAGCATGTCGCCGCTCCCGGCCACCACGAAGCGGGCCCGGGGTTGATAGCGTGTCACCCGTCCGGCCATCTCGATGAAGTAGTCGGGGCCCTTCTGGCCGGTCACCCGACCGAGGAAGAGCACCACGGGCGTATCCGGCCCGAGCCCCGTTGCGACGTCGGCGGCGGGCCTTGGGTCCGGCTCCCGGTCGATGCCCCAGTGGACCACGTCGATCGAATCGCGGGCGACCTCGAAGCGCTCCGCGCACTGCGCGGCCAATCGGTGGCTGTTGCAGATCACCCGATCGGCCGCCCTGAGGCCCCGCCGCTCCCGCTCGAGAATTGCGGCGTTGCCGGGCCCGCCGGCGCGGTCGTACTCGGTCGCGTGGAGGTGGGCGACCAGCGGCCGACCCGACGCCTCGCGCGCCGCGATGCCGGCGCCGAAGGTGATCCAGTCGTGCGCGTCGATCAGGTCGTGCGGCTCCCGCCGCGCGATCTCCCCGGCGAGGGTGGTGTAGCGATCGACCTCGGCGAGGAGGTCGCGTCCGTAGATCGGCCGTGTCGTCCCCGCTTTCGGTCGGGTTCGGGCGTAGACCTCCTGGTAGCGGGCCGCCGTCGCGTACGGCTCGAGCGGTGTCTCGATCCGGTGCACCACCAACCGGTCGCTCGGCGCGTCGTCGGCGCCGATCAGTCTGAGGGCGTCGATCGGGGAGTGGTCGACCGGAAAGGGCACCACCAGCGTGACGTCGACGCCCTCGCCGATCAGGCCCTTCACGAGTCCGACCGTGGCCGTGGCCAGGCCGCCGGCCTGGTAAGGGGGAAACTCCCAGCCGAACATCAGCACCCTCACCGGCCTTCCTCCCCGAACGGCCGCTCGGCCGAGTCGACTGACTCCTCCCAGCGAGCGAGGATCACGAGCACCCGATTCCGCTCGGACGGGTAGCGCACCGGAATGGCCGTGCTGGGACCGCAACGGCTCCGGGTTGGTGGGCTGACGGGAGGCTGAGCTCGAGTCACGGGCGCCGCAGTTGAGGGTCGGAGCGCCAACCGGCGCTCGAGAACATGGGAGCATCAGTGGGTGCAACGCCGTCACCGACGCACGAGTTCCCGGAGGCCGGATGCCTCGACGATCACCAGATCGATGATGGCGTCCGACACCTGAACCTCCGATAACGGCTTCCCAACGATTCGATCACGCGCTCCCAATCCTTCGTGACGATCCCAACATCTTGGGAATCCGTCGGCTTGGCCTGAGTGCAGGAGGGCCCGCGATGGCGCGCGGTAAGCGGGTGCGTCGCTTCGAGTTGGCGCGGCGGGTCCGAGCGGGAGCCCGGTTGGCACGGAGCATGTCTTAGAGGGTGGCCGACTCCCAGACGAACTCTTGCCGGAGCGGTGCCAGATGCAGACCGAGATGATCACGACCGAGCAGCAACTCGCCCCCACGCTCGACCAGCTGTTGCCGCCGGTGCTGCCCGCGGTCTATCGCATGGCGCTCGGGCTGACCGGCGAGCGAGCCGACGCCGAGGACCTGGTCCAGGAGGCCGCGCTCAACGCCTGTCGGAGCTTCGGTCAGTTCGCGGCGGGCACGAATTTCAAGGCCTGGTTCTTCAAGATCGTGTACAACCTTTTCGTCTCGCAGTACCGCCGCCGCCGGCGGGCAGGCACCGCGATCCCGATCGACGGCGCCGATCGACCCGACGAGATCGACTTGGGCGGCTACGGCTGGCACAAGCCCGAGGTCGACGCGCTGAGCCGCTTTCTGCGGGAGGGAGACTCCGCCACGATCCTCCGCGCGATCGAGGGGCTGCCCGACGGGTATCGGGCGGTCGCGACGCTCTACTTTGTGGACGATCTGAGCTATCAGGACATCGCGGCGGTGGTGAGCGCCCCCATCGGGACGGTACGCTCCCGCCTCCATCGAGGGCGGGCGTTGCTCAAGGAGGCGCTGCGGGAGCTCGCGGCGGAGCGGGGGTTGACGGGCTCCGCAGCCGACTGATTCCGAACCGGCTACCGCGCGCCCGGTCGGACGTCGAGCGCGATGGCGTCGGAGCGGGACTGAGCCTGCATCAGCAGCATGGTGTGGCCGTCGGAGGAGAGATCTTCCAGGGAGTAGCCGTCCGGCACGGCGGCCAGCGTCTGTTCGTGCGCCCGGTCGACCCAGATCCGCACCAGGGCGCCAGACTGCTCGAGCCAGTCGCTGCCGTAGAAGCTCCGACCGTCCGTTGCCCAGTGGATCGGCCAGACGTACGCAGCACTGACCTGTCGGACCGAGCCGGTCGCGAGATCGAGCACGAAGGTACCCCGCCCGATCGCGGGCCGGTTCCAGCCGAACGCGATTCGGGTGCCGTCCGGCGAAAGGCGCGGGTTGCGGATGAAGCCGGTCGTGTCGGCCGGTCCGATGGTGTCGGACGCCCCCGTCGCCGGATCCACTCGGATCAGCGCATGGTTGTCGGCGGAGGTGACGAAGAGTCTCGTATCCGACCAGGCCACTTCCTGCCCGACCCGTGTGCCGAGCTGTCGCTTCGTCCCGGCGCGGCGGTCGTAACTCACGACCGCCCAGTTGCCCCGTTGGGGCAGGCCGGTATACGCAATGGTCTCCCCGTCGGTCGACCAGGCGACCTGGCCGATGTCGGTCAGCGCGTCAACCTCCTGGATCTCGCCCCCGGTGGCAGCGACGAGCGCGACCGCCACGGCGTTGTAGCGCTCGACCGTCACGACGAGCGCCCGACCGTCGGGTGACAGTCGTGGGTTCGAGTAGAGTGCCGTGCCCATGGTGATGAGACTCGGCGCCGCGCTGACCGGTCCGGCGAGGGAGAGCGTCGCGAGGTTGGAGTGGAGCTCCTTGCGGGTGTAGACGAGCCGGCGTCCGTCGGCCGTGAGGCTGATCGGCGCGAAGGCGACCGAGCTCTTGTTGGCGCTCGTCGCGAGGCCAGGCACGGCGAGCACGGGTGCGGCTCTGGCGGTGCCGCTCCGGGTCAGCTCGACCCGCATCAGGTCGGTGTAGAAGTCGTTGTCGCCCCTCAGGTAATAGAGCGCGGGGCCGGTCGCGTCGAATGCCGGGCCTGCTAGCCCGGCCGAGTCCTCGATGACGATCGTCTCCCGCCCGTCGAGCGCGATCAGCTCGAGGACCGAGCGACGGTCGGCGACGTTGGTCATCGTCAGCGCCAGTCGCTTTGAATCCGCCGCCCAGGCGAGACCGGTCAGCCACTGGTACCCCGCGGAGAGCGCGATCGTGAGCGAGTCGCCCCGCTCGGTGTCGATCAGAGTCAGGGAGCGTCCCGATTGGGTGCCCACGGCGACCATCCGTCCGTCGGGCGATCGAAACCCGCCGCCGTTCCGGAGCGGGCGGGACGCGCCGCCGAGCCGCGACACCGCCATCAGGGTTCGGCCCGACTCCGCGTCGAGCCGGTTGAAGCTGATCTCGGTCCCGTCGGCCGACCAGGAGATTCCCTCGATGCCGGTCCCCGCAGCGACCGTGATCATCGCCTGCCCGCTCAGATCGCGAATCACGAGCGCCTGGCTCCGGTCGCTGCGTTGGACCACGGCGAGGGACCGGCCGTCGGGTGAGATCGCCGACTCCATCACGGTGCCGGTGAAGGAGAGCTGCTCTGGCAGATAGGCGAGTGCCAACGGTCGGTCGCGGAGCGTCGCGCTCCAGGCAAGCGCTACCACCCCGATCAGGGCGAACCCGGCCGCTGCCCAGGCCCAGCCGCCGGGCTTCCTGACCGGGGGGCTGCGGTCCGGGGTCGTGCCGGCCGGCGGGGTCGTCAGGGGGTCGAGACGCTCCAAGATCTCCGCGGCGCGCTGCCACCGTCCATCGGGCTGCTTCGCCAGCGCTCTCATGACGACGTCCGCGAGCGCGGCTGGGACCTCGGGGCGAAGCCCGTCGACCGATTCCGGGGTGAGTGCTACGTGGGCGGTGAGCACCTCCTGGGGCGTGCTTCGGACGAACGGGGGCCGTCCAGTCAGGAGCTCGAAGCCGACCGCGCCGAGAGCGTAGAGATCCGCGCGGTGGTCGACGTTGGGGTCGGCCACCGCCTGCTCGGGCGACATGTAGGCCGGGGTGCCGAGCGCCAGGCCCACGGTGAGCTGGCTGTCGTTCTGGGCTGCGCTCGCGGCTTTGGCGACGCCGAAGTCCATCACCAGCGCATGCCGACCGGTGAGGATGATGTTGTCCGGCTTGATGTCGCGATGGACCACGCCGCGATCGTGGGCGTACCCGAGAGCGTCCGCGATGTCGGCCAGGATCCGCACGGTCTCCGAGATGCCGAGCCGGCCCTCGCGTCGGACGCGGGCCCGGAGGGTCTCCCCATCCACGAACGGCATCACGAAGTAGAAGCGGCCGCCCGCCTGACCGGAATCGAGTAGTGGCAGGATATGGGGGTGCTGGAGCTGGGCCGCGATCGCGATCTCGCGCAGGAACCGCTCGCCAGCGAGCGAGGCCGTGAACTCGGACCTGAGCATCTTGACCGCCACCTGGCGACCGTGCTTCCGGTCTCTGGCGAGAAAGACCGTCGCGGTGGCCCCGCTCCCGATCTCCCGCAGGAACTCGAAGCGATTGGCCAACGCCTCGCGGAAGGTCGGGTAGGCGCGCGACATTCCTAGATGATACCGGCTTCAGCGACCGGGCGCAGCACCTCCTTTGGGCCGCTGAATGCCCAGCTTCTTCATCCGGGCTTCGAGGGTGGTCGGCTTGAGGCCGAGCGCCTCCGCCGCTCCGCCGGGGCCGCTGACCTTCCAGGCGGCCCGCGCCAGCGCCTCCTCGATGTACTGACGCTCCATCAGCTCGAGGGAGGCCGGGCCTGCGGTGGCGGAACCGCCCGACGCGGCCACCGGCTGGTACTGGCCAGTCATCCACTCGGCGAGCTGCAGAGTGGGACCGGGGCTGATGATCACCGACCGCTCGACCACGTTCGCGAGCTCGCGGACGTTGCCCGGCCAGCCGTGCCGTGCCAGGGCGTCGAGCACGTTGGGCGGGATCCGGTCGATTCGCTTCCCGAGTCGCGGGCCATAGACTCGGACCAGGTGCTCGACCAGGAGCGGGAGGTCGTCGAGCCGATCGCGAAGCGGCGGGGTACGGATCGGAAAGACGTTGAGGCGGTAGAACAGATCCTGCCGGAACGTGCCGGCCTTGACGGCGGCGCTCAGGTCGCGGTGCGTCGCCGCGATGATGCGCACGTTCACCCGGACCGGTTGGGAGCCGCCGACTCGGTGGAACTCGCTCCCCTGCAGCACCCGGAGCAGCTTGACCTGCAGGTCGGGGGACAGATCGCCGATTTCGTCGAGAAAGAGCGTGCCGCCGTCGGCCAGTTCGAAGCGTCCGATCCGGCGCCCGGTGGCGCCGGTGAACGATCCCTTCTCGTGTCCGAACAGCTCGCTCTCCACCAGCGTGGGCGAGATCGCGCCGCAGTTGATCGAGACCAGGGCCTGGTCCCGGCGCGTGCTCCGGGCGTGGATCGCCCGCGCGACCAGCTCCTTGCCGGTGCCGGTCTCGCCGACGATCAACACGGTGGTGTCGGTCGGCGCCACCTGATCGATCGACCGCAGCGTCCGTCGAATCGGCTCGCTGGCTCCGATGATCTCGTCCGGGCCGCGCTGGCGCGCGATCTCGTCGCGCAGGTAGCCGGCCTCCGCCTCGGCCCGGCTCCGCGCCCGATCCAGCTCGGCCATCGCCGCGCGTCGGAGCCGGTCGGCGTGATCGCGCTCGAGCTCGGCGGCGGCCCGCGCGCCGAGGGCCTGGAGCACCGACTGCATCCAGGCCGCGTCGTCGATCGGGGCGTCGTCGACCACCACCAGGTGACCGATCACGTCGCCGGCCCCGTTGCGGAGCGGAATGCCGAGGTAGCCGCGGGCCCCCGCCCGGACCAGCGCCAGGTCGGTCGGAAAGAGACGGCTCACCTCGTCCCGAAAGTGGCAGACCTCCCCTTCGAGCACCCGCTCGCACGGCGTGCCGGCAAGATCGTACTCGACCGGCTCGACCAGCCGTCCGTCACTCCAATACGCCTTCATTCGCACCCGGGTCTTGCTCGGGTCGACGCACTCGGCCACGAACGCCAGCTTCACCTCCAGGGTCTGCGCCAGTCGCTCGATAAAGACGGGGAAGAAGGCGTCGCCCACCCCGGTGGCGCCTTCCGAGACCGCCCGAAAGACGGCGTTGATCCGCTCTCGCGCGGCGAGCGAATCCGACAGCTCGGCCCTCGCCTCCGAGAGCTCGAGCCCGGCGCCGATCAAGTCCGCGAAGGCCCGGATCGTGGCGATCGTTCCCGGGTCGGGGAGCTTGGAGTCCGGGTCGGCCACGATTAGGCCACCCAGCATCCGGCCGTGCACCGTGCGGCAGGGGAAGGCGGCCACGGTGCGGAGTCTGCCCCCGTCCCCATCGTCACCGAGGTCGCCGGCGATCAGCGCCTCTCCCCTTCGCAGCGCGTCCACCGCCCGGCCGGGAATCCGGTCGATCGGCGGCCGGTGGGGCTCTGGCGCCGGCGAAAGCTCGAAATCCACCCCCGCGCCCAGCCCGACCACGGCGACCGCCATGCCCGAAACCCTGCGGGCGATGTGGCAGACACTGTCCAGGTCGAGGCCGGCTCGGGTCACGAGGCATCCTATGGCGGTGGCCGGAGGATCCAGCGGCACCAATATGGGACCGGGTACGGCCGGTCTCCAAGCGGTCGCAGGGATCGAGAGCCCCTCGTCGCGCTCAGGGCGTGAGACGTCCGGCCAGCCAGTGCATCAGGTTGAGCAGCAGCTGCTTGTTCTGGCGCGCGGGCGGGTAGTTCATTCCCATCGGGGCGGCGCTCGGACCCGCGAGCTGGGCGGAGAACATCGCTGCTTCGCCCACCAGCGCCACCCGACCCCGCCCGAAGGAGCGCACCGCGGCGTGCGTCCACCCGGCCGAGCTCACCCTGGCCGTGGTGGAATCGAAGCCTCGACCGGCTCGGGTCGGGAGCAGGGTGTAGGCATCCGGTCCGAAGCGGAGCAGGATCTCGAACCCATCGTCGGTCTGGAACGCCTGCCCCGTGAAGGTGAAGACCGAATCGATCCGCTCCCTCTCGTCCCGGCCGCGGGTGATCGGGTGATCGAGCAGTCGGCCGTCGGCGCGGCGAAAGAGGTCGCCGCGGGGAAGCTCGCGAGTCGGGTCGAGCGTGTAGCCGTTCGTGAACCGGGCGCCGAAGGGCTTGGCGAGAGCGGCGGCCGCGCCGGCCGCCGGCATGTGATCGGCGATCAGAAAGAGCGCCCCGCCGGCGCGGACCCAGGCCACAACGGCGGCGATCTCCTCCGGGTCGAACGCCGAGTGGGTCGGCAGATCCCAGGAGGAGACCGAGTCGGTTCCCGGGTTGGCGATCACCAGGATGTCGACGCCGGAGAGGCTCCGGCTGGAGAATGGCTCGTCGATCTGCGATACCCGGAAGCCGTCGGCCTCGAGCACGCCCCCGAAAACGCGGTAGCGGCCGCCGATCGTGTGGAAGTTGTGATGCCCGCCGTCCACGGCAACCCTGGGCCCGGCGCCCGGCGGGAAGAGCGGCCGCGCCACCGAAGTGTCGTAGCCGGCGTCGTCCCGCTGTTGCGCGCCGAGGGGGGCGGTCGAGAGCAGGATCGCGGTGAGCCAGCACCCCATCGTTCTCACGGCTCCATCTCCCTTCGTCTCCTCATATAGCCGCCGGAGGGCGGTGTCCGGGGGTGGCCTCACTCGGTCGATGCCGCGAGCGGTGAGGCGAGCCCCGTGCCTTCGCCCCAGATCGCCTCCCCATCCATCCCGGCCGCCTGACGCTGGACCATGCGGGCATACTCGCCGCGGACTTCCATCAGCTGCTCGTGGGTGCCCCGCTCGACGATCCGGCCGCGGTCCATCAGGAGGATCAGGTCGGCACGTCGGATGGTCGAGAGGCGATGCGCGATCATGAACGTGGTGCGACCTCGGAGCAGGTCCGCCATCGCGGCCTGGATCAGCTGCTCGCTCTCGGTGTCGAGGTTGCTGGTCGCCTCGTCCAGGATCAGGACCTGCGGCTCCGCCAGGAAGGCCCGGGCGATTGCGAGCCGCTGCTGCTGCCCGCCCGAGAGCTTGACGCCGCGTTCGCCGACGTAGGTGTCGTATCCGTCCGGCAGCCCGGCGATGAACTCGTGCGCGTTGGCCTGACGGGCCGCGTGCTCGACCTCCGCGTCGGTCGCGGTGTGCCGGCCGTACGCGATGTTGTCGCGCACCGAGCCGTCGAAGAGGAAGGTGTCCTGCTGCACCACCGCCAGCAGGTCGCGATAGCTCCGCAGCGTCAGATCGCGGATGTCGGTCCCGTTGAGCA